>JAYTEX010000308.1:0-13166 GCA_043734785.1 Pseudomonadota bacterium | reverse complement strand
CGTTTGTTGCCAGACGTGCGCGAAATCACCGGGCGACAGCACCGCGCGCGGCGTCCCTAAGCGTACCCGAAGGACATTGCGGGCCGGGATCCCTCGCGCTTTTTGGTAATGCGCGCCGAGCGCGGTGCTCAAGGGATCGTCGGCGTTGATGACCAGCGCGAGATCGGCGGCCGAGAGCGCCCACGCTGGCGCGACGGGTGCGCAGACAGCGACCAGCAGGGGCAGCACGCAGCGCCCAATCCGCCTGCACATGCGCCAACCGATCAGTGGCGCATTAATGGGATTTCTTGAGCGCCTTCATCGCGCGGTCGAGGCCGTCGATGGTCAGCGGGAACATCCGATCAGACAACAGCTGCTTCACCATTCCAATCGACGGAATGTAGCTCCAATAATCTTCCGGTTGTGGATTTAGCCATACTGCATAGGGATAGAGCGCCAGCAACCGCGCAATCCAGGTCGCGCCGGAGTCCTCATTCCAATGTTCGATGCTGCCGCCCACTGCCATGATCTCGTAGGGGCTCATGGTGGCATCCCCCACGAATACGACCTTGTGATCCGCACTGTAGGTATTGATGAGCTGCTGGGTCGGCAGGCGCACATTGTTGCGCATCTGATTGTCGCGCCAGACCGTTTCGTACACGAAATTGTGAAAGTAGAAATGCTCCAGGTGCTTGAACTCCATGCGTGCGGCGGAGAAGAGCTCTTCACACACCTTCACGTGGCCATCCATCGATCCGCCCACATCCAGCAGCAACAATAGCTTGGTCGCGTTACGCCGTTCCGGCACCAGCTTGATATCGAGTAACCCAGCCCGGCGTGCAGTGGATCGGATGGTGTCGTCGAGATCGAGCTCTTCCTCGGCACCTTCGCGTGCGAAGCGGCGCAGCTTGCGCAAGGCCACTTTGATATTGCGGGTCCCGAGCTCGAGCGAATCGTCGAGGTTCTGGTACTCGCGCTTGTCCCACACCTTGACCGCCCGTCCTTGCCGGCCCTTAGCAGAGCCGATGCGCACGCCTTCGGGATTGTAGCCATCGGCGCCAAACGGCGAGGTACCGCCGGTGCCGATCCATTTGTTCCCTCCGTGATGCGCGCTCTTCTGCTCTTCGAGACGCTGCTTCAGGGTTTCCATGAGCTTGTCCCAACCGCCCAGGCTTTCGATCAGTTTTTTCTCTTCTTCCGAGAGATTGAGCTGTTTCTGCGTACGCAGCCATTCGAGCGGGATCTCGCCCAGGATTTGCTCGAAGATCGTCTGCTGACCGCGGATGTAATCCCCGAACACTTGATCGAAACGATCGAAGAAACGTTCGTCTTTGACCAAGGTGGCGCGGGCGAGATAGTAGAAGTCGTCGACACAGAACCCTGCTACGCGCGCCTCGAGTGCCGCCATCAAGGTCAAGAACTCGGTCACTGAAACCGGGATCTGGACCTTCCGCAGGCGATAAAAAAACTCAGTTAGCACTGCGCCCTCGCGACATAAATACCAGGCGCTCAAAAAGATGCATATCCTGTTCGTTCTTGAGCAATGCACCGTAGAGTTTCGGGATCGCCTTGCGGCTGTCTTTTTCGCGCAGGGCTTCCGGTGGAATATCGTCGGCTACCAGCAATTTGATCCAGTCCAGAAGTTCCGAGGTAGTGGGTTTCTTCTTCAGACCCGGCAGCTCGCGCAGTTCGAAGAAACATTGCATCGCCTCCGCCAGCAGCCGTTTCTTGATGTCCGGGTAGTGCACGTGGACAATTTGATCCATCGTTTGCTGATCCGGAAAGCGGATGTAATGGAAGAAACAGCGGCGCAGGAACGCGTCCGGCAATTCTTTCTCGTTATTACTGGTGATAATGATGATCGGGCGCTGCACCGCCTTGATCGTTTCCTTAGTCTCGTAGACAAAAAATTCCATCCGATCGAGTTCCAGCAGCAGATCGTTCGGGAATTCGATATCGGCCTTGTCGATTTCGTCGATCAACAGCACCGGCTGGACGGGCGACTCGAATGCTTCCCACAGCTTGCCTTTCAAAATGTAGTGGCGAATGTCATTGACCCGGTTATCGCCCAGCTGCGAATCGCGCAGACGCGCGACGGCATCGTATTCGTAGAGACCACGCGCGGCTTTGGTGGTGGATTTAATGTGCCACTGGATCAACGGGCGACCCAGGGATTTCGCAATCTCTTCTGCCAGCATCGTTTTGCCAGTGCCCGGTTCGCCCTTGATAAGCAACGGGCGGGCGAGGGTGATTGCCGCATTGACGGCCATCATGAGATCTTCGGTGGCGATATAGGACTCAGTGCCAGAAAAACGCGCTATCGACATGGGAGTTCCGATTTTTAGGATATCAACCGGTATTGTAATACATGAAAAGCGGGAACCGCGCACCGCCACGAGAAGTCGAACCAGCGCGCTTCTGTCACCTAGTCGATTCCTGGAGGTAGCCCAGATGAGGCTCATACGACTTGTCCCCGGCGGTCTCCTGTGCGCGCTGATCTCGGTCGTCCACGCCGAACTGGCAGGCGGCATCAATGCCTTCACCGCAGGCGACTACGGACTCGCCCTACAAGAATTTCAGGCCCCAGCCCAGGCCGGCGACCCCGCCGCCCAGTACTATCTGGGAGTCCTACATGACCAGGGCTGGGGGACCTTGGCGGATCAAGCGATTGCGCGGCAGTGGTTCGAAAAATCGGCAGCCCAGGGCTTCGCGAAAGCGCAACACAACCTCGCGGTGATGTATCAAACCGGCGAGGGGGCGTCTAGGGATCCGACGCTGGCACGCCAGTGGTTTGAGAAGGCGGCCCGCCATGACAGCGCCAAATCTGCGCAACAACTGGGCCTCCTCTATTTTCGTGGCGACGGAGTGACCCGCGATTTCGCGGCCGCCCATGACTGGTGGCAGCGCGCCTTCGCCGGCGGCGAAGCCGATGCCGGATACAACATGGGCCTTCTTTTCCTGCGCGGTCTGGGCGTTGATCGAGATCCGTCCAAAGCCGCGATTTGGTGGGAAGATGCGGCGCGACAAGGCTCGCGACTTGCGCAGAATGCGCTCGGTTCGGCCTACCAGAGGGGTGCTGGCGTGCCGGTAGATCCGATTAAGGCCCTGGCCTGGTTCCGCGTCGCCGCCGCTGGTGGTCTGTCGGTCGCCGCGCAGAACGCCACCCTGCTCGCCAGCCAGTTGGACGAGTCTCAAAACGACGCGGCCCGAGCACTGGCCGCGCAGTTCTCAAGCGTTCAACCACCATAACGGGGTATGCCATCGCCGTGCGCTTGGCGGCACTCGCCCGATCCTTGGTTCTGGCCACCAGCGCCAAGCGGCGTGCGATTTCCTCGCGCTGCGCGGTCGAATTCTGGAAGCGCGCTTACGCGTCGAGGTCCGGGATCAACGCGCTCTTCAATTTCGCGATCTGGTCCTTCAGTTGTAGCTTGCGTTTCTTCAGGCGTTTGACGAGCAACTCGTCGATCTGCGCCGAACCCACGAGACGGGCCACCACTTCGTCCAGATCCCGATGTTCGACCTGCAACTCGTAAAGTCGACGCTCGCGCGATTTTTTTTCGCCGTCTGTCACCCTGACCTCAGTAGCTTGCGCAAGACCGCAGCGGACTTGCCATTTGGCGCAAGAGTCTACGCCTAATCGAGTCAAAAAGCGGCACTGGACGCCCCTTCTATGCTCGCGCACGAAGTCCGGACTCGATTTGAAACCCCGTCTGCACCCGGACCAGCCGGTGACCCGGATATCGCCTGTCACGGCCGCGGTGTGGGCTTACGCCGACGCCTTGGCGCGTTTGACCAGCCCGCCTTACAGGCCTCATTGCCCGTTCCCGTCGCCCGCGCGGACTGCGTATAATCCGTCACAAAATGAAGGCCGTTAACGAGGAAAGCCTCGGATAATGCGTGATCGCTATCACAAAGCCCCTCCTAGCGCCCTGCGCGGCACCCTCTATGTTGCTTTAATTGACAGTGACGGCACAAAGCCGTCAGATTTCTCAGCGAGCGTCAACACCTTGGGTGGTTCTTCTACATGAGCGCGCCGGCGGCAATTGAACAGAGATTCGCGGCGGTGCTGCGCATGCTGGTGCCGTTGAACGGCTTGTCCGTGCAGCGACGTCAGCAGTTGTTCACGCAGGCCGAAGTGCAAGCTGTGCGCCGCGGTCACTATGTTTTTCACGAAGGCGATCGCGACACCTTCACGTTCTTTCTGCTGGAGGGCGGCCTTGAGCTTTTCTCCGGCCAGCAATTGGTCAAGCGCATCCTCGGCGGCACTGCGGACGCGGTGCATCCTCTGGCTCAGCTGCAACCTCGGCAGCTCTCAGCGCGAGCGGTCAGTGACGTCAATGTTCTGCGGGTCAGTCGTGATTTGTTGGACAAAGTGCTCGCGCTTGACGGGGTCAGCGAGATGCAGGATATCAGAGTCACCGAGATCGAAGCGGAGGACGACAGCGACTGGATGACACGCATGCTGCAGTCCGAGTTGTTCAGTCGGGTGCCGGCGGCGAATATCCAACGTATCTTCACCAGTCTCGAACCGATCGAGGTCAAGAGCGGCGAGACTATCGTGCGCCAGGGGGATGTTGGCGACTATTACTACGTCATTCAACACGGTCGATGCCAGGTCAGCCGTCAAATTGCCGCCGACAAGACGCCGATCAAACTCGCGCTACTGGGCGCCGGCGACACCTTCGGGGAGGAGGCGCTGGTCTCGGACGCCAAACGCAATGCAACGGTGGTGATGTTGACCGCTGGCACCTTGATGCGTTTGACCAAGGCGGATTTCGTCGAACTGATCAAGAAGCCCCTGCTGAGCGATCTGTCCTATCAGGAAGCAGCGCGCATCGTGAACAATCACGGCGCAGTATGGCTCGACGTGCGGTTCCCGGAGGAGCACCAGGGAGGCAGCATCGAACACAGCCTGAACCTGCCTTTGAACACCTTGCGCATGCACGCCGAGCGCCTGGATCGCAGCAAGACTTACATCATCTGTTGCGACACGGGGTCACGCAGTTCGGTCGGGGCTTTCCTACTTTCAGAACGCGGCTTCGATGTACATTTTCTGGCCGGCGGCATGGCACGTCATGGTCTATTGAAGGCTGGCAATCCCGCGCCAGACAAGCTAGGACCGAGCCCCTCCAATGCGCGTCCCGGCGCGCGCGGGAGAGTCAGCGCGGTTACCTCTACCCCGGTCAGTGCGGTCGTCCCAGCCTCACAACGTTCCGAGCGGGAGCGTCAGGGGTTACAGGCGCCGCAACCGGGCACTGGATCACCCGACCCGCTAGAAGCCGAACTGCGGGCGCAGGCGCTCAAAGCTGAATTGGCCAGAGCGAACATCCAGCTAGAAGAGGCCCGCAAACTAAGAGACCAGGCCGACCGGGCGCGTCTCGCAGCCGAACAGCGCGTGAACTCGGAACTGGAGATCGAACGGGCGCGACTCGCGCGGGATTCCGAAAAAGCGCGCCAGACGCTCGAACAGGCCCGGCAACTTAAGGCCCAGCTCGAACAGGCTAGGCAACAAGCGCAGATCACGGCAGAACGCGCACGGGAACACGATTTGAGCGAGCTGCGCGAAGCGAATCAGAAAGTTGAAGAAGCTTTGCGCTTGCGGCAGGAAGCCGAAACAGCCCGTGCGGAAATGGCGCAGGAACTGCGCGATCGCATGGCGCTGGAAAAGGCGAAATATGCGGCCGAGGCCGAACACGCCCGTCGCACGCTCGAGGCAGAAGCCGCAGATCTGCGCGCACTGCTAGAGGCGGATCAACGTGCTGCAGAGGCCACTGCCGTGCGCCTGCGCGAGCAGGCGTCTGCGCAAGCCGTCACGGTGGCGCGGCAGATCGAGGAGGTGCGCCAGATGAAAGTCGACGCACAGGCCGCAAACCATGGACTGGAACAGGAGGCCGTAAACCGGCTGCGCGAACAACAGGCGCACTTAGAGGCTGAAGCGGAGCGGACACATCTGGCCTGGGAGGAGACACAGCGTCTCAAAGCAGAGGCGGAAGGCATTCGCGATCGGCTGGCCAGCGAGACAGAAGCACGCTTGCGCGAACAGCATGCGCAACTGGCAACCGAAACCGAGCGAGCGCGCCGGGCCTTGGAAGAAGCGCAGCAGCTCAAGGCAGAGGCGGAAGCGACGCGCGAGGCGTTTGCCTTTGAGGCCGAAACGAGATTGCGAGAACAGCAAACGCAATTTGCGGCCACGGCGCAACGCACGCGCGTGGTCTGGGAAGAGGCGCAGCGGTTGAAAGCAGAGGCAGAATCCACGCGCGACTCAGTCGCCCGCGAAGCTGAAGCTTACTTGCGCGAGCAGCGCGCGCAACTCGCGGTAGACGCCGAAAAGGCGCGCGTCGCCTTTGAAGAAGCTCAGCGGCTCAAGGCGGATTCCGAAGCGAAGCTGCGCGAGCAACAGAATCAACTCGAAATTGATACCGAACGCATGCGCGAAGCGCTGCAGGAAGCGCAGCGCTTAAAAGCCGAGAACGAGGTGGTCCGCGATCAGCTGGCGCGCGACGCGGAAACGCGACTCCAGGGAGCACAAGCCAGATTGGCAGCTGATACCGAGCAGGCCCGGTTCGCCTTGGAGGATGCCCATCGCCTCAAGGCACAGGTAGAACAGGAGCGCCGGCAAGCTGAACAGGAAGCGGAGGCACAGCGCGCCCAGGTGCTGGTCGAGATCCAGGCGGCCAATGTCCAGATAGAACACGCGCAGCGCCTGCGCGAGGAGGCCGAGGCCGCGCACTTCGCGATGGAACAGGAAGCGACCAAGCGACAGGCGGAAGAACAAGCGCGGCTCGCCGCAGACGCCGCGCGCGCGCAGCGGACCTGGGAAGAGGTGCAGCGACTCAAAACGCAGATTGAGGAAGAGAAGCAACGCGCCGAGGAAGAAGCTGGCGCGCGCCAGCGAGCGGAAGAAGCCCGCATTGCGCAGATGCGCGCGGATGCCGAACGTCGCTTGCACGAAGAAGAAAAGAAGCTCGAAGAAAGCTACGCCTGGCAGGCGCAAGAGCTCGCGCGCCTGCAGCGCATGAAGGAAGAAGCGGAACTTCAGCTCAGTGCTGAACGCGAACGCTTCAAGCTCGAATCCGAGGAGGCACAGAAACGCCTTACCGAAGCCAAGCGCATCCAGGTTGAAGTCGAACAAGCGCGGATCAACAGTACGCGCGAAGCCGAAACGAGACAGCTGCGAGAGCTCGAACTCGAACGCAAACTGCGGGATGAAATCCAATTCAAAGTTGACGGTGAACGACGCAAGCTCGAGGCAGAATTCGCCCGCAACGCTGAAGAACTCGAGCAAGCGCATCGCGAAAAAGCGACGGCGGAAGCGGCCCGCAACGCCGCAGCGGAAGAGGCCGAACGCATTATCCAGGAGTACAAGCAGGCCCACGAGCAGCTGCGCGAGCATGAAGAAGAAAAGCTCCGCATTGACAGAGAGCGACTCGAAGGCGAAGCCGGCGAGCTACGCGCGGCGTTAGCGGGGGCGCAACGCGCTCAAGAGGAAGCCGTCACGGTCCAACAGCGCCTCGAGCAGCAACTCCAGGCTGCGGCAGAGGCACACGCTCGCGATAGCTCGGCACGCACTGAGCGCGATGCCCGCTTGGTCGCGGATGTCACCGCGATCGAAGCACAGGTGAGCGCGGCGCGCGCCAATGCGGCGGCCGCGGAAGCAGCGCGTCTACGTGTGCAAGCGGCGGCAGCCCGCAACCAGCAAAGCCTGGCGCATCACCGTCAGGAAGAAGCCGCCACCCGGGGTCGTTTTGAAGAGGAAGTCGAAGCCTGGCTGCACGATCAAGAAGAGCAGCAGGGTGCCCAACAGTCACGTCAGATGTTCGCCAACCAGAAAGCACACTTGGAGCGTATCAAACAGCGTGCGCACGCGGCGCGCACCTCGGCCAAGGCACACGATCAGGCACTGATAGAAGAATTGGCGTCGCGTCTGCGCGACGATTGACCCGCGTCATGCGTCGGCGCGCTAGCCGGTCTCAATGAGCAGTGGGCCATCAGGCATTTCGAGTCGGGCGTGCTGTAGCGCGAACCCATTCAGCACGATCTGACCGCGTCGGCGGTCGAGGCCGTCCGTGCTGAATTCGAACTCGTAGCGACGCTCGAGCGCGAACTTCGGTGCCCGCACGAGACGCATCCCGCGCAAGGCGACCGAATCGTCCAATCGCTGCAGCTGCATATCGCGGCAAATTTCGCCGCTTATTGCGAGCACCCTTTCGCGACCGCTCACGCTCCAATGCCACCCCCCTAGCAGCGCGCCCAGGATCAGCAGAAGGAGCAAGGCTTCCTGCATGGGCGGGCGATCAAGCGTCCGTGTTGCGCGCGGAAAAATAGGATAGCCTGCCATCCGAGAACTCAAACGCGAGCTCGATCGGGCGGCAACAGACTTCGCAATCTTCAATATAGCGTTGCGTTGGCTCGGATAAATCAAGCAGGCTGGAGATCGCTTCCCCGCAGTAGGGACAGGCGTAGAAATGTTCCTCGAGCAGCGACATTCGATATCAGTCGCGAAAATTACTGAATTGCAGCGGCATGCCCAAGCTGGCACCGCGCAAGGCGGCGATAACGTCCTGCAGATCGTCCCGCTTCTTGGCCGTCACGCGCACCTGTTCGTCCTGAATCTGCGCCTGCACCTTCAACCCACCCTCCTTGATGAATTTGACAACTTTCTTGCCAACTTCCTTGTCGATCCCGTGTTTGGCGGTCAACGTCTGGCGCGCCTCGTTGAGCGCGACGTTGAGGGGGCCGGCGTCGAGACAGCTCATCTCGATACCGCGCTTGGCAATCTTCATACGCAGAATCTCAAGCACCTGCTTGACCTGGAATTCGGTCTGTGCGGAGATGGTCATGAGATGTTCTTTTTGCTCGATTTTAGCGCCCGTCCCCTTGAAATCGAAGCGGTTATCGATCTCACGATTAGCCTGATCCACCGCATTGGTCAGCTCGTGCATGTTCACTTCGGACACGATATCGAATGACGGCATCTGTATCTCCCCGGAATTCTGCTCTGCCACATTGTAACCTCGTCCTGCGGGCTGTCGCGCGTTATGCTGGCGAACCCCACGTGCCTGACCGGATGACCTTGTGATCGCACTCGTTACGCTAGATCTGGATGACACCTTGTGGGATGCAGGTCCCGTGCTGGCCCGCGCCGAGGAGATGCAATACGCGTGGATCGCGCACCATGCGCCACTGATCGCGGCCCGTTATAGCATGCTCGACCTGCAGGCCTACCGCCGCGCGCTGGCGCAGGCAACGCCCGCGTTGCGTCATGATTTCACGGCCCTGCGGCTTGCGGCGCTGGTTCGTTTGCTCACCGACGCGGGTTACGACCCGGCCCTGGCGCAAGCCGGCGTCGCGACATTCCTGCGCGCGCGGAGCGAAGTTGAACTGTTTCCCGAAGTAGACACGGTGCTGCGCACGCTCGCGCAGGACTACCGGTTGGTCGCGTTGACTAACGGCAACACGGATCTTGCGCACGCGCGTGTGGCACACTACTTCGAATTCAGCATCGCGCCCGCCGATACCGGCACCAGCAAGCCCGATCCGCGGATGTTCGAGGCGGTACAACGTCGGGCAGGGATCGCCGCCGCCGCGATGGTGCATGTCGGCGACGAGCCCTATGACGACATCGAGGGCGCGCACGGCGCGCACGTTTCGGCCATCTGGGTAAACCGCCATGGCCGCGAATGGCCGGAATCTTATCGCCCCGCGCAGGTTGAAATTCGCGATCTACGGGGCCTGCGTGGCGCAATACAGCAGATCGAGCGCAGCCGATGACGATGCGCGCTCGACGACAGTCCCGATCAAAGGGACCTGGAACGGGAACCTGAACCGCGCTTCTTTCAGTACAAAGGGTACATCATGACTTCGACTGCCTTCACGTTGGATAGCATCCGCCGCATCGACTCTTTGAATGTCGAACTGCAGGCTTACCGCCACGGCCCTACCGACGCGCGGCACTTTCATCTGGCCTGCGAGGACGACAACAACGCCTTCATGGTGGCATTCCCGACCATTCCCGAGGATTCGACCGGGGTGGCACACATCCTCGAGCACACGACGTTGTGCGGCAGCGCCCGCTACCCGGTGCGCGATCCTTTTTTCATGATGCTGCGGCGCTCGCTTAATACCTTCATGAACGCCTTCACGAGCAGCGACAGCACCGCCTATCCGTTCGCGACGCGCAACCGGAAAGACTTTGACAACTTGCTTGCGATTTACCTGGATGCCGTGTTTTTTCCCAACCTGGATCCCCTCGATTTCGCGCAAGAGGGCTGTCGCGTGGAGTTCGCGGCGGCCAACGACCCAGACCTCGGACTGGTCTACAAGGGCGTGGTCTACAACGAAATGAAGGGCGCGATGAGTTCCCCTGTTGCGCAACTCTGGCAACATCTTCAGGCGATGCTATTACCGGACACGCCCTATCGCTTTAATAGCGGCGGCGATCCAGCTGAGATCCCGCGTCTGACCCACCCTCAGCTCAAGGCGTTTCACGCGCGTCATTATCATCCCAGCCAGGCGGTATTCATCACCTACGGTAATTTCCCGGTGCGCGAACACCAGACCCGATTCGAAGATCTCGCTCTGCGGCGCTTTCAAAAAAGAGATCAGATCATCGTCAGTGGCCGCCAGTCACCGCACGCAAGTTCAAGGGATATCACGACCACCTACGCCGTGGAAGACGCTGAACATACAACCGGCGCCACCCATGTGCTGTGGGGCTGGTTGTTGGGCGATACCACCGCGCCCCGCACGCTGCTCGAGGCGCACCTGTTGACGGGGGTGTTGCTCGAACACAGCGCATCACCACTGCGCCATTACCTCGAAACGACGCCCTATGCCAAAGCGCCATCAGAACTGTGTGGACTCGACGATTCCGCCCGCCAAATGGCGTTCATGTGCGGCGTCGAAGGATCGGATCCACACCAGGCCGCAAGCCTTGAGAAAGACATCATGGCGGTCTTCGAGCGCGTGGCGCGCGAAGGCGTGGACCCAGCCGTGTTGCACGCGGCGCTCGACCGCATCGAAATGGCACAGCGTGATATTAGCGGGGATAGCTATCCGTACGGTTTGCAGCTCATGAGTCGCATGCTGCCGGGCGCGCTGTATCGGGCCGATCCCGTCGCCCTGCTCGACATTGATGCCCTGCTGACCACACTCCGTGAAGACATCGCGGAGCCGACCTATTTCAAACAATTGGTGCGCATGCAACTGCTCGAGAACCCCCATCGCGTGCGCGTGATCATGACCCCTGATCTGCATAAGCGTGACACCGAACAGGCCGCCGAACGCGCGCGTCTGGCCGCGGTTTACGCACGCCTGACCGATCGCTCGCGGGCGGAAATCGTGCGCCTGACCAATTCGCTCGCCACGCGCCAGGCGCGCCAGGACGATCCGGATATCCTGCCCAAGTTAACCTTAGCCGACGTACCGGCAACCGCCGCCCCCGTGGTGGGCGGTGTGGAGATCATCGGTGGGCGCCACGTGCACAGCTATCAGCGCGGCACCAACGGCCTGGTGCACGCCCAATGGGTGTATGAGCTGCCTGTGTTGAACGCCACCGAACTGACCGCATTGCCGTTATTTGCGGCCTATCTGCTCGATTTCGGGATGGGTAAGGAATCCTACCTGGAAACCCAGGCGCGCCGCGCCCAGGTCGGCAATTTCGCGGCGACCACTTTGGTCCGCAGTACGCTCGCTGACCTCAACTTGCATCACGGTAAGCTGGTGATCTCGGCCAAGGGCTTACGCCGACATACCACGGCGCTGGCCAGGACAGTGGCGGAGATCCTGGCCGGCGCGCGTTTCGACGAGCACGATCGCCTGCGTGATCTGCTCGCCCAAACGCGCGCCGATCTGGAACTCAGCGTCACCGACCGCGGTCATCAACTGGCCATGCATGGCGCAGCCCGCGGCCTGTCACGCAGTGGTTGGCTGGCCGATTTGTGGGACGGACCGAGCAATCTGCGCGACATTCAGCGCCTGGAAACCGCCGTGCAGAAGGACCCTGCAGCGCTCCAAGCCCTGTTCGTAACCTTCGACGCCCTGCGGGAAAAGCTGCTCACGACGTCACCACAGGTGCTGCTGGTCGGCGAAGAAGAGGCGCTCGCAGCCGCGCAGGCCACGCTGCGTGAGCTGGCTTCGGCAACGCCCGCAGCCCAGTCCGCCGCCTTTCACCTGCCCGCCGTCAGTTCGGCGCAGGCCACGGCCTGGCTCATCAATTCGGACGTGAACTTCTGCGCCAAGGCCTACCCGGTAGTCGCCGAAGGACACCCCGATGCGCCGGCCTTGTCGGTCTTGAGCCGCTATCTTGCGGATGGCTTTCTGCATCCGACAATTCGCGAAAAGGGCGGCGCTTACGGCGGCGGCGCGACGTTTGACGGCGACAGTGGCTGCTTCTTTTTCTATTCCTACCGCGATCCCCGCCTCGCCGACACCCTGCACGACTTCGATCGCGCGCTGCAATGGTTTGCCACGACCGATGATGCAGCGCGTCTGGAAGAATCGATCCTCGGCGTGATCCGGGCGCTCGATAAACCCCGTTCACCGGCGGGCGCCGCGGTCGATGCGTTCTACAGTGCGCAGCATGGGCGCACGCCAGAGTTTCGCGCGCAATACCGGGCGCAAGCCCTCAAGACTTCCTACCCCGACCTGCGCGCGGTGGCCGAACGGTATCTGATCCCCGCACGCGGGGTTGTCGGTGTAGTGACGCATCGCGGCGAAGAGGCGACAATAAAACAGCTGGGATTAGCGGCCGAACAACTTTAAAGGACCAGACTGAACGCGTGGACAGTCGAACATGAAAATCGATTTCGACGCAGGTGATGCGGGGTTCTTCGAAGCGCGCGCGGTTCACCGCGCGGTTCACGCGGCGCGCAGTGCCGTACCGGAAGGTGCGGCGCGCGAGTTTCTGGATTTCCTGGACGAAGCCGCAGCCCTCCATCTGCGCCAACCCGAGTTCGACCGTTTGCGTGAAGAACATGGGATGGGCGATGACGCCTGGCCCAATTTCTCGATGCTCAAACATCTTTGGCGGCAGACCCTGGGCGCCTCCCAGCTCGAATCAACCCTGAGCGAACAGCGTAGTGAGGCGCTGGCGCGCGCCGAACGCGCAGAGCATTCCGCGTTCGAAGCGCTGGCCGAAACGGCGCGGTTGGAACGCGACCGTGATCGCGCGCTGGCGGAGGTGGCGC
>JAYTEX010000307.1:0-6333 GCA_043734785.1 Pseudomonadota bacterium | reverse complement strand
AATATCGCATCCTATGCACTGCTAACGATGATGTTGGCGCAGATCTGCAAGCTACGAGTGGGCGAGTTGGTGCACACGCTGGGTGATGCGCACCTCTATTTAAACCATCTCGAACAGGCTGACTTGCAATTGACTCGCGAGGCCTACGCGCTCCCGGTGATGCGCCTCAATCCACAAGTGTCTTCGATATTCGATTTCAAATATGAAGACTTTGAGCTTCTGGACTACCGCGCACACCCGGGTATCGCGGCACCTATCGCGGTGTAAGTCATGAGGCCGCCGATGTGCGCATGAATATCGTGGTCGCCATGGCGACTAATGCCGTGATCGGGCGGGCATCCACTCTCCCGTGGCATCTGCCGGCCGACCTCAAGCGGTTCAAGCAGATAACGCTTGGATACCCCCTCATCATGGGGCGAATTACCCATCAATCGATCGGGCGCGCATTACCCGGCAGGCTCAATATTGTGGTGTCGAGAGATCCGCTCGCGGTGGCCGATGGCTGTGTGGTGGTGGCGTCGCTCGCGCAAGCGCTAACTGCAGCGGTGCCCGCCACTGAAGTCATGGTTATTGGTGGATACGCGCTCTATCTCGCGGCACTCCCCGTGGCCACCCGAATATTTCTCACCGAAGTCCACGGTGATATTGAAGGGGATGTCAGGTTTCCGTTATTCGCGCGGGATGAATGGCGGGAAACTGCACGCGAAGACTTCGCGGCAGACGACCGAAATTTTTGTTCGTTCAGCTTTGTGGTGCTCGAAAGACGCAACGCAATCCATCCACACTAAAGCGCACACCATCTTCGAGGCGCAGCGCAGTCAGCCTGCCGCCCCACACGGCCCCGGTATCCAGGGGAAAGACCTTGAATTGCTGTTCCTGGCTCTCGCTTAGGCGCAACGTCGACCAGTGCCCAAACACGATAGGTTCGGCCGCAGAAGCCCGCGCGGGCATCATGAACCAGGGGATAAGATCAGTGGTGGGGGACGCGGCAAGCCCCTCTTTGGACTTGAAATCGAGTCGCCCGTCAGGTTTGTAGTAGCGCATGCGCGTAAAGCAATTCGTGATATAGCGCAGGCGCTCAGCGAGTTCGAGATCGCTCCTCCATTGCGCCGGCGTGTTGCCATACATTTTTTTGAGAAATCGCACGAACCCGGTGCCGCGTAGCACCGTCTCGACTTCACCCGCACGCTGCACGGCCTCATCGATCCTCCAGTGCACGGGAACACCGGCGTGGACCATACTGAAGCCGAGTGATCGATCGTGGTGAAATAGGGGTCGATGACGCAACCAATCCAGCAACGGATCGCAATCCTTTGCCGCGAGTACCGCCTCCAGCGTATCACCCCTCTTCTGACGCCGCTGTGGGTCGTATCTCGCCGCGAGCAGGTGCAGATCGTGATTGCCCAGCACCGTTATCGAACACCCATCAAGCGCGTGGACCAGGCGCAGCACGCCGAGGCTGTCGGGACCGCGATTGACCAAATCGCCTGTGAACCAGAGACGATCGCGGGCCGCGTTGAATGAAATTTTATCGAGCAGTTGATGCAGCGAATCCAGACATCCCTGGATATCGCCTATCGCGTAGGTTGCCATTGCGTTTCGAAACGAAGACTCGCGCGCTACAGCCAAAGAGGCTAGTGCAGAACGTTCGGTACCGCGAGTCGAAAAACGGCAATGGGTGCTTCGAAACGCGACCCTTCGTCGGTCACCATGTGATAGGTCCCTTGCATCGTGCCGACCGGTGTTTCGAGCACAGCGCCGCTGGTGTAACGAAATGAGTCTCCCGGTGCCAGGTGTGGCTGCTCGCCAACCACCCCGTTGCCCTTGACTTCCTGGACCTGCCCGGAAGCGTCCGTAATGATCCAGTGGCGAGTGAGTAGTTGTGCTGCCACGCTGCCGATGTTCTCAATGGTGATGGTGTACGCAAAGACGTAACGCTTGCGCGAGGGATCCGATTGCCCGGAAATGAAATTGGTTTCGACGCCAATCCGGATTTGGCTGTCTTGCGTTGCGTCGTTCTTCACGTTAGTTAACCCGCGCGTTACTCACAGTGGCCCAATCTAAAGGAAGGACTTATCCGGGGTAAAGGCCCGCGCGTCGCCCGGTGCCTGCATTTTGTCGCAGCTCGAGACGCCGCAAACTGAGCGCCTCGGCAATCTCCAGGTGCGTGATGCGCGATAGTGCCGCGAGATCAGCAATCGTGCGCGCCAGTTTGAGCAAGCGATGATAGGTTCTAGGTGACAGGTTAAAGCGCGTGAACGCCTGCTCAAGCAGGCTTCGACTCGGCCCGTCGAGGCATGCAATCTCCGCGAGTTGAGCTGGACCGAGACGCGAATTCAGGCAACCTTGCCGCTCCACCTGAATCTTGCGCGCGGCGATCACGCGGCTTTGTACGACCGCGCTGGATTCCGGCGCGTGGGCTTGGGTATGTCGCAGCCAGTCATTTTCGCGCGGGACTTCCAACTGAATATCGATTCGGTCCAGTAGTGGCCCCGAAATTCGTGACAGATACTTCGTGATTCTTTCTGCCGAGCAGTAGCAGCGCCCGGAAGGGTCGCCCGCATATCCGCAGGGACAGGGATTCATGGCGCCGATGAACTGGAAGTCGGCCGGAAACTCAGCGGCTTTGGCGGCGCGCGAAATGGTCACCTTGAAGTTCTCCAGCGGTTCGCGTAACACTTCGAGTACGCGGCGGTCGAACTCGGGCAGCTCGTCAAAAAACAAAACCCCGTGATGGGCGAGCGAGACTTCTCCCGGTCTAGGATTGGCCCCGCCGCCGATGATGGCGACCGCCGAGGCGGTGTGATGGGGCGACCGAAACGGCGGCGTGCACCACAACTCGGGAATCCACGGCAGATTGGCGATCGACCGAATAGTGGCCGCCTCCAATGCCGCCTGCGAACTCAAGGGAGGCAACAAGCCAGGCAGACGCATCGCCAGCATCGTCTTGCCCGTGCCAGGGGGGCCGACCATCAACAGGTTATGGCCACCAGCAGCGGCTATTTCGATGCCACGTAGGGCCGTATATTGTCCCTGTATATCCGCCAGATCGGGCGGTCGAGGACCGCCTATTGGGACTTCCTCCGGGGTAGCCGAGGCGGACAGCAACGGCATGGAACCATCAAGATGGGCGCAGACCTCGCGCAAGTTTCGGGGTGCGAATACCACGAGTCCTGCGCATAAAGTGGCTTCCCGGCAATCCTCGCGGGCGCAGATCAACGCGTGATTATCGTTGCGCGCCGCCAGCGCCGCAGGGAGCAAACCTCGCACTGGTCGGAGTTCGCCGGTGAGGGCAAGTTCGGCCGCGAATTCGTATTCTTCCAAGCTCGCCGCTACCACCTGGCCGGAGGCCGCCAGAATGCTGAGCGCGATCGCCAGATCAAACCGGGTGCCCTCCTTAGGGATATCCGCAGGGGCGAGATTGATGGTGATACGGCGATGCGGAAATTCGAAACCGGCGTTGAGAATCGCGGAGCGCACGCGTTCCTTGCTCTCGCGCACAGCGGTCTCCGCCAGTCCGACCATCCCAAAGGCCGGTAGTCCAGCGGTTAAGTGGGTTTCGATAGTGACGAGCGGCGCCAACAGGCCAACCTGGGCACGCGCGTGAGCAATCGCGAGCGACATGACGGATTCCTTGTCGTTTTGGGTCCCGGTATCCATACCGACCAGTCAGACTGCAGTCTACCCGCGTTTTTCCAAGTCCGCGATAATCACCTCTAGGCGATCAAGTTTCTCGCGAGTCCTGACCAACAACGCCGCCTGGGCGTCGAATTCTTCGCGCGTGACCAGATTCATTCTGGTCAGGGTCGATTCCAGAAAAATTTTGAGGCTCTGGCGAATCTCTTCGTGTGCCAGGGTGGCTGACTCGGGCAGAAGCGATCGGAGTTGTTCGGCAAGTTGGTGCAAGTTTGGAATGTTCATGGAGAATATTAAAACTGACTGGGGACCGCACAGTCCAGCGAAGATTTTCTAACCTCAAGCGGTTGGGTGCACCGAGGTGATAAGTCCACGCACAAAAATAGTGCGTCAATGTCGAGATCGAGGTATAACCACGTGCGCTTCAGGGCCAGAAATACGCTAAATGTTAGGCTTAATCATAGGCACTCGACTTGCGCGAACGGCAATTCCCGAGAACCTGGACTGGCTGGCACATAAGCTGCAAGTATCTGGGGCGGGTCATTACCGTTGAAGGGCCTGCCGCTCAAATGAGGTGGCGTCTAAGCGATATTGAGCGCTCAATGCCGAATGAAAACGCTGACCCTGAACGTTGGTTCCGGGGAGGACCTAAGTTTGATGCGTCGGAATCGATCAATGGAAAATGGGACGCGCTGGCAAAAGCGCTCCACGCGGATAACGAATAGCGATGTTGAACTGGGAGTCGAATGATGAAACTAGTGACTGCGATTATTAAGCCTTTTAAGCTCGACGATGCGCGCGAAGCATTGTCTGAAATCGGTGTTCAAGGCCTGACGGTCACCGAGGTCAAAGGGTTCGGGCGCCAGAAAGGCCACACAGAACTCTACCGCGGCGCGGAGTATGTGGTGGACTTCCTGCCCAAATCGAAGCTAGAAGTAGCAGTGGCCGATGATAAGGTGGACGAAGTCATTGAAGCGATTGCGAAAGCAACGAACACGGGCAAGATTGGTGACGGCAAAATTTTCGTCACCGAGCTCATTAATGTGATGCGGATTCGGACCGGGGAAACCGGTACAGACGCGCTTTGAGTCCCTAGGACTGAGCGTGGCTAAACGCGGCGCGCCCACCTCGCGCGCCCTACCTTGATGCGACACTCGCCAAGTCAGCACTAATCTAGGGCGGTTTGCGCTTAACGTTCAAGGAGATTGGACGCAAAACCGCTTGCTTCCAGTCCAAGATGACCCGTGGCACATTTCCTGCAGCCCTAAAGTGGGGCGTGTGACGCCGGCCCGTGGCTTTTCTTAAGCTTTCTACGGGCCAACGCGCGCTCCCGAAACTGAAAATAAATGGGGAGTGCTGAAAATGATGCGAATTAGCGCAGGGGCGTCAGTTATCTTGGGTCTGTCAGTCAGCGGCATGGTCGCCGCTGCTGAACCCGTCACGATTGATACTGGGGATACAGCGTGGCTGTTGACGGCGACCGCGCTGGTCCTGTTCATGACGCTCCCGGGGCTCGCTTTTTTCTATGGCGGCCTAGTCCGCAGTAAGAACGCGCTTTCCATTCTGATGCAGTGCTTCGCGATCACGTGCCTGGTCTCGGTGCTGTGGTTCGCCTGCGGGTATGGGCTGGCATTCGGCAACGGCGGTCGCTTGCAATCCTGGATCGGTCTCGGTCATTGGTTTCTGCAGGATGTCACGCGCGAGTCGGTCTCGGGGACCGTGCCTGAATCCGTGTTTCTGATGTTTCAGATGACCTTTGCAATTATCACCCCGGCGCTGGTCATCGGCAGTTTCGCCGAGCGCATGCGCTTTTCGGCAGTGCTGGGGTTCAGTGCGTTGTGGTTGCTGCTGGTGTATGCGCCGGTGTGTCACTGGGTTTGGGGTGGTGGCTGGTTAATGGAAATGGGGCTTCTGGACTACGCCGGCGGTACGGTGGTGCATGTTAATGCCGGCGTCGCCGCTCTCGTCGCCGCAGTGATGCTTGGACGGCGGCATGGCTTTCCGGAGACGGCGATGGCACCTCACAACATGACCTTGACGGTGGCCGGCGCTGCCATGTTGTGGGTTGGTTGGTTTGGTTTCAATGCGGGCAGTGCACTCGCTGCCAATGGCAATGCGGGCATGACGATGCTTGTCACGCACTTGTCGGCCGCCGCGGGTTCGTTAGCTTGGATGACCATTGAATGGATAAGGTACGGTAAACCCAGTGTGCTCGGGATTGTCACCGGCATGGTGGCAGGACTGGGCACGATCACGCCCGCTTCTGGTTTCGTGTCACCGAGTGGCGCACTCATAGTGGGCGTTTTAGCGGGGACGATTTGCTATTTCTCCACGCAGTTCATCAAACGCAAACTCAAAATCGATGATTCGCTGGATGTATTTCCGGTGCACGGCGTGGGCGGAATTCTTGGAACGCTCCTTGCCGGAGTGTTTGCGTCGGCTGATTTGGGCGGCGTGGGATATCGCGAAGGGGTCACGATGATGGAGCAGGTCGGCGTTCAGCTCTTGGGTATCGTTGCGACCATCGCGTGGTGCGCAATTTTGACTTACCTCATCCTCAAGGTTTTAGACGTCGTGGCCGGTTTACGAGTGAATACGGAAGACGAAACCGAGGGCTTGGATTTGAGCGATCACGGAGAGCGGGCCTATACGTTGTAGAACGCGCCGGTCGCGACATATGTTGTTTTTGTGCGACGA
>JAYTEX010000306.1:0-3255 GCA_043734785.1 Pseudomonadota bacterium | reverse complement strand
CCTCGAACCCCATGCCTTCCACGGCGAGTGGAACTACACCATCCATCCCACGGCTCCGCACGACGAGCCGATCTGCTAATTTTGCGGCGGTCGCTTAGGGCAACAGCGGGGCGTGTATGGCACTACTTTTTTGTAGTGCGGCGCGACGTTAAATCGGCCGGAGAGATCGCGTTTATACAAATCACGGCCGATATTGCTCGTTATGTACGTTCCTTATTCAGAACGTCGGTCGACTGCGTAGGCTGAACGCCGCGAGCCGGTACCTCAGATCTGCAAGAGCGAACGGGATGCTCAACAGTGCATCGCCACCCAGCCGTCTGACCGTCTCGAGTGCATCAGGAACGGGGTTCCTGGTCAGTACGATCAACCACACTTGCGGAAAGGATTGGCGTAACTCCGCGATGCAACTTCGGCACGTGGCGGCGGCAAGGTCGGCCACCACAATGACGGCCATGAATGGCTGACTATCGAGCAGGGAGAAAGCAACGGTAGCATTCAGCGCAAAGTTGGCAGGGAATCCCGTGTTAATCAGCTGCGCAACAAGGGTTTTCGCGGTATGTTCATCGGGATCAATCAGAAGGGTAGGTAAGTGCATCAGCATCCACTCAAGCACGCGCAGGCGGCTGGTTCCCGGCAATCGCGGTCAGGATTCCCTGCAACAATCGCTGCGGCGACGGTGGGCAGCCGGGAACCTGCACGTCGACAGGAATCACATTCGAGACGCGGCCGCAGCTGGCGTAGCTCTCACCAAAAACACCGCCCGTGCAGCCACAATCTCCGACGGCGACGACGACCTTCGGATCTGGCGTGGCATCATAGGTCCGTCGCAGCGCCGTTTCCATGTGCCGTGACACGGGACCTGTGACCAGCAGCATGTCGGCGTGCCGTGGACTCGCGACGAAGCGAATACCCATCCCTTCAATATTGTAAATTGGGTTGCTGAGCGCATGGATCTCCAGCTCACAGCCGTTGCACGATCCGGCATCGACGTGCCGAATGCATAATGCGCGGCCGAGTACCGCAAGAATATTTTCGTGCAGCGCGGCGCGCACCCGCAGCGTCTCGTCGCGCTCAGGTGCGTGTTCTGTAACGATACCGACTCTAGCGATGGTGCGTAGCGCTTTGAACATGTTGGCCTAGAGATCGTGCCCGCTATAGGAAAGGTTAAAAGACTTATTGATCAATGGAAAATCCGGGACAATGTTGCCGATGATCGCGTGCTCCAGTACAGGCCAGTTTTGCCACGAAGGATCGTGCGCGTGGCAGCGACGAATTGTTGCTTCAGCACCGCTCTGCAGCGCGATCAGCACCGGCCCACGCCAACCTTCGATAAGACCCACAGCAAAGCCTGACCTGTCCGGCAGCTGGGGTTCGACTCGCACTGGCCCGGATGGTATATCTTTCAGCATCTGCGCGATCAATACGCAAGTCGACTGGACCTCGTCGAAGCGTACTTCGACCCGGGCGGCGACATCGCCATCCTGCCGCACGCACTTCGACACCTCAAATTGATCGTACGGTGGCCACGGTCGATCGACACGCAGGTCATGTGGTTGACCGCTGGCGCGACCGGCAAGTCCAGTGAGGCCGAGCCGGCTCGCCATTGCCACGTCAACCCGGCCCGCGCCGGCGAAACGGTCCCGTAGCCCAGAATGCTCCAAGTAGATCTGCCGAAGGTCGCGAACTTCGCGCGCGATTTCGTGCACGACATCAATAAGCGCGGCCGAACCTGCCGCGTCTATGTCTCGCGTTGTCCCTCCGGGCGTGACCCAATCGAGAAGGTACCGTTGCCCGAGTGCACTACAAATGACCCGCAATAATTGTTCTTTAATTCGCGAGAACTGCGCGAGACCGAACGCAAAACCGGCGTCGTTGCCGAGCGCGCCGAGATCGCCGAGATGGTTCTGAAGTCGCTCAAGTTCGAGCGCGAGCGCACGCAGATACAAGCCGCGCTGCGGCACGGCAGCGCCCGTCAGTCCCTCCACCGCCTGACAATACGCCCACGAGAACGCCACGGCAGAATCCCCGCAGATTCGTGCGGCGAGACGATGTGCCTCGAACAGATTCATTTCGGTGAAACGATGCTCAATGCCCTTATGAAGATAACCGAGACGTTCCTCAAGGCGCAGCACCTTCTCGCCGACAATCGAAAAACGAAAATGGCCAGGCTCGATGATGCCCGCGTGTACGGGTCCGACGGGAATCTCATGAACGCCATCTCCTTCGACCCGTACGAACGCATAGTCGTCTATCGAGTTAGCAAGCGCAGGCGGCTGCACTACCCGCGACTGCAGGGGATACCACTGCATGGGCCAGGCCGCATGCCGCAACCACGGTCGTTGATCCCGGGCATCGGAGCGAATACCGGTCAAATCGAATGCTGCGCGTTGCATTCTCGCCGCAGTCGGAAACAGCGCCTCGAGTCCTCGATAGGGCAGCGTTTCGTCGACGCAGGGGAGTGTCACGACCAGCAGGCGATCGTTGACGAGAAAAGCCGCGCGCACGTTCGCGTTAGTGCCGCCATTATCGCTGGTCGTTGCCCATAATGCCGCGAGCCGACCGTCGACAGCCGCCACGTCGCGCGCGACGTCGATCCACGCTGTCGAATCGACCACAAGCTCGTCCGTGCCGGCACTTCCCGGCACCGGACTTGTCCTCGACCACCATTTCGTCAGCGCCACATCAATGGCCTCCTATGAGAAGGGCCGCTTCGCGGTACCAGTTTGCCAAATAAGGCGGAATGTAGACGCCTAACATCAGTACCAGTCCGAGATGAACGAAAACCGGCAGTAATGCGGGTGAATGCGGCAGACGTTGCGCGTTCGTTTCGCCGAACACCATCGGCTGGACCTTGCCGAAGATTGCCGCGAAAGCGACGCCGAGCGCCAGCAATAGAATCGGTGTCGCCCAGGTGTGATCTTTCATCGCGGTGGTAAGAATCAGAAACTCGCTCGCGAACACGCCGAAGGGTGGCATCCCCAGAATCGCCAGGGAACCAAGCATCAATCCCCAACCAATCGTTGGGCTTAGGGTTATCAGCCCGCGGATATCCTCGATCAACTGCGAGCCGGCTTTCTGCGATGCGTGCCCAACCGTGAAGAATATCGCTGACTTCGTCAAGGAATGCACCGTCATATGCAGCAGTGCCGCGAAATTCGCCACGGGGCCACCCATGCCAAAAGCGAATGTAATGATTCCCATGTGTTCGATGGACGAGTAGGCAAACAGACGCTTGATATCGCGCTGCCTCCAGAG
>JAYTEX010000305.1:0-9574 GCA_043734785.1 Pseudomonadota bacterium | reverse complement strand
GCTCAAAGATCGCAAAACCTAGCAGGGGCTTAATCCGCGCGATGGCAGACTCCGACCGCACTGAACCAACACTTATCGAGACGACGTTGACCGCGCTGGGCACGGTACCCGTGGGCGGCGACGAGGTGTGTCCGCGCTGTCACACCGCCTATCGCCGGACATCGATTCAACCACCTGACTACAAATGCCCCTGTGGTTTGGAACTTGCGTATCCGAAGATGTCGCCGAGCGGCGAAATCAACGGCGTACTCGGCTGGCTCGCCTCCCCGGGGACCATTGTGCACCAGCGCTACCGGGTGGTGCAGCTGCTGGGGCGCGGCGGTTTCGGGTCGACCTATCTCGTCGAGGATCAGAAACTCAGCAATAAACGCTGGGCGCTCAAGGAAATTCCAGAATCCCTGTATGACGAGCATGAGAGTCGAATTCTCTCAAAGCTTAATCATCCGTCGATTCCGGGCATCACCGATCGTGAAATCACCGCCGGCATGGTTTACATGGTGCTGGAATTCGGCGGTAGCCGCACCTTTGAGACCGTGCGGCGCGCGGCGCCGGAAAAGAAAATCTCACTCAGCCAAATCGCGCCCTGGGTCCGGCAGCTGTGCGATGTGCTGGCGTACATGCACGCGCAAACGCCCCCCATCGTGCACCGTGATTTAAAGCCGGCAAACGTGCTGCTCGACGATCAAGATCGCGTGATGCTGATCGATTTCGGGATCGCCAAAGAAGCGATCGATTCGGAACAGACCCGCGCCCTGGGGCGCGCGGTGACCCATGGCTTTAGTCCCCCTGAACAGGCGATGGGCAGTGGGACGGATGCGCGTTCCGATGTTTATGCGTTGGGCGCCACGATTTATTACATGCTCACCGCGCAACGCCCGCCAGGCGCGCGCGAGCGGATTCAAGGGATTGAAATCGCGTTACCGTCCACCCTCGTGCCAGGCATTCCCCCGGCGATCGATCGCGCCTTGCTGCAGGCGCTATCGTTAAACCCGAACGAGCGCCAACAAACCGTGCAGGAATTTGGCCGCGCGTTCGACTACGACGCACCGACGGTGAAAACCTACGATGAGTACGCCGCGCCCGACCGCACGATCATGGTCGGCAGCGCCACGACCACGCGATCCCTGCCCGCCACCACGCCACAGAAATCGTTAAAGCTGGGGTCTGACGGCGCGGCCGTGGTGATGGACCAGGCGAGCGTCGCGCCACCTCGCAACCCCCGCTTAACGTTGCTGCTCGCGGCTGCGGGATTGATGGCAATCGCGGTAATGGGGACTTATTGGTTCATGCAACGGGAGGTCGCCCCGGCGACCGCTTCAAGCGCTGAAATGGCACCTGCTGCAGCGCCGGTGGCGCCTGCCACCACCGCGCCGACGCCCGCTTCCACCGCCCCCCCGCAGCAGCACTAAGTGCCCCACTGATCGCCAGCCCCGCACCTGGCACGCCACCGATTACCCCCACCATTACCGCCGCGCAGACACCGCCGCCCACGGCAGCTGGGCCTTCGGCGATGGAGGAATTACTCAAACGTCGGCAAAGCAGCGTCACAGAGCCGGCTACGAAACCGCCCAAGCCACGCAAGCCGAAGCCAGCGCCCATGGTCGCCAACGCGGCGCCCGCGCAAAGCGCCCCGCCACCCGCAGTGCCAGTGGTCAACGCGCCCAGTGCCGCGCCGGGCAATGCCTGGCAAAAGGCGAATACCAATACTCAGTTTCAAGAATAAGTTACCGGACGCGATAAAGGAGCACACGATGCAGGTCACCATCACCCCACCAGCGCGCGCTGGTTTTTTTCAGGGAAGGCGCTGGTCGATGCTGGCATGCCTCGCCACCACGCTGCTGGCTTGTGTCGCGCAGGCCCAAAGCACTGCGCCGGGAACCTACGGCGTGAAAGTTTATCGCGTCGATTCGAGCCTTTATCCCTATGTGCAAGTGTTCTTTCGCACGTTTAATGAAGCCAAACAGCCGCTGGTGAATTTGAACGAACTTAACATCGGTCTCATGGTGAAGGGCCGCGCCTACGATCCGATGAAGCGCCAATACAAGGTGGAATCGCTGCGCCAGAAACCCGTTGGCACCCGAACCGTATTGGTGCTGGATGCCAGCAAGTCGATGGCCGGACAGCCGTTTGAAGCGGCGCTGCGCGCGGCAGCACGCTACATCGATACCAAGCGGGGGCAGGATGAAGTCGCCGTGCTCGCCATTCGCGACACCAAGGAAGGCTACTCCCCCGTATCTGCTTTCGAGCGCGATCCAGGGGCGATCGCACGCCGCCTTGCCGATGTGCAGGCGGATGGGATGCAAACCCGCCTCTACGACAGTGTGGCGGCGGCCATGCAACTGTGCGGGGCAAGCGGCCAAGGATCTCTTAGCCCCAACATCGACAATTTAATCGTGTCGTGTGCGGTGGTCGTGTTCTCGGATGGCTGGGACGAAGGCAGCGCCTTGTCCCGCGAAGATCTCAATGGCCGCATCACCAATATGGCGATTCCGATCCCCATCTATTCCTTGGCCTATTCAAAACTTTCGACCGCGCACTTCAGGAATCTCGAAGCGTTGTCGAAAAACTCTTTCGGCAACTACTACCTAGTCGGCGAGACCTATGATCGGATGCAACAGATTGTGGAAGAGATTCAGAACATTAACCTAAGCGATTATGTGGTGACATTCCGCGCCTACGTCCCCGTTGATGGCGAAGCGCATGCGCTGAAGCTGGGCATCGAATATCCTTCTGGCAGTGGCAAGTTCACCTATGACGCCGGCCATTTCGAAGCCATCGAGCCACCGCCCGTCGGCGGCATCGGCGAGAAGCTCAATGCCCTTGGCCAAACCATGCCGCCCATGCCAAATGGGAATCCGTTTTTCGAAACTCGCGGTAACGTGGCGCCACCGGCGCCCGCCAATTAAGTTCTCGCGCAGACATTATTCGATTATTTATGACACGAGGAGACGCTCATGATTTCGCAGTTCAAAACAACCGCCATCACCGCCGTGATGTGTAGCGCGCTATTAGGCGGTTGCGCAACCACTACCCAGAACTCGAGCGCCGGGACCGCCGCGCTCGGCGCGCTCGTCGGCGGCCTAGCCGGTGGCTGGCAAGGCGCGGCGATCGGCGCGCTCAGTGGCGCCGCGATCGGGTGGGCGGCGGGCAAGGTGATTGAATCACAGGAAATGGCCGCCCGCAGCCAAACTCAGGACCAACAACTCTATGGCTACGCTGCACCGGCGGATAGCGTGTTCGTTAACATCAACTCTGCCACCTCGACGCCCCAAACGGTCACCGCGAACAGCGTGGTGAATGTGGTCACCGATTATTCTTTGTCGCTGCCAAAGAACGCACCCCAAACCCCGGTGTCGGTCACCGGCGTGCTCCTGAAGGACGGTGTGCAACTGATGGATTTCAAGAGCCCGCCGGCGACCAAGACCGCCGGCGGTTACACCATCAAGCTGCCCGTCAACATTCCGGCCGAAGCGGCCCCCGGCACCTATGTGATTCGACATACCGTCAGCGCCGGGACCACCTATGACACGGCGGAGTCGACTTTCATCGTCAAAGCGGCGTGACCGGCACGCCGCGTCACGAAGTGATGGTGCACGGATACGCGTGATGCGATCGGCACGGCGCGGCGCGCCTGCGTTGCACCGCTTAGCGCTGGTGCTGGTGCTGGTGCCAGCCCTGCTGCACGGCGGGGAGGCGCGCGTGGCGTGTGCGGCGGAAATTCAGCGCGCGAGCGCCACCCTGGCCAAGATATTCGGTCAATGGCCACTGCGGCCGACTGGTGATCCGGTCGGCAGCGCATTGCAGGCAGTAGCCACCCAACTCGCCGTGCGCGCCGGTGAGCAAACCCATCGTCACTGGCGCACGCATGTCATCCGCGACTCTAAACTGAACGCTTTCTCGATTGGCGACGGCCACATCTTTGTCACTGAAGGCATGTTGCGTTTCGTGGCGAGCGAAGCTGAACTCGCAGCCCTGCTGGCGCACGAATTCGGGCACCACATGGCAGGGCATTTTTGTCAGGCAAAAAAAAGAGGCGGTGTGCTGAGGAATCTGTTCGGGGGCAGCAAGGCCCGCGTGCAAGACCATCAAGTCGGTGAGCTCTCGGCCTCGGTTGATCCCATCAAGGAGCGTCAAGCTGATCGGATCGGCGCGGTGATTCTCGAGCGCGGCGGTTACAACCCACAGGCCGCCGTCCTGCTCGCCGCACGCATGTCGACGACCGGCACCCCGGCCCATTTCCAGTACGGCCAACGGATCGAGGCACTACAGGCCTTGCTCGCCAACAAGGCGCGCGGCAATTGGGAGGCCAGCGACTCAGCGGCCTTCACGCGCATGAAAGGCGCCCTGCAAGAGTAACAGGGGTCGGAATGCTTGGGCCGCACTGAACCTCGAGGTCAGGTCGGCTTCAACTTGGCTCGTATCTCCCTGTCGTGCTGCGCGCGGAATGCCGTAATCGCGTCCTGTTGGGCTTGCGCGAGCGGATCGCGCACTGCGCGGAGCGCTGTCTCACTCAACTGCATGCGCCGATTGGTCTGTTTGAAGTGGGGCACCACGAAGTCGCCGAAGATCTCGTAATGCCGCTTCTTGGCGGCGAACGGCGCCCAGTTGTGATCGAACAGCAGATAACAGCCGAAGCCGCCGTTGGAGAGTTTTTGCACACTCTCGATGTGCTCAATCGCTTCATCATAAGTGCCGATGACCGTCGAGCCATTGTTGAGCGCCCATTCGATGTACTCGTCGATGGTGTTCCCAGTGACCTGCAACTGCGGCGCCGCGGCCGTGTGCTGCAGGTAATCACAGAACTCACGGATGCCGTAGCGCACCTCCGCGAGCGCTTGTGCCTTGGTGTCTGCGAGATGCATGAGGCCGACCACCCGCCAATTCTTGCGGTCGGCCTGCTTGCCGAATTCCCGCGCGCGCTGCTCAACGACGTCCCAGTGCATCGCGAGCACGTCGACCCCGGCCTGCATGGTGGCCCCGATCGAAATGAGGCCGATGCCGTGCTTGCCTGCGATGCGCGGGCCGGACGGTGACACGACGGCCGCGGCCGCCACTTCGGGATGCGGATCCTGATAGAAATCGAGCTGTAGGCGGGCATCGACCAACTTGTAACGCGAAGTCTCCACGGTAATCGGCTCTTCGCTGGTCAGCAGGTGCATCAGAACATCGGTATCGAAATCGAGCGCGTCGCGTTGCTCATGGGGCTGGATGCCGATCATGGCCGCATCGGTGGCGAGTGCGCCGGGTCCCACTCCAAGCATCACCCGACCGCGCGTGAGATGGTCGAGCAGCGCAAGCCGATCGGCGATCCACAGCGGATTGTGGTAGGGCAGCGATACCACACCGGTGCCGAGGCGAATCGATCGCGTTTGTCCCGCGACATGCGCGATGAACAGCATCGGATCACAGATAATCTCGACCCCGCCGGAGTGATGCTCACCGAACCAGGCTTCGTCGAAGCCGATGTCATCGAGGAGTTTCACGATTTCGACGTCGCGCTGAAGCGCATAGGTCGGGTTGTAGGAGGTCGGCAGATGGTGCGGTGGCAGAAAGGCGCCGAAACGCATGCGAGTCATGGGGGATTACTCCGTGTGATCGATCATTGAGACGCTGAGTATCCGAGTGAGCTCAACGCGCAGCGATGTTTCCAAGCAACCTCTCGACAATAAACTCCGCCGCCTGATCCGCCGTCATCTGCGCGGTATCGATGCGGATTTCTGGCTGCTCCGGCGCTTCGTAGGGGGAGTCGATGCCGGTGAAATTCTTAAGCGCACCGGCGCGCGCCTTCTTATAAAGGCCTTTCACGTCGCGGCGTTCGGCTTCAGCGAGCGCAGTATCGATGTGGATCTCGATGAATTCACCGGGTGCCAGCATGGATCGCACCAGCTCGCGTTCGGCCCGGAAGGGGGAAATAAATGCGGTCAGGACGATCAAGCCCGCGTCGGTCATCAGCTTGGCAACTTCACCAACGCGCCGAATATTTTCGATGCGATCGACTTCAGTGAAGCCGAGATCCTTGTTCAGGCCATGGCGCACATTGTCACCATCGAGCAGAAAGCTGTGTTTGCCGAGCGCATAGAGACGCTTCTCGACCAGATTCGCAATGGTCGATTTGCCCGCGCCGGACAGCCCCGTGAACCACAGGAGCGCCGGCGGTTGATGCTTCTGTTCGGCGTGCGCCTCGCGCGTGATTTCAAGCGCCTGCCAGTGCACATTCTGACTGCGTCGCAGGGCGAAATGCAGCATGCCGGCAGCCACCGTGCCGTTGCTGTACTTATCGATCAGAATGAAGCCACCCAGATCGTGGTTCGCGGCATAGGGTTCGAAGACGATGGGCTTGTCGGTGGCGAGCGTGACGACCCCGATGGCATTGAGGTCTAGCGTCTTTGCCGCCAGATGCTCCAGCGTGTTCACGTTGATCTGATACTTCGGCGGTTGAACCTGCGCCGACACTAGCTGGGTGCCGAGCTTTAGCCAGTAGGAGCGGCCCGGCAGCATGGCGTCGTCTGCCATCCACACGAGAGTCGCCTCGAACTGGTTCGCGACCTCGGGCGGGTTGTCGGCTAGCGCGAGCACATCGCCGCGCGAGCAATCGACTTCATCCGTTAGCGTGAGGGTGATCGATTGACCCGCCACGGCTTCCGGCAGGTCACCATCGAACGTGACGATGCGCGCGACGGTAGAGGTTTTGCCCGAGGGCAGCACGCGCACCGCGTCACCCGGTTTAATACGTCCGGACGCGACCAACCCCGAAAACCCACGAAAATCGAGATTCGGCCGGATGACCCACTGCACCGGCAGGCGAAACGGTTTGCCCTGGTCGATCGTGACATCGAGTTCGACGGTTTCGAGATGCTCGATGAGCGACGCGCCGGTGTACCACGGGGTGTTCTCCGATGGCGTGGTAACGTTGTCACCCCTAAAACCGGAGATCGGAATCGGCGTAAATTCCTTGATCCCGATCGACACCGCGAAGCGGCGATAGTCGGCGACGATGGCCTCATATTTGGCCTGGTCGTAGTCAATCAGATCCATCTTGTTGACCGCCAGCACAAGGTTGTGGATCCCAATCAAGTGCGCGAGATAGCTGTGGCGGCGAGTCTGCGTGAGCACCCCCTTGCGGGCATCGATCAGAATCACCGCGAGATCGGCGCTCGAGGCCCCCGTGACCATATTGCGCGTGTACTGCTCGTGACCCGGCGTATCGGCCACGATGAATTTGCGCTTTTCGGTGGCGAAGAAACGGTAGGCCACATCGATCGTGATACCTTGTTCGCGCTCCGCAGCCAGCCCATCGACCAACAAGGCAAAATCGATATTCTGACCTTGCGTGCCGAATCTTTTCGAGTCGGCCTCCAGGGCCACCAGATGATCCTCGAAGATCATCTTGGCGTCGTACAACAGGCGACCGATCAAGGTGGATTTTCCGTCGTCGACCGATCCACAAGTAATGAAACGCAGCAAGGATTTGTGCTGATGCGCCACCAGATAGGCGTCGATATCCTGGGCGATCAAATCGTGCGCCTGGTAGGAGGATTCGTTGACGGCGTTCAGAAATAGCCCTCCTGCTTCTTCTTTTCCATGCTGGCTGCCTGATCGTGGTCGATCGCACGCCCTTGTCGCTCGGAGGTGGTGGTCAACAACATTTCCTGGATCACTTCGGGTAGGGTCGCCGCAGTACTCTCGATGGCGCCGGTCAGCGGATAACAGCCCAATGTGCGGAAGCGAATCGAACGCAGCACGGGGACCTCGCCGGGTTTGAGCCGAAAACGCTCGTCATCGACCATCAATAGCAGCCCATCGCGCTCCACGGTCGGGCGCAGTGCCGAAAAATAGAGCGGCACGGTGGGAATGTTTTCAAGATGGATGTACTGCCAGACATCGAGTTCGGTCCAGTTCGAAATCGGGAACACGCGGATGCTCTCACCCTTGGCTTTCTTCGCGTTATACAGCCGCCAGAGCTCAGGCCGCTGATTCTTGGGATCCCAGCGATGATTGGCCGAGCGGAACGAAAATATCCGTTCCTTGGCGCGGCTTTTCTCTTCATCGCGGCGCGCGCCGCCGAATGCGGTGTCGAAACCATGCAGGTCTAGTGCCTGCTTGAGCCCCTCGGTCTTCCACATATCGGTGTGTAGGGGACCATGGTCAAAAGGATTGATGCCGCGCGCCTTGGCCTCCGGATTCTGATAGACGAGGAGTTCCATGCCGGACTCGCGCGCCATCCGTTCGCGCAGCTCGTACATGGCCCGGAACTTCCACGTGGTATCGATATGCAGGAGCGGGAAGGGCGGCGGCGACGGAAAGAATGCTTTGCGGGCGAGATGCAGCATGACCGCAGAGTCTTTGCCGATCGAATAGAGCATGACCGGCCGCTCCACTTCCGAGACGACCTCGCGCAGGATATGGATACTCTCGGCTTCAAGCCGTTGCAGATGGGTGAGCACTATCATCCTGGAGATGGCAGGTGAAGACGCCCGCCTTTGTGCGCGCAGCGCCCTGGCGCCTGCCGAGGCCGCCGCTCGCTACGAAATGCCATAGAGCGCCGCGACATTATCGTGTAGCAGCCATTCCTTATTTTCCATCGACAACGTCGCGGTATGCCGCGCGAGCAGTTCCTGCGAATGGGGCCACGTGGAGTCGCTGTGCGGGAAATCGTTCGCCCACATCAAGCGCCGTGGATTGCACAAGTCCATGGATTTGAACGCGACCCAGTCATCCTGAAAGGTCACATAGATATTTTCACGAAAATACTCACTCGGCTTTTTTGACAACTTATCCGCCGTCAGCCAGTAACGGTGTCGATCGTAGGCGTGATCCATGCGATACATGTAATGCGGCACCCAGCCGGCATCGGCTTCCACGCAGACGATGCGCAATTTCGGATGACGCTCAAAGACCCCACCAAAGATCAACATGCCCATGATGTCCTGGCAGCCGCGAATGATGGTCATAAAACCGTTCAGCTTCGGGCCTCGCGTGTGACCGAGCGCATTGTTGCCACTGACCCCATCCTTGTTGGTCAGAATATGAAAGCTGAGCGGCAAACCCAACTCGCTGGCCGCAGCCCAGAACTCGTCGTAGATCGGCTGATCATAATCCTCGAGTACCGGGAAGCCCGGCATCATCACGCCACGCAATCCGAGCCGTTTGATTTCCTGCAGATCGCTGATCCCTTCGGCCGGGGTGCGCATCGCTGTTTGCCCCACACCCAGCAGGCGCGCGCGATGCGGATCGCAAAATTCCGTGATCCAAAGGTTATAGGCGTCGAAGCAAGCCTTCTTGTAATCCGGATCGGGATGGTTGCATAACACCATCCCGACGCTCGGATAGATAACTTCTGCCGCTACGCCGTCGCGATCCTGATCCCCGATCCGCGCCTGCGGATCCCAGCCACCGCGATGCAGATCAGCGAATTTCGCGGTGCGCGCCGCAGTCCCGATTTCTTCTGCCGTTTTTCCAGCGGCCGCGACCAGGCCCATGGGAATCGCGTCCTTCATGCCGTGGATCACATAAATATCGCCACGCGCGGGATCCGAGGCCACCTGCGGCGCCGTGTCGCGGTATTTGTGCGCGA
>JAYTEX010000304.1:0-11928 GCA_043734785.1 Pseudomonadota bacterium | reverse complement strand
ACATCCATGATCCGCCGAGTGACCGCGTAGTCGCGAATCCGGGTATCCGCGCGAGCTGGTCTACTCACTGTTGGGCTTCGCAAGCTCACCCCAACCTACGTGATCGGGTTTCGTATCTCCGCTCGGCTCAACCTACAAATCTCGCAAGATCATCTCGCCACGTATGCGAGCAGTTTCCTATTGCCACCGCGCAGAATGTTTTTTTCAGGGACGATTAATGAATTCCGATGCGTCGATTTTCGCGACGTGAAATTCGGTGAAATTATTTCCGACTGACGTTAAGTCAATTTAATTCGAGTTTGGCCCTGATCCTGGGCTCGGATAAGGCCTCAGTATCGATTCCGTTCGTTTCCAAGTGATTGTAGTTATTCAGCAATGTCGCATGTACGGTGATTTGGGGTAGGTGATACATACCCCAATGTAGAAAATTGGCGCGCCCAGAGAGACTCGAACTCCCGACCACCTGGTTCGAAGCCAGGTACTCTATCCAACTGAGCTATGGGCGCATGGGGCCTATTCTGAAGCCCAGGTGTTCGATCGCGCAACCGACGCGAAATTACGTTCCGTTTTCTGGAAGCGGAAGCTCACGCGAAGAATTGCTAAAAAAACCGGCAGCGCCGTGCATCCGGAAACTTGTCTCAACTGATCTTTGCGTACTCCGTTGGCGGTGGGTAAGCGCTCGTGTCTATATCATTTGCCTCCTCAGACTCTTGGCGCTGGATCAACCGCGCCTGACGCAGGAATCGCAGGTGGGGGTTCTCCTTCTGCAGTTCGCAGGGAGGGTAGAAGCGCTCACCGAAATATTGCAGTCTTGGCGAGATATAGGCGCGAATCGGAGTCGCGCGCGAGCGCCGACCCTTTATTTTGGCCTAAACGGACAACTTTGGGTTCGGTGGTATCCTTCTGGAGGTGCTTTGCATCACGCTGAAGTTCAGTCTAGTGCTGGCGATGATCACGCCGTCTGCGTACAGGATTGTAGAAGGCGGTGAAACCCCGTTTCAGGCGCGCCCGCGCCGGCCCAGGCTGGCAGTCCGCCGCGCAAGTTGCGACAATGTAGGCCGCTTGCCGCAGTCGATCATCGGCCGGGTAAAGTATGCGGGGCGGCAGACGTTACAGCGCGGCTAGGCCCGCAGGCTTCAGTCGCTGCGGTACCCGTCAGCGATGGTGCCTGCCTGCGCCGTTGGTGTCTCGAGCACCTCTTGGTGGAGACAGGCGCCGCGCGATGCAGGACGGTGACGACAGACCCAAGGAGAATAGAGTTGCGCATTGGAATCCCCCAGGAAATACATACCGATGAACGGCGGGTGGGCACCACCCCGGAAGTCGCAAGTAAGCTTATTAAACTCGGATTTACCGTCGCCTTGCAGAAAGGCGCCGGCGTCGCTGCCGATCTCAGCGATGATGCGTACCGAAGTTGCGGGGTCGAGATCCTCGAGGATGCGCGCGCGCTGTGGTCGAGCGCGGACCTGATTCTCAAGGTCCGTGCACCAGAACCGCATCCGGCGCTCGGCTGCCATGAGGTCGATCTGATGCAAGAAGGCGCGACGCTCATCTCTTTCCTATGGCCGGCGCAGAATCCGGACCTCTTGGAGCGCCTAGCGGCGCGGCGCGTGACCGTCCTCGCGATGGACAGCGTGCCGCGTATTTCGCGGGCGCAAAAGCTCGATGCCTTGAGTTCGATGGCGAATATCGCGGGCTACCGTGCGGTTATTGAAGCCGCGCAGAATTTCGGTCGCTTCTTCACGGGTCAGGTCACGGCAGCTGGCAAGGTGCCGCCCGCCAAGGTATTCATCATTGGTGCGGGTGTCGCTGGTTTGGCGGCGATTGGCGCCGCCAACGGACTAGGCGCGATCGTGCGTGCGATGGATACCCGGCCTGAGGTCAAGGATCAGGTTAAGAGCCTCGGGGCAGAATTCGTCGGCGTGGATTATCAGGAAGAAGGCGGCGGTGCCGGTGGCTATGCGAAGGTCATGAGCGAGGGGTTTCAGAAAGCCCAGCGCGAAGCGATTGCCAAGCAATGTATGGAAGTCGATATCGTCATCACCACGGCGTTGATTCCGGGCAAGCCTGCACCCAAGCTGATTACCGCTGGCATGGTCGAATCGATGCAGGACGGCAGCGTGATTGTCGATCTCGCGTCCGAGCAGGGCGGCAATTGCGAACTCACCGTGCCGGGCCAGGTCGTGATTCGGCACGGCGTGTCGATCGTGGGATACACCGACTTTCCGAGTCGCATGGCCCGCCAATCTAGTCAGCTCTACTCCACCAATCTCCTACGGGTGGTCGAGGAGCTGTGTCCTAACAAGGACGGCCTGATCACAGTGAACATGCAAGACGAAATGATTCGTGGCGCGACGGTCGTGAAGGAGGGCACGATAACGTGGCCGCCACCCGCGCCCACGTTATCCGTGGCGCCGCCACCCGCGCCGCCTCAGGCGAGGCTGCCACTGCCCGTCAAGAAATCATGGCTGCCGCCCGGCCTGCGCACGCCTCTGTTTATGCTCATGGCTGGTTTCGCGCTGTATGGGCTAGGTAGCGTCGCGCCGGCGGCCTTCATGTCGCATCTGATGGTCTTCGTGCTTGCATGTGCTATTGGCTACATGGTGATCTGGAACGTCACACCCGCCTTGCATACACCGCTGATGAGCGTGACCAACGCCATCAGCAGCATCATTGCGATTGGCGCGCTGCTCCAAATTTCCGCGCCGGGCGTTCTGATGAAGCTACTGGCGGGCCTCGCACTTATTCTCACCACGGTCAACATGGCCGGTGGTTTTGCAGTCACCCAGCGCATGCTGCGCATGTTTCGTCGTTCGGAGTAGATCATGAGCGAAGGTCTGGTCACCGTTTCCTACATTGTTGCGACGATTCTGTTCATTCTGAGTCTCGGCGGATTGAGCAACCCAGAAACCGCGCGGCGCGGTAATTTCTATGGGATCTCGGCGATGGTGATAGCGATCGTCGCGACCATTCTAGGACCGAGGGTCGGTTCGCTCTGGCCCATTCTGATCGCCATGACGATCGGCGGTAGCGTCGGGCTCTATGCCGCCTACAAGGTGCAGATGACAGAGATGCCAGAACTGGTTGCGCTCATGCACAGCCTGGTTGGGCTTGCAGCCGTGTTGATCGGCTACGCGACTTTCCGCGACAGCTCGGTGCACTTCGCGGGCGTCGAGGCGACGATTCACGAAATCGAGATCTTTCTCGGCATCTTGATCGGCGCAGTGACGTTCTCAGGCTCGGTGATCGCGTTCGGCAAATTATCCGGGCGGATCGGCGGCAAGCCGATGTTGTTGCCAGGACGGCATCTGATGAATCTGACCGGACTGATCGCGGTAATCTTCATTGGCAAGCTCTTTTTGAACGTGGAATCGGGTGTCGGCGGGACGTTCTACTTGCTGTTGATGACCGGTATCGCGCTTGCCTTCGGCATCCACATGGTGATGGCGATCGGCGGGGCTGACATGCCGGTCGTGGTTTCGATGTTGAACAGCTATTCCGGATGGGCCGCTTCGGCGACCGGCTTTATGCTGGGCAATGACTTGCTAATCGTCATCGGCGCGTTGGTCGGATCCTCGGGCGCGATTCTGTCCTACATCATGTGCCGGGCGATGAACCGCAACTTCTTCAGCGTGATTGCTGGCGGTTTCGGCACCGGCGGTGGCACGGTGGTCACCCGCGCAGCGGGCCCACAGGGTGAGGTACAGCCGATCAGCGCGGAGGACACCGCGGAAGTTCTGCGGAACGCATCCAAGGTCATCGTCGTCCCTGGGTACGGAATGGCTGTCGCGCAAGCTCAGCACACGGTGTTCGAGATCACTAAACTGTTGCGGGAGCGCGGTGTCGATGTGCAATTCGCGATTCATCCGGTGGCAGGCCGCATGCCCGGCCACATGAACGTATTGCTCGCAGAAGCGAAAGTCCCCTACGACATCGTGGCCGAGATGGACGAAATTAATCACGAATTTCCGGCCACCGACGTTGCGATGGTGATCGGCGCAAACGACATCGTAAATCCCGCCGCGCAAGAAGATCCCAGCAGCCCGATTGCGGGTATGCCCGTGTTGGAAGTTTGGAAAGCGAAGACCTCGATCGTCATGAAGCGCTCCATGGCTTCGGGCTACGCAGGGGTCGACAATCCGCTGTTCTATAAAGAGAACAACCGCATGCTGTTCGGTGATGCGAAAAAAATGCTGGACGAAGTGCTTGCCTCATTGCGCACGCACTGAACGAGAAGATTAGCCACGGAGAATAGCGAGAACACGCAGACTTGATAGAAAGGGATTTCTGCAGTCGCTTCGACTGAAGAATTCGATGCGTGTTTTTACGCAACACCGTGCCGGTGTTTGTGGAAGCCGTTGCGGGGAGAAAGTCGACCCAGGAATCCAAAACTCTCGGTGTTCTCCGTGGCTAATCAAAGCCATCTAAAATGACGAGGAGGAAACATGGGTTTGATCATCACCAGTGAAAATTTCAAAGAGGGCGAATTTCTGGGCACGCCGCACGTGCTATCGGAAGCCTACGGGTTCGGTTGTCAGGGCAACAATTTGTCGCCGCAGCTGAGCTGGACGAATGTGCCGGAAGGCACCAAGAGTTTTGCGTTGACCTGCTTCGATCCAGATGCGCCGACGGGGAGTGGATTCTGGCACTGGGTGGTGGCAAATATTCCACTCACCGTCACTTCACTGCCGCTTGGTGCGGGTGATCCCACGAGCGGTAAGATGCCGGACGGCGCGCTTGAAGTACGCACGGACTTCGGCAAACCGGGCTATGGCGGGCCCTGCGCTCCGGAAGGGCACAATGTGCACCGCTACTGCTTTACGCTGCATGCCGTCAGTCTTGCACAACTGCCAGTCACCTCTGATACCTCGGCCGCAATCGTGGGCTTTTACCTGAATTTCCATACCCTGGAGAAGGCCACCTTGATCGGGATGTTCAAGCGCTAGGTCACTAACGTCGATTGGCCGCAGAGATCACAAAAATTTGATAGAAACGGATCTCTGCGGCGCTTTGAACGCAGAATTCGCTGCGCTTTTTGACTAAGCGCAGCGTTCTTGATGCCATCTTCAATGCACGCTCGCGGCTTCAGCACCCAGGCCTGTTTGCGAGCGTACGTATTGCGCGGCAAACGCTGCGCGCTCTGCGCTCGCCTGGGCGCTCCGGTCGGTCAGCGAGCCCAGAATGCTGCCCGCGAAAGAGGCCACCAGCGCAAATAAGGCGGGATATTTGTAAGGGAAGAGGGGTGTGGCGTGGCCCAGCACCTCAACCCATACCGTGGGCCCGAACACGATGCCACCTACCGCGATCGCCAGTCCGAGGCAGCCGCCGATCAGGGCGCCACGGGTCGTCAGATCCCGCCAGTACATGGCCAGGAACAGCAACGGGAAATTCACGCTTGCACCGATTGAAAACGCGAGCAGCACCATGTAGGCAACATTCTGATCTTCGAACACGAGCCCGAGTCCGACCGCAATCGCCCCCAACACGAGTGCCGAAATCTTGGACACGCGCACCACATCTCGTTCGCTGGCGCCTGGCCGGAACACATTGGCGTATAAATCGTGAGAGATTGCGGAGGCCCCGGACAGCGTGAGGCCTGAGACCACCGCCAGGATCGTCGCAAAGCAGACTGCGGAAATGAAACCCAGGAACGCATTGCCGCCCACCGCGTGAGAGAGATGAATCGCGGCCATATTGGCGCCCCCGATCAGCTTGGCGGTACCGGGTTCGAAATACCCTGCTTCGGGGGTCACCAGCGCCACCGCGCCGAAGCCAAGAATAAAAACGATGATATAAAAGTAACCGATAAATCCGGTCGCATAGAACACCGAACGGCGTGCTTCGGCAGCGTTGGGCACGGTAAAAAAGCGCATGAGGATGTGCGGCAAACCAGCCGTCCCCAATACCAGTGTGGTGCCCAGGGATATTATCGAAATCGGATCGTGCACCAGATTTCCGGGCCGCAGCATGTCGGTGCCGAGCTTATGATTCGCCATGGCCGCGCGCAACAGTTGGTCGAACGAGAAATCGAATTGCCGATAGACTAACCAGGCCAGCACGCTGCCGCCAGCGAGCAGGAGGCTCGCTTTGATGATCTGGACCCAGGTCGTTGCGATCATGCCGCCGAAACTCACGTACAAGACCATCAACACGCCAATCGTGCAAATCGCGTATTCGTAGCGAATATGAAAAAGCAACTCGATGAGCTTGCCAGCTCCCACCATTTGCGCGATCAGATAGAGCAACACCGCGAACAGCGAACCAGTCGCCGCCAGACAGCGCATCGGCGTGGCGCGCAGACGGATCGACACCGCATCGGCAAAAGTAAACTTGCCGAGATTCTTCAAACGTTCGGAGAGCAGAAAAAGCACGATGGGCCAGCCCGCGACCCCGCCTATCACATAGATCAGGCCATCGAATCCATAGTCGAAAATCAACGCGGAAATGCCTAGGAAAGTGGCGGCAGACATGAAGTCACCCGCAATCGCAAGGCCATTCTGAAAGCCCGTAATCCGTCCCCCCGCTGCGTAGAAATCCTTGGTCGTACGCGTTTGGCGCGCGGCCCAGAAAGTCACCACGAGGGTCACGGCGACGAAGGCCAGAAACATCGTGACGGCGATCCGATTCACTCCTTGCTCTGCGGCGAAGGCGGTGTTCGGGCACAGAATTAAAACGAGTGATAAAAGGCTAGCGTGGTGTGCGATTGATGGCTTCATCAAGGATGCTTTGATTGAGATGGTCGAACTCTCGATTGGCCCGCCACACGTAGAAAGCGGTCAGCAAGATGCTGAGTACGATGATTGCAAGGCCGTAGGAGACGCCCACCGTGACCACCGTGTCGGCGTACAGACTGCGCGCAAAAAGCGCTGGTCGAAATGCGATGATGAGAATGAATCCGTAGTAGGCACCAAGCACTACCGCGGCCAGGCACCACGCAAAACGACTGCGCGTACGCTGCAAGCGATGAAAGCTCGGGTCTCGATCGATACTCGCGTAGAGGTCATGCATCCGTAGCTTTCTAATGTACCGCAGGGGCCTCGGCACCCAAGCCGGTCTGCGAGCGCACGAACTGGTCGTCAAATTCAGCGATTTCGCGCTTCGCCCGCTCACTCCGATCCAACTTCGAGACCACAATCATGGTTAAAAACGACGCGATGATCGTGAACAGCGCTGGTTGCTTATAGGGAAAAATCGGCTCCAAGTGATGCAGAATATCCCTCCAGATTATAGGCCCCAGGACTAAAAGAATTATCCCCAAGCCCAGTCCGACCCAACCCCCGACGACTGCGCCTGTAGTGGTTAACCCCCGCCAATACATCGACAAGAACAGGATAGGGAAGAACACCGAGGAACTGACAGTGAACGGAATGACGATCAGTTCCGCGATGTTTTGGCCCTCGAACGCGATCCCGAGGCCAACCCCTACCACGCCCAACGCGAGTGCTGAAATCCGCGAGACTTTAACGACCTCTTGGTCGGTCGCTTTGCCATGGCGGAAGATATTGGCGTAAAGATCATGCGATATCGCCGAGGCCCCTGCGATCGTTAGGCCAGCGACCACGGCGACGATCGTCGCGAACGCGACGGCCGCGATATAGCCCAGGAAATAGTCCCCGCCCATGGCTTCGGATAAATGAATCGCGGCCATATTGGGCCCGCCCCGAATCGCGCCGGTGACAGCATCGAGATACTGCGGATCGTTCATGACGAATACGATCGCACCGTAGCCAATGATAAAAGTGAGCAAGTAGAAATAGCCGATGAAGCTCGCCGCAAAGAACACCGAACGTCGCGCTTGTTTCGCATCCGGCACGGTGAAGAATCGCATCAGCACGTGCGGCATCGCCGCGCCTCCGAATAACAGCATGACGCCGCAGGAAATCGCTGAGACTGGGTCCGGAAACAAGGTGCCGGGTTGCATAATCGCTTCTTTGGCCGGGTGATGGGTGATCGCTGCGGCGTAGAGCCCATCAAGGGACCAATCGAATCGGTGCAGCACCGCTAACGAGATGAAGGTCGCCCCGGACAACAGCAACACGGCTTTAACGAGCTGCACATAAGTCGTTGCGATCATGCCGCCGAAGGCCACGTAGACCACGATCAGCGCACCGATAACCATTTCCGCAGTGGCGTAGGGGAGGCCGAACAGATTCGAGATCAAGGTCCCTGCGCCGACCAGTTGTACGATCAGATAACCCACCACGAACACCAGACTAGACACCGCGATTAACGTTCGAATCTGGACCCGCGCAAAGCGCAGGGACACGATATCCGCGATGGTATATTTGCCGAGATTACGCAAGCGATCGGCCATCAAGAACATCATCAGCGGCCACGCTCCGAAGGGCACGACGGAGTAAATTAAACCGTCGAAACCCTTCATATAAATGAGCCCGGCAATCCCCATGAGTGCGGCGGACGAACACCAGTCGCCAGTAATCGCGAGCCCGTTTTGAAAACCGGAGATGCGCCCGCCGGCAGCTAAAAAATCGCTGGTAGATTTAGTGCGCAGTGCAGCCCAGAAGGTGATCCCTAGCGAGATCACTACGAAGACTAAAAACATCGCGATCGCGATCATGTTCAGTTTGGGTGGCGCCGCCGCTGCCGCCTGGGCCCATGTCGCCATCGGTACCGCCGCAACGACAGGTAACGCTGCAAAAGCGCGTAATTTCATTTTGTTTCTCCGGCGGCGCGTTTTGCGTCAGCGACAATGGCATCTTTCAAGACGTCGAATTCAGTGTTGGCGCGATAGATGTAAAGTCCGACTAAGCCAATAAATAGCACTGTCTGCGATAGTCCGATCACGATTCCCCAGGTGGTCGCATATCCCTCACCGATAGGGGTCCCCCAGAATCTGGCAAAGCCTCGCTCGGGGTAGAACGCAGTGGCGAAGATGTACCAAAAGCAATTGGCTAGCACAACGGTGACCAAGGTCCAGCTGAAGACGCGACGTTTGCGCTCCAATTCGTGGAAGCGTGGGTCTTCCTTGATTTTCTGATAGAGGTGTTGCATCGTTATCCCCACAATTGTTGCGACGCGAGCTTGGCGCCTTCTGCCATGGCTTCGAATTTCTTCCACACGACGCTCGCCGCGACCATCTCCCAGCCCGCAAAGGTGCCAAATCCGCAATCAGCCCCGGCAATGACGCGTTCCCTGTCGCCGACCGCGCGCACGGCTTCCAGGATGCGATTACAGATCACCTGTGGGTGCTCGATGTAGTTCACCGTCGAATCGATCACGCCTGGAATGAGGATTTTGTCCTTGGGCAGCGGATATTTTTTCAGCGCCGCATATTCGTGCTGATGCCGGGGATTTGCGAACTCGATGGAAAACGCCCCGACCTGCGCCTCGCTGATGATCGGCAGGATATCTTCAAGTGGCACGTCGCAATCGTGGGGGCCGTCATAATTGCCCCAGCACACATGTAGCCGGATGCGGTCGACCGGAATTTCGGCACACGCTTCGTTGATGGCCGAAATATGCAGCGTCACTGCCTCCTGGAACGCTTTGAGTGTGCTGTGTTGGAACATGCCATGCCGTTCCATCGCGAGATCCGGGCAGTCGAGCTGCAGCACATACCCTCGCTGGTGGATGAGTTCGTACTCTTTCTTGAGTTCACGTGCCACCGCGCGCAGGTAAGACGCATGTGAATCATAATGGCCGCCATTGCGCATGGTGGTGCAGACGATGCCAGGCGAGGCCGCAGTCATGAATGGCTCGACCACTTTGCCGGCATGGGCCCGGAGCGCCTCATCGAACAAATCGCACTCGCGAATGGCAGGCGCGAGATCCTTGTAGCGCACTTCGCCGATGGCGGCGGGGGCGTCGAAGACTTTTGACATCACCATGCCGCGATTAAGCCAAATCTGCCTGAAATCCGGATAGTCGGCAAAATCTTTGAAGGGTTCCCGTTGGCTGACACCGCCAAATCCCTCGAGCCGTTGACCGACATAGGTCTGGAAACCGACCCGGGGTTGTTCACCGTCGTTGATGATGTCGATCCCGCTGGCGAGCTGTTGGCCCACCACATGCTGGACGCCCTCTCGAGCGAGGCGATCGAGAGTCGGATGGTCAACAGTTTGTTTGTCTTCGTCGGCAATCAAGAGGTCGGATAGCGCGCGCGCGCGCGGCAAGCTGCCGACATGGGTGGTGAGAATACGCTGGTCACTGCGCTTCATGGTCTGCTCTCCCCTTAGTGGGCGCCATGCCGGCGCTCGCCTGTTTTTTGGCCGCTCGTCTCGGTATTCTCGCCCGTTTGCGCGGTGCGGAGCGTCATCCGCCGTCAACACGCGAGGCGTTTTCGCACGGCGCAATCGGGCGGCCAGTGTACACGGTCCAGTCACGGGCGGGCGGGCAATGCTGGCTAATGATCGGTTCACCGTGTTTGCTCGAGGACCCGGAGCGTAGCGTGATCACCTTCAAACAAATCCGCGATCCGCGCTTTCCGCCTGGCGCACACCAGACCGGCTAATGCGTTCAGCGTCGCATGCGCGTGGCGAGTGCCGCCAGTTCATCCAGTTTGGGCAGCACCTTGCTGGGCTCTGCGGACGGGACGAGATAGATGAGATGGGTAAAATCCTCAGCGATGCACTGTGCGGTCGCGGCTTCGGTGGCGGGCGGTCCAAATGAAGCCAGCGTAATTTCACTGAAATTACGCCCCAACTTAGCGCATTCAACCTTCAACTGGGCAACGCTGGCCTGGCCTTCACGACCGAAGATAGGCATGAAGCCATCCCCATATTCCGCAATGCGTGCGGCGATGAATTTCGATTTGGCGCCGAGCCAGATCGGCGGACCGCCGCGCTGGGCGGGTTTCGGGTAGGACCAGATCGGTTCGAAATTGACGTGCTCGCCATGGAAGCTGGCTTCGTCGTCGCGCCAGATAGACTTCATCGCAAGCACTCGTTCGCGCAGCACCGGCCAGCGGGATTTAAATAAGGTGCCGTGATTCTCCATCTCTTCCTGATTCCAACCGGCACCGACCCCAAAGATCACTCGGCCGTTGGAGATCAGATCGAGCGAGGCAACCTGTTTGGCCGTGACGATTGGATCGCGTTGCGCAATGAGACAGACGCCGAATCCTAGCTTGATGCGCGTGGTGACTGCGGCGCAGGCAGCCAGGGCCACGAAAGGATCATGCGTGTGAGAATACTGTTTGGGAAGTTCCGGGCCGCCTGGCCAGGGCGTTTTGCGGCTGGTCGGAATATGCGTGTGTTCGGGAAAAAAAACAGAGTCCAATCCGCGTTCCTCAACTGCACGCGCGAACGCCGCTGGTTGAATGGAATACTCTGTTGGAAACATGCACACGCCGAAGCTAGTCATCAAGCGGCCCCTTTATGTAGTGAGTCGGTATAGTAAGCGGCGGGTGCGCAATTACCAAGGCGCGGGCCCGGGGGTGCGTTGAAAACATAAGCCACCGTGCCGTGATGGCCTCGCTAAGCTTGCAATCAACTCGCTGCCCGCGATTGCTTATATCCGTGGCATGCTGGATAACGGCAACGATGTCCACGCCCGCGATCATTCACTTCAAGCTCATCGGCGCGACGATGTTTTGGGCCTTGACGCCAATCTTCGGGCGTATGTTAGCCGGATATTCCGCACCTTATGCCTTGGCGTTTGGCCGCTTTCTGGTTGCCACTGCGGTGTTGTGGGTTTTCCTGCGCGCCAGTGGCGAACGTGCGCAGATTTCGCGCGCACACCTCGGTGCCTTTCTCCTGCTTGGCTTGACCGGCGTCTTTCTGCACAACGTGCTGGTCTTCATGGGGGTAGAACATACTGAAGCGAATCGTGCGAACGTGATTTTTTCCACGATCACCATCATGATCGCGATGATTGATGTACTGTGGTATCGACAACGTCTGAGTCGCGGAATGGTGGGCGGGATCCTGCTCGGGATAGTGGGCACTGCGATCGTCGTCACCGACGGCG
>JAYTEX010000303.1:0-3174 GCA_043734785.1 Pseudomonadota bacterium | reverse complement strand
GTAGCGACCGTGGTCGTCGATGTACGCGACTTTAGCGCCTCGCCCCGCGATGAGATTACGCTCGACGAGATCGTGCGCTGCGTTGTAGTCGCGCGGAATACCGACGATGGGGGGACTGACGCTGTGGTCGGCCGAACTAAATCCTGACACGCCGCTCTCCGTGACCTCGAACGTTTACCGGTTTATTGAAGTGGCAGAAGATACCACGACGACGCGTTCCAGAGCGTGGAGGACCCCCGTCCGATCTTCACTCGAAACGCCTGTTGATGTACTTGTTGGATGTGAATAGACTGCGGAATCCATTGCGCCATTGCCCATTTCAAGCAGCGGTCCAAACCAAAAGTCCAGCGGGATATCCGTGACACAGATACGAAAGCTGGCAGCGATCCTCAGCGCCGACGTGTTCGGCTACTCGAGATTGATGAGCGAGGACGAGCAAGACACAGTCGCTGCTTTGCACGAAAGCAAAGCGGTTATGGCGCGGCATATCACTGCACAAGGTGGTCGACTGGTCGATGCCATCGGCGATGCGCTGATGGCAGAGTTTCCCAGTGCGAGGGCCGCGGTGAGCGCCGCAGTTGAAATTCAGGGAGAACTGTTTGAGGGTAACCGGCATCGTCCGGATAACCGTCGCATGCAATGGCGCATCGGAGTGAATCTGGGTGACGTCATCGAAGAAAACGGCGCCCTTTACGGCGATGGTGTCAATATTGCCGCCCGTCTCCAGACACTGGCGAATCCCGGTGGTGTCTGCATCTCCGGCACGGTCTTCGAACAGGTGGGAGGCAAGCAACGCGTGCCGTTCACGTTCGCAGGCGAGCAGGCGGTCAAAAATATCGCCAAGCCCGTTCGCATATACCACGCCGCGCTCGATTGGATGCCGAAGCCAAAGCCGCTTCGCGACCGCACACTGCGCCGGGCCGGGATTTTCGCAGGGGTAGCGTTGGTGTCGGTGGTCGCCGGATTCGTCGCCTGGCAACAGACTCGATCCCCGACTCCTCCTTCCACTAACCGTAACGCAGACCAGACATCTCACGATCCGGTCCTCGCCATGCCGACTGGGCCGCGGGTGGCCGTACTGCCGTTCGTCAACATGAGCAATAACCCCAAGGAGGAGTATTTCGCCGATGGGTTGACTGAGGACATCATTACCGAACTTGCGCGTTTTCGGGAGTTGTATGTCCTCGCGAGAAACACCACCTACCAGTTCAAGGGGCAGGCCGTGGACGTCCCGGCAATTGGCCGCAAGCTGGGTGTTCAATATCTTCTTGAGGGCAGCGTACGCCGATCCGGTTCTCAAGTACGCATCACCGCGCAATTGATCGATGTTCAGACTGGCGCCCACATCTGGGCCGAGCGGTACGACAGGAATTTGCGCGACATCTTTCTAGTCCAGGAGGAAATTGCTCACAGGATTTCCGGGAGCATAGCCGGAGGTAGGGCATCGGCGCTCCAAACAGTCGCGCGGGAAGCAGTGGGCCGCAAGTCGGAAGACCAGCTCAAAGCCTATGACTACGTGCTTCGCGTAACTTTGCTGCAGGAATGGTGGAATCCCACGACCTATCCCAAAGCCAAAGCCGATCTGCAGAAAGCCATTGCTCTTGATCCCTCATACGCCCGTGCGCGACAGACTTACGCCTGGATCACGCTGATCGGATGGATCTTCCGGTACGAGAAGACTGATGCCCCGCCCCGCGAGATCAAGGAAAACGCGATCCGATCAGTTGAGCTGGACCCGTCGAACCCGTACGCACATCTGGCCGCCGCGTTCGGATACTACTTCGATAAACAATTCGAGCAGTTCGAAGGGGAAGCGAGCAGCGCGGTAGAACTCGCTCCTAACGACCCGGAAATTCTGTCTCCGCTCGGATTCCTGGTCGCAATTCATGGTCGTTGGGAACGCGGCGTCAGCATGGCGTCCAAGGCACACGAGCTCAACGCCAAATCGGCTGCGGGTTGGTACCCGAGTACGCTGTTCTACGATTTATACCGCAGGGGCATGTACGCGCAAGCGATTGAGGTTCTAAATCTGCACCAGAATCCGGGGATCGTCGAAAACCTGCAGAAATACACTGCTGCTTATGCTGAGCTTGGGGAAATGGAGCGTGCGCATGAATTCTGGGCAAAGTGCAAACTGACTGACCCGGATTGGTCCGCTGACAAGCTTAATGGGCTTGGCAAACTGTGGAGTTTCGAGGAGACCTTCTGGGCTCGGTACATGAAGAGCATCGCCAAGGCGGGTTACCCGGTCACCAAATAACCTCTCCCCACACGCACCGCCTTTCACTTTTCCCGCTCGCTAAGGTGGGGTACGTTAATGCGTTGGCTCTATACCCTCACGCCAAGTTCGCTTCGGTATAACGTCAACCAGTTTTCCATCCATTGCGCGGCTTCATCCTCGGGCAATTCCGTGTTGGAGTCGTTGTACAACGGCTCTCCAATTCGCACCGCCCCCAGTTCACCCAGAATCTTGTCGAATTTCTTCGCCGCAAAGCAAAACGTTGCGGCGTGCGTGCCCTTGTCGCCCAGCCCGATCAGTCCATAGCGCACATTCGAAAGATCAGGCCGCTTGCTCAGTAACTCATCGTAGAACGGCCTGGCGCCATCGGGGACGTCTCCCTGCCCGTAGGTAGACGTGCAGATCAGGAAGACACCTCCATTGGTAAATACGGTCGCGTCGATGTCGTCCATCAGCAGCGTCCTGACGCCTACGTCGCCGCCGTCGAGTCTCAACTCGATCTCCTGCGCGACCAGTTGCGCGACACCCGTCTGCGTTCCCACCAGTATATTTAGTACCAGCATCGCTTTCCTCCGCTGCAAACCTAACGGGAGTTGATCTCGCGGCATTATGTACTATGATGAGGGATGTAATATCATGCAGTGCTAGATAAATATCTGCATTATTATGCATATTTACGGAGGGCACCCATGGGCGCACGCGATTCGAAACCGAACACAGCGGGCGAGGATTTCCTCGCGCGCCTGGGCGGTAAAGTGCGGGACGCACGCCTGCGGCGCGGAATGACGCGCAAGGCCCTGGCAGGCGAATCCGCCGTTTCCGAACGTTACCTCGCGGAACTGGAAGCGGGCCGCGGCAATATTTCGGTGCTTCTGTTGCGCCAGGTGGCTGTCACGCTTCACCTGCCGCTGGCCGAACTGCTGCGCGAGAATGGA
>JAYTEX010000302.1:0-3458 GCA_043734785.1 Pseudomonadota bacterium | reverse complement strand
TGTCGCGAAGTTCACGAATATCACAGGTGCCAGTAACGGGACTTTCCGAGGACAGTGGCTTGCATTGGTGCCGGACACGCTATCGGTCATTTCCAACGGAAACGGAGGTTTCTTCAAGCTGCGCGAACTCACGCAATTCGGTGCATCCGCGCAAGGCACGGCCAACCCGAACGACGCCGAGGTTCAGGCACTTATTCTTATCAAGACGCGCCAGGCGGCAGACGCGGTCAGCGCGACCATGATGGATCGCCCGGAATGGACGGCACTGCGCACCTACAGCGACGGTTTCGGCAATGGTCCGTTGGGCTATGACGCTCAGCATCCCCTCGAGATCTACTGCACGCTGACCAACAATAATCGTCGCGGAGGAGGTGGGACTATCTCCTCGAACAGCCCGAACGGCACGACGGGCGCTGGATCGGCGCGTCCACCAGTCGATGTCGCGAATCCACGACCCGACAACGACTATGGACACATCATCCGCTGGCGCGAAGACGACAACTTCGTCACCGCCACCGGTTTCGAGTGGGATATCTTCACGATCTGCGGCGATACGCAGGTGCCGGTCACCAAGACGCTTGCAGCAAACTACCTCAAGGATAACTTCATCGGGGTTGCGACCAATGACCCGAATTTTAACAAGAAGATCTACGAGGGTAGTATCAACGACACGGCGAACGGCAGCGCTGATTTCGGCGCGCCGGACGGCCTCTGGTTCGACCAATTCGGTCGACTTTGGATTCAGACCGATCAGCCCGGCGACGCTAGCGGAGATTTTGCCAACATCGGTGCGAATGCCATGTGCTGCGCCGATCCGAACACCAAGGAGATCCGCCGTTTTCTAACCAGCCCGCGGAACTGCGAAGTGACGGGGGTCATCAATACCCCGGATGGCAAGACCATGTTCGTCGGCATCCAGCATCCCGGTGAAGACTCGCTGGCTCCGAATCCCACTCAGTTCAGCCACTGGCCACAAAGTCAGTTTGATAAGAACAGCGCGGGTGAGCCATTGGCAGTCATCAACAATGTGGTGCAGCCGGTCAACGCCAATGTCCGCCCGCGTTCCTCGGTGCTGGTGATTACCCGTACCGACGGTGGGGTGATCGGCGCCTGAGAAAATCACCAATCTGGATCGATGCAAACCTGAGCCCGGGGCCGCCGCATTCGGCGGCGGTCCTGAAATAAATGCGAGGAAAACTTACATGAATATCAAGAATCTTATCGGCACGGGGCTGCTCGCCAGCAGCATGATCACCGTGTCCACACAAGCAGCCGCCGTGCAAGCAGCCGTGGTGACCAGTAACGCTGGATTTTCCGTTATCGAGGATTTCCAGGGATTCGATGGCCGTGTCGTTAAAGCGCCACTGGCGTTGAATGCGGGAGCGGTCGTCACTTCCACGGTCCTCTCGACGATCGGGGCTTTCGGCGTTGACTTAATGGACAATGGGACCTGGGGCGCCGGTAACAAGTTCGCCGGGATCGGTGATTTGTCTTCGATACCGACCACCTCCGAAGGCTTTGTCGGCAGCATGACCTTTGATTTCGGCGTCGCACGCAATGGCGTGGGTGCGGATTTCAGCATCTTTAACGACGGACTGGTGTCGGGCTTAATCACCATCGAAGCGCTCGGTGCCGGTGCCGTAATTCTGGAGACAGAAACCTTCGCGGTGGATTTCAATGATCCATTCGGCACTAACGCCGCGCTGTTTCGGGGCTTCGTCCGCAGCACGGCAGATATCGTCGCACTGCGCGTCTCGGGCGATGGCTTCGTCGTCGACAACCTGAGTGCCGTACCGGTGCCTGCGGCACTGCCATTGATGCTGGGTGGGCTCGCCGCTCTGGGTGCCCGGCTGCGTCGGCGCCGCGCCATTATTTAGCTGATGGATCGGGGCTCGGCAAGGGATCGCGCGATCCCTTGCCTTGAACCCCCAGTTTGCCAAGTCAGGGATACCGAGTGAAATCGCAGACCGGGGCACCGTATGCTTTAGCACTGGCCGTCGCGTTCGGCCTGCCTGCGGAGACGCCGGCAGAGCAACTCGTATTGACGCCGTTGCGGGATACCACCCTGAGCGAGGACGACGTTAATTTCTCCAACGGCGCGGGCCCTTTCGCGTTTATCGGAACCACTGCGGGAGGTCGCCGTCGCGCACTATTGAAGTTCGATCTTTCTGCATTGCCCGTCGGCGCGCAGATCATGAGCGCGCAGCTGCGCTTTTATATCGATAAGAAGTGCGCGGGCTCCGGCGTCGATACCGCCGTGCTGCACCGCGTGTTCAGCGGATGGGACGAAGGGTCATCGTTTGCCACCGGTGGCGGATTGGCGCTGGCGACCGCGATGGACGCTACCTGGCAGTACCGCGTCTACGGCAACCCACCTGCGATTCCTCGCATCGAGTGGTCCGCGCTTGGCGGTGACTTCTCAACGAGTGTATCCGTCACCACGACTATCGTGTCAGGCGGGCCTTATACTTTTTCGTCTACGCCAACGCTGGTCGCAGACCTACAGGGGTGGCATGTCGACCCGACAACCAACCATGGGTGGGCAGTGCTCGGACCGGAAGATGGCCGTTCACAAACCGCGCGTCGTATCTTGAGCCGTGAATCCAGCGCGGTTGCGGATCCCCCAACCTTGATCATTGACTACGCGTTGTACGCTATCAGTGCGCAAAAAGTGCCGCTACCGCTGTGGTCAAGTTTCTTGCTAGGCGTGTTGTTATGCGCCGCGCGCGCGGGCGTCTAGAGTAAGGTCAGCGCGAGCCGCTCTGCTGCGGCTGCCTCTTTCATCACGCGCGCCAACCTACTGAGAATGTGCGTCCAGGCACTGCGCGCTTCGGCATTGAAAGCGTCGCCGAGGGTCTGGCACAGCATCCATAACAGGGCTTCCTGTATAGGCCTGTAGTGGATCGGCTGCACGCCGTAGCGCTCGTGCCAGCGGCCCAGATTTTCCAACGCGCTGCAGGTCACGTCGCCCGCTAAATCCTGTATGGCGCACTGCAAGGTCTGCATGAAAAGCCGCTGGTGGGCCGCGGCGTCGGTGCCCAATAGCGTCCTGACTTCGGGCACCAGCACGAACAGCTCTTCGTGGAACAGATCTCCCGCCAGATCTCTGATCGGCGCGAGCTGCGCAAATGTGCGCTGCACGAGTTCGATCTGCTCAGTGGTGATTGAAGGGCAATCCATCGCGAGCTGCTCGTACCAAAAGAAAAAAGAGAGGGTTCTGGCCGATGCCAGAACCCCCGTGGGTGGTCAGCGGTACAGTGCGGCGGGATGGTAGAGCCGGGTAGACGGGCCGCTGTCCGCGTGACGCACAAACCATAGCGAAGCTGTGTTGCGCGCAGATGAAAGTCGCAAGACGGTTCTGTGACTCAACCGAGGCAACGCGGCGCGCGTCTCGGGTACCGGCCCTGCCGCGTCTGCCACAAACAGAGCAGTATCGGTGAGCTGCCTAGCAGATTGAA
>JAYTEX010000301.1:0-3150 GCA_043734785.1 Pseudomonadota bacterium | reverse complement strand
GTGGTGGGCGTCGGCTTGTTATTGGCCTGCGGGCTGAGCGGTGGCGCTCAGCAGGGGATCAGTGTGCACTGGGATCGATTGCCGCTTGCCACCTGGATCCTGGGTGGGCTGGGCCTCGCCGCCTTACTGATCGCATTGAAACCCCAGCGGGAAACCTGAGCATTCAAAGCGGTGGAGCGCGCCGCGTTAGGGTGTGGTGGTCGCGGTGCGCGTTTTCAGCAAGGCCATACCCTTCAAGAGATTGAGTGCCTCATAGACTTCGTAGTCATTCGTGGCGAGCTTACCGCGGGCCTCGCCACTCGATGACCCTGGCGCCGTTGACTTGCTTTGATCCTTATCGCCCGTGTGCTGGGTGGGGTTATTGAGATGGCGCTCGAGCTGTGCCTCGCTGACCGTGCGGGTATCAGCACCTTCTTCGGCCTGGACCTTGATTTTGTTGATCGTGATATCGGGTTCGATGCCCCGCGCCTGTATCGAGCGTCCATTCGGGGTGAAATAGCGCGCGGTCGTAATCTTGATGGCTGCCTTGTTGTTCATTGGCAGGATCGTTTGCACCGAGCCTTTTCCGAAGGTCTTTCGGCCCATCAACACCGCACGTTTCGCGTCCTGCAGCGCACCCGCCACGATCTCCGAAGCGGAGGCCGAGCCTTCGTTGACGAGCACGATCAAGGGTGCGCCATCAATAAGATCCGGTGGGGTGGCTGAAAATTCGAGTTTGGCATCATTGACGCGTCCTTCCGTATAGACCACCTTTCCCGAGTCCATGAATGCATCAGCCACCGCGACCGCGGCGCCCAAAATTCCGCCCGGATTGTTGCGGAGATCGAGGATCAATCCTTTCAGGGAGCCGTTCGCGCCGGTCTTGAGTTTCTCGAGTTCGTCGACCAAATCGTCACCCGTGCGACCCTGAAATGCAGAAATTCGTACATAGCCGAAGCCAGGTTCAAGTTCGCGGCTGCGCACGCTTTGGATCCTGATCACGTCGCGCACGATGGTAATGTCGAGCGGCTTGGCGAGACCTTCGCGCACGATCGTCAACTCGATTTTGCTGCCTACCTTGCCGCGCATTTTTTTAATCGCATCGTTGCTCGACATGCCGCGTACGGGAGCACCATCGAGCCGGATGATGGTATCGCCCGCGAGGATGCCGGCGCGACTGGCCGGCGTATCGTCGATAGGGGTAATGACCTTGATCAGCCCATCCGCGGTGCCGACTTCAATCCCCAGCCCCCCGAACTCACCAGTCGTGCCTTCCTGTAATTCGGTGTATTCCTCGGTGTCCAAGTAGCTCGAATGCGGGTCGAGCCCGGCAAGCATGCCCTTGATGGCATCTTCGAGCAGCTGCTTATCGCTGACCACTTCCACATAATCCCGCTTGATCTTGTGAAACACCTCAACGAACACGCGGATTTCGTCCAGTGGCAGAGGCGCAGTATCCGCGGTGACTGGCGGCACTGCCGCAGGGGGCGCCGGGACCGCGGCAGTGGGCGCAGGCGGGATGGCGGGTTGCGCGGGTGAAGCAGGGACCGGCGTTTGTGCGCTCGCGGCGAGGCTCGTGCCAAGCAGCACGAGCAGGATTAACGATCTGAGGCGACGCTCAAGCATGAAGTGACCCGCCTTTGAGGCAATGATGTACGCAGGGATTCATGACCGTAGATGGGTGATGAAGATTGGGCCGACATGATCCGGTAGCAGGCGCACTCCCGCAAGCGGCGGCTGAGGCAGTGTGTTTCAGGCAGGGTTCTCGACGTGCGCGTCAGCGCGCAATTTGATCAGTGGTACGCCGGTCATTTCGACTGGTTGCTGCAGTCCCATCAGTGACAGCAGGGTCGGCGCGATATCACTGAGACAGCCGGTGGCGATCTCGGCCGGACGGCCGCAGTAAATAAGCGGCACCAGATTACTGGTGTGTGCGGTGTGGGGTTCTGCGCAATTGCCGGGATCAAGTGCGCGCATCTGCTCAGCATTACCGTGATCGGCCGTAATCAGCATTTCCATCCCGGTCTCCGTACATACCGCGCGTAAGCGGCCGAGACAGCGATCGAGGGTTTCGATGGCCTCCACGGTGGCCGCAAAATCGCCGGTATGCCCGACCATATCCGCGTTCGCGTAATTGCAGATGATGGCATCGTATCGACGACTGGTGATGGCTTCGCATAGGCGATCGGTCACTTCATGCGCACTCATCTCCGGTTGCAGATCGTAGGTGGCGACCGGCGGCGACGGCACGAGTATCCGGTCTTCGCCAGCAAACGGTTGTTCTTCGCCGCCATTAAAGAAGAAGGTCACGTGCGCGTATTTCTCGGTTTCGGCGATGCGTAGCTGGTGCAAGCCCTGCTGCGCCAAGAGTTCGCCGAAAGTGTTGTGGATTTCAATGGAGGGAAAGGCCACCGGCAGCTTAAATTGCGCGCTGTAGTTCGTCATCGCCACGAATCGGGTGCGCCGGGGCCACCGGCCTCGCGCAAAGTGATTAAAGTCTGGATCCGTCATCGCGCGCGTGATTTGCCGCGCCCGGTCGGCGCGGAAATTCGCGAACACGACGAGGTCCCCATCCTCAATCAGGGCGGGTGCTGAACCGTCGGCATGAATCACGACAGGCTTCACGAATTCATCGGTCTCGCCGCGTGTATACGCATCCTCGAGCGCTGCCTGCGGCGTTGTCGCACGGTAGGGCGCTACACCGTTCATGATGAGCTCGAAGGCCTGTTGAGTACGGTCCCAGCTCTGGTTGCGATCCATGGCCAAGTAGCGTCCCACGATACTGGCGATGCGGCCAAGCTCAAGTGCCGCGCAGCGCCTTTCGATGAGTTCAAGTGAGGCGCGCGCGCTCTTGGGTGGCGTATCGCGGCCATCGAGAAAAGCGTGTATGAAAACCTGCCCTACCCCGGTGTACGCCGCGAGTTCTAGCAGCGCGACAATATGCGCTTCATGACTGTGCACGCCCCCGGGTGACAGCAAGCCCATAATGTGTAGCGCGCGCCCACTGGCGGCGAGCGCGTTGCAAGCAGTCTTCAGCACCGGATTAGTGAAGAATTCGCCGGTCTTGATCGCTTGCGAAATTCGCGTGAAATCCTGGTAGATGACGCGGCCAGCGCCGAGGTGCATGTGCCCGACCTCGGAATTGCCCATCTGTTCATCCGGCAAGCCTAC
>JAYTEX010000300.1:0-19032 GCA_043734785.1 Pseudomonadota bacterium | reverse complement strand
ATTGCCGCGGTCTGGTCGCTGACGGTCGCGGCTAACCCAGGATCCGACGCTGTGTCGCTGATCGGCAGTTGGGATCTGGTGAGTTTGGAGAATCGGAGTCAGGACGGTAGTGTGAACCGCCCCTTCGGTGAACACCCGGTGGGGCGTCTCACCTATACCGCCGACGGTTTGATGTCGGCGCAGATCATGCACGGCGAACGTGCGACGTTTAAAACCGCGGAATTGTATGCTGGCACACCGCAGGAGAAGGTCGCGGCCTACGATGGCTATATTGCGTACTACGGCAGTTTCGTCATTGATACCGCAGCACGCAAGCTCACCCACCATGTCACCGCCAGCTTGTTCCCAAATTGGCTCGGCGGTGATCAGATACGGTTCTACGAACTGAACGGCGACACGCTTACGTTAACGAGTAAATCGTTTGCCGCACACGGCACCCAGGTCACGCCCCATGTCGTGTGGCAGCGCGTGCGCAGCAACCCATGAAGCGCTGAGATCATGGAAACGGTATCTAACGCCGATGCTGCGTTGCCAGCGAGGCAAATGTTTCCGTTGTCATTGACGGGCACCGCTTAACCCGGTCCGCGCGCGCATCGTTGCGACGGCCGAGGACTACCGGTGGTCGAGTTTGAGTGGCCCCTGATTCGGAGCGCCGTACAGCGGGGGCAGTTGACGGGAGACGAGCGATTTTCGGAGCAGATCGCCTCCATTACCGCTCGGCGAATCATCCGCCGAGCGTGCGGCCGTCCACCGAGATCAAATGCTTCGAAGATGGAACCTCGTTGAAAATAAATCTGTCCCCATTTTGTCTCAGGTGCCGTTCTGGAGGGGCTGCAAGCATGCTGCCGCACGCAATAACTCGGCGAGACACGCGGGGCAGCGACAGTCCACATTGATGGCGAGTTGATCGGTGCGCAGTGGTGGTAGATTCTGGCACCAGCAGCGCTCGCGCTGGGCGCCACATTCGAACTGCGTACCGCAAACGCTGCACTGTTTGATTGGCGGTGCTGGTGTGCTCATACGCCGGGATCTGCGAGAGGTCCGAAGTCTTCCAGCATAAAACTTGCCTCTGCCTCGGCAACGACGTGTTGGTTATCGCTCCGTTTTACGCTCGAGGTGAGCACGACCAGTCGCCGCTTACGCAGTTTGAGGCGTGCCTCGATTTCGACGGGCGTACCGACCGGCAAGGGTTCGCGGTAGCGAATTTCGCATTTCGCGGTGAAGCCGCGCGCGCCCTGCAGGAACAGCCAGTTGGCCATCGCGTCATCGAGCACACTGAACACGATGCCGCCATGCGTAACGGTAGCAAAGCCGCCATGGTGGGGCGCGGGCGTAAAGGCGCCACGACACACGCCATCCTCGAGCCTGAAGGTGATCCGCAGTCCGTGAGGATTTTCAGGGCCGCAGACGAAACAATGATCCGTATCGCTGCGTGCGCCGGGTTCAGTCATCACACGAGATCCGGATACCGATTCGGCAGCCGCAGATCGATCGCATTCGCGAACCCCGGTAGGCGCAACGACTCTGTGCTCATCTCAATTTTGTCTTCGTCGATCAGGGATGCGCCGAAATTGTAGATCGGCTCCATCGGTCCGCGGCAGCAAGCTTCGTCATAGGCGGCGGCCGTCGCCAGCACCGCTTCCCGTCGTGCCTGATATTCACCGAAACGCGCTGCCCCATAGCGCTTGCGCAACATGGCATAGGTGAGGCGCGGGGAAATGATCGCACCCGTCGCATTGTTGCCGCCGAAGCCTTTGGAATTGAGGAACGCCACTTCTGCGCGGCCGCTGAGATCCAAATCCTGGAGCGCGATATGCAAGCGTTCCTGATAGACGTCGGGCGCAATTGCGCGGGTCGTTTTGATGCCGGGCAGCAATTCGTGCGCGAACACCCCGAGCGTACTCACCAACTGGTCTGCGCTCGCCGGGGCGAGCGAGTGCCCGAGAAACGCCTTGACTGCGGTGACCGGCCATTCTTGAATTCCGAACGCACGCGCAACCCGATCGAGAATGCGTGATTCGGTCACCCGATTCTGCGGCGTGCTCGAGCCGTGTGCCTGCACGAAACTCTGTTCGCGCACGGCGCGATCGCCGAGCATGCTGCGCATGGCGGCCACCGCTTTGGCCAGCGTGATGTAGTTGCCTGGGCCGGGCGAAGAGATTGATTTCTTGAAGCCGTCGGCGTTGACGAAGACGTCCGGCACTGCGCCGTGGATCTCGGCGCCGAGTTCCATCGCCAATTCGTCGTCGCACAACACGAAGTACTGCGCCGACTCACCGAGCACGAAGCCACAGTTTTCGCCGAATGGGCGGCATGCACGACGGTAATCGGGCGTGGGAGTGCCATCGAGCTTGCACAATTGGTCATCGGTCGCGAGCGCGCTCATCGCGTGGTAGCCCTCGATGACTTCGGGTATCAACGGCGCTTCCGCGTTGCCCACCACCGCCAGACGCCGGCGACCCGACTGAATGTCCTCAACCGCGAGGCGGAGGTTATACAAGAAGCTCGCGCAGGCACCCGCAATCGCGCCGGTACACCCCACATTGCCGAGCACATAGGCATTCACAAAGTCCGCAGGCATGGTATTGAGCCCGAGCGGCAGTTGCTTGGAGCTCACGCGACCGCCCCTTAGGCGAGCCTGCAACATGCCCCCGGTACCGTGTTGATCGAGTTGGGCCATGGCGCTCGAGGCATAGACAGAGACTTCATCGGGACGTAGCAACGACATTATTCGCTGCCAGTCGATGCCGACTGATTGCACTGCATCGGAGGCGGCGATGATGGTCATGACCAGCCCGCGCGGATGGAAGCGTGACGGGTAGAGCTTGGCAGGATCGAAACCGGTGGGCAGCTGGCCGGCAGATTGCACGGCGATCTTGCGATGGGACTCGATCCGGAAATCGGTCGGCTTGGTGAGTTCGATGTGCGTGAGTTCGTCGCCTCGGCTGATCACTCGCCAACCGTCTGGTAGGGGGACCGGGAGTTCCTCGCTGCGGGTGGCAAACACGACTGGCGCGCCCGCTGCGGGGCCGACCTCGAAGTTCAGTTGCACCGACATCTGGTCGCCGTCGAAGTATTGCCGTTCAAGCTGGCGGATCAAGGTGTGCTCGCGGATGTAGGACTCAAAGCGTGGCGCAATGTCCTCAACCGCGATCGGTGCGCCGTTGGCCGTGACGTACGCGCCGTGGTCATACTTCGCGAGACCCATCATGGCGGCGAGCGCGCGCAGCGTCTGGGTGCGTCGGCCCTCCGACAGGCTGTCCAGGACGGTGCGACGGTAAGCGTGGTGAAAGGAGGAGCGACCGGCAGCGCCGATTCCGCCAAAGCCGACGATCACAGGCAATCGCGTCATGAATACTCCAAAAAATCGTTTAAGGCGCTTGAAAAAGACCGAGGCCCCGCATTCTAGACGTTGCGTTCGAGAATAAAGTGGGGGTATCCGCCAAAATATTGGTGATACACGCCATATGGGCTAGGCTAGAAGCTGAGACAGGAGTGACGAATGCGTTTGGCGATTCTGCTTGCTGATCACATGCTCGCGGCGAGTGCGATGCTGCCGATCGAGATGTGGCGGGCTGCGGCGAGTACTGCGGCGGGGCGTAGCCGTGCGGCCGACGAATTGCGGGTTGACCTGCTGGCGGCGCATCCCGGCGAGACCATCGCGACCCAGGCCGGAATCGCCCTTGCACCCACCGCCGAGTTGCACGCGAACACGGTCTACGAGGTGATCTATCTGCCCGCCTTGTGGCGCAATCCGCGCCCGGTACTCAAGCGCGCGAGCGTGCTACAGCCGTGGCTGCGGCGGCAGTTCGAAAGCGGCGCCCTGATTGCCGCAGTGGGCACGGGTTGCTGTTTTCTCGCTGAAGCCGGCCTGCTCGATGGCAAATCCGCGACCACGCACTGGCATTACTTCGCGCAGTTCGCGCGCGACTATCCGCGCGTGCAGCTGAAGCGCCAGTACTTCATCACCCAGGCCGGGCCGCTGTTCTGCGCGGCCAGTGTTAATGCGATGGCGGATGTTACCGTGCATCTAATCGAAAAATTCTACGGTCGCGCCGTCGCGAGTCACGTGGAACGCAATTTTTCCCATGAAATTCGGCGCCCGTTTGAGAAATATCGGTTTCTGGAGGGCGACGATCTGCAGCACACCGACGAACTGATCGTCGAAGTGCAACTCGCGATGCAACGGCGTCTGCAGGAGCCACTGCGCATGGTCTCGCTGGCGTGCGAATTCGGCTTGAGTGCGCGCAGTTTTGATCGTCGCTTCCGCGAAGCAACGGGTGCGTCGCCCCTGGCCTACCTGCAGCAGCAACGGATCAAGGTCGCCAAAGAACTGTTAGCCTCGACCAACTTGAGCGTCACGGAGATTGCCTATCGCGTTGGTTATGTTGATCACGGACATTTCGCGCGACTTTTCGAGCGTGCCCTGGCGGTCGGGCCGCGCGAATATCGGCGCACGGTGCGGGCGAAGATTTTCGCGCTCGAACCCATATGAACCCACCCGATCGAATACCATAACGCCTCTTTTCTCGCCGAGGACGACACCATGAGCGGCCCGCGCTTTCTGGGCTTTGACACATTGGCACTGCATGCCGGCCAACGACCGGATCCCACGACCGGAAGCCGTGCGGTGCCCATCCATCAGACCACCTCCTTCGTGTTTCAGGATACGGCCCAGGCCGCGGGCCTATTCACTTCGGGGCGCGCCGGCTACATCTATTCGCGCATCGCCAATCCCACGGTCGCGGTCCTTGAGGAACGGATTGCGGCGCTCGAAGGAGGGGTTGGCGCAATTGCGACGGCGAGTGGCATGGCGGCTATTCATCTCGCCGTGATGACCCTGGTCGATGCCGGGTCGCATATCGTGTCATCGCGCGCCCTGTACGGGGGAACGCACAATCTTTTCTCCTATACCCTGCCGCGCTTTGGGGTGACGACCACGCTGGTCGATCCGCGCAAACCCGCCGATTTCGCGGCGGCAATCCGGCCGGAAACCAAGTTGATCTACGCTGAAACCGTGGGCAATCCGCGCTGCGAAGTGCTCGATATCCCCGCGATCGCGGCGATCGCCCATGCCGCGGGACTCCCGCTCGTGATCGACTCCAGCTTGACCACGCCAGTGTTGCTCAAACCCTTCGCGCACGGCGCGGATATCGTGGTCCACTCACTGACCAAGTTCATTGGCGGTCACGGGGTCGCGATCGGCGGTTGCGTGGTGGATGCCGGTCGCTTCGATTGGGAAGCCGCTGGTCGTTTCCCGCGTTTGACAGAGCCGGATCCGGGTTTGCATGGCATCGATTTTACTGAGGAATTTGGACCTTCGGCTTACATCACGCGCGCGCGGCTCGAAGGGTTGCGCGATTTCGGGGCAGTGTTGAGTCCCACCATGGCGTTTCACTTTCTGCAGGGACTGGAAACCCTACCGCTGCGCATGCCACGCCATGTCGCGAATGCACAACTGATCGCGCAATACCTGACGACCCAAGAAGTTGTGGAGCGCGTGACCTATCCCGGCCTGCCCGACCACGAAGATCACGCACTCGCCAAGCGCCTGTTACCGCTCGGTGCGGGGGCGGTCTTCAGCTTCGAACTCAAAGGCGGGCGTGCGGCGGGGCGCAAATTCATCGAGGCCCTGCAGATTTTCTCGCATCTGGCCAACGTGGGCGATGCCAAATCCCTCGTCATCCATCCGCCGAGCACCACCCATGCGCGCCTCGACGCCGAGGCATTGGCCAACGCCGGGATCGCAGAAGGCCTGGTCAGGCTCTCGATCGGGCTCGAAGATCCGCAGGACTTGCTCGACGATCTGAGCCGCGCGCTCTATCGCTCGCAGGCGTGAGGGCCACACCATGCAGCTCAAACTGAACGGAAACGAGGTGTTCTATGCGAACGGCGGGGTGGCATTTGAGGCGGCCAAACCGACGGTCGTCTTCCTGCACGGCGCGGGCATGGACCACACGGTGTGGACGCTCTTTGCGCGCTACTTCGCGCGGAACGGCCATAACGTTCTCGCCTTTGACCTACCCGGGCATGGCCGCTCTGGGGGCGCGCCGTTGGCCACGATCGAAGCGCTCGCGCAGTGGCTGATAGCCTGCCTGACCGCCCTTGGCGTGACGCGCGCGACGCTTGCCGGTCACAGCATGGGCGCACTGGTGTGTCTGCACGCGGCGGCCGCGACGCCAGCTCTGGCCCGCTCCGTTGCGCTACTCGGCTTCAGTTATCCCATGCTGGTGGGCAAGCCGTTGCTCGACGCCGCCCTGCGTAACGAGCAGGCCGCGATCGACATGCTCATGATCTGGGGCCACGACCATCTTGCGCAGATTGGCGGCAATGCGGTCCCTGGCATGGGCATCATTACGCCCATTCAACGCCTCGTCGAGCGCGCCGCACCCGGGGTTTTGTACGCCGATCTCAACGCCTGCCATACCTATACGCAGGGCGAAACGATGGCGCGGAAAATCCAATGCCCCGTTACCCTGATTCTCGGCGAGCGCGATCGCATGACGCCGCTCAAAGCGGCGCGCGCCTTCATGCAACACTTCCCGCAGGTGGAACTCGCGCTGATCGAGGAATGCGGCCACGGCATGCTCGAAGAGCGTCCGGAGGAAACTTACCGCGCATTAGAGAAGGCACTGCGGATTTAACGCAAAGAGCCTCACCATCCAGGCACGGAGCAGACTGCGAAAATCACGTTGTTTAGCGGTCAACTGCCGTTTCCAGGTTTAAGCGTGTTCCGAATTTTGCCCGAAACTTGTCTATCGCGAAGACGTGCAGTCCGTGCCCGAGCTTGGTTTAACTGATCACACGCGAGGGGGATAAATGCGGATTCAAAATACTCAAACGATCAGAGCGCCGGCACCGGAACTCGGCACGCAAACGCACCATCGGCGATCAGAAATCAGCACAACGCTTTTCCTCACCGAACGTGGAATACTTCCCGCAAATTGATGTCGAGACCGATAAACAGCGTTGAGTTCAACCTATCGTCGGATCGATAAATCCTCGGGTCGTCGAATTTAGCCCCGGAAGATTGGTACACCTCTACCGTTTCGCTGACCGGATCGACGATCCAATACTCGGGCACACCATACCGGCCATAGAGATGCTTTTTATAATGACGGTCGCGTGTCTCGGTGCCTGGCGATAATACTTCGACGATGAGATCCGGAGCGCCGCGGATTTCCTGTACCAGGATGATATTGGCTCGCGCGACACTGACGTAGAGAACGTCGGGCTGTATGATCTCGCGTGCGTCGCCTTCTCCGAGCACGACATCGATCGGGGAGGATAAGACCGTTCCGAGTGCATGTTGGCGTACAAACCCGTGTAGCAGGTAGGCGACGTTGCGCGATAGGAACTGGTGTGTCGTAGTCGGTGCTGGAACCATCAATATTTCTCCGTCCAGGAGTTCATAGCGCTTTGCCATGGATTCCGGCAAAGACTTGTAATCCTCGTAAACGAACCGGATGTGGGGATTGATGATACTCATAAGCAACTCCGCATCAGTCGGATGCGCTCGGACAGTATAGGCGACTGACATCGTTGCAAAATTGCCGCAAGTGAAAAGCAGGACAACTTCGCACCGTATCAGTGGGATGTGACAAGAACATCAACATCACAAGTGCGGGTGCGCCACCGCGATGAAGGTAAGCCCGGTGGCGGGAAAAGCTTGTGAGAGCGGAGATCGGGCGGTAAATTTCGACCGACCTGCTTGGGTTCAGGCGATCGAGCTGAGCCGGACCGTGAAGAGCAGAGACGCGAAGGAACCCCCGACAATGCCTGACCGGGTGATGCCTTTTCACGCACCAGCGTGTCCAATCCAAGACTTAACCATTCAATCGAGGAGACCACCGGGATGCCACAAGCTACACAAGCACCGAAGGCCGTAGATGCCGTCGTCGTCGGCGCCGGCTTTGCCGGGATGTATGCGCTGCATAAGCTGCGCGATCAAGGCTTGCAAGTGCAGGTGTTCGAGGCTGGCACCGGCGTCGGCGGCACCTGGTACTGGAACCGCTACCCCGGCGCGCGCGTCGATTCTCAGGCTTACATCTACCAGTATTGGTTCTCCGAGGATCTGCTGAACGAGTGGAACTGGAGCGAGCGCTTTCCCGGGCAGGCGGAAACCGAGCGCTACCTCAACCACGTGGCTGACAAGTTCGACCTGCGTCGCGACATCCAGTTTAAGACCCGGGTCACCGGCGCCAGCTACGACGAATCGACCCAGCGTTGGACGGTGACCACCGACGACGGCCAGACGGTCAGCGCGCAGTTCCTCATTATGGGCACCGGCGGCCTGTCGGTGCCCATGGTGCCGCCGTTTCCGGGTGCCGAGCGCTTCAAGGGTCGAATCATTCACACCGCGCAGTGGCCCAAGGAAGGATTGGACCTGAAGGGCAAGCGCGTCGGCGTGATCGGCACCGCTGCCACGGGCATTCAGGTGATTCAGACCATCGCTGGCGAGGTCGGGCATCTCACCGTGTTTCAGCGCACCGCGAACTACACCATCCCGATGCGCAACCCGAAGTACGACGATACGGCGCGCGCGGAATTGCGTGCCCAGTACCCGGCGCTGAAGCAGCGCGTGCAGGGCACCTTCGCGGGTTTCGATTTCGACTTCGACAGCCGCGATTTCCTGACCCTGTCGCCCGAGGAGCGGCACAGCAGGATGCAGGAACTCTGGGACGACGGCTCGCTGAGTTTCTGGATCGGCAGTTTCCAGGGCGTGTTTTTCGACGAGAAGGTCAACGCCGAGTTCTCGGAATTCGTGCGCCAACGCATCCGCGCGCGCATCAACGACCCGAAGGTCGCCGAGATGCTCGTCCCCGCCGACCACGGCTTCGGCACCCGTCGCGTGCCGCTGGAGACGAAGTACTACGAGGCCTTCAACCGCGACAACGTGAAGCTGGTCGACATCCGGGCGACGCCGATCGAGTGCCTGACTGAGGTCGGCATCAAGACCTCGGCCGGCCTGCACGAGATCGACATCCTGATCTTCGCGACCGGCTTCGATGCCGGCACTGGCGCGCTGACCAAGGCCGACATCCGCGGCCGCGACGGCGTGCTTTTGCGCGATGCCTGGGAAGCCGACGGCGTGCGCACGACGATGGGCTTGCAGGTGCACGGCTACCCGAACCTGTTCATGACGATGGCCCCGTTCTCACCGGCTGCGGCGTTCTGCAACGTGCCGACCTGTGTGCAGCAGCAGGTGGACTGGATTTCCGAGTGCATTCAGTTCGTGCGCGACCAGGGCCGCCGCTCGATCGAGCCGAGCGCCGAAGTGGAAGCCAAGTGGGTCGCACACCACGACGAGCTGGCCAACATGATGCTGATTTCGAAGACCAACTCCTGGTACATGGGCTCCAACATCGTCGGTAAGCCACGGCGCCTGCTGGCCTACGCCGGTGGCGTCGCCAACTACCGCCAGGCCTGCGACGAGGTGAAGGCGCGCGGCTATGAGGGCTTCGTTACCGCCTGATCAGGCGGCGCACACCAGCTTGCGTTCGCCTTGAGTGCTTTCCAGCCCTTGTCATGCATGAAAATGACAGGGGCTCGATGCCAGGTTGGCAAGGGCGCTGGAGGCGTAGTGATCGCGGCTTACGCTACCCCTCAGACTTCGGCTTACGCCTGTTCGCCTTGCGCGCCTGCACGGTACTGCGCTCAGCCGCGAAATGGCGCTTATCGCTGACCGGGCGCGGACGCACGCAGCCCCAGGCGAGCTCCTCATCCTGGTCGTAGCGCTTACCGAGTTGCAGCGCTATTTGCGCGCGCGCAAGTTCGAGGCCGAGATAGAATGCGTGCGCACCATCCTGCGCCACCTCGAGGAACGGGAATAAATCGTAAGGGTCGGCCGCGATATGCTGCCCGTCGCGGTTGTAGATATGAATCCCATCGGTGGCAACCTGGATCCGGAAATTCAAATCCTTCACATCCTGCGCAAACTCGGTGATCTCCTCGGGCGCATAAGGGAACGGCTTGCGCTCGTGTAAGGCGAGTAGGCCTTCGTCGATATGGCGTGGTGGCATTTCTTCTTCGCGCGCCGCAAAGAGCACGCGGCGCGCGTGGGCGAGCTCACGCACGACGGTCCGGCAGTGCTGACTGACTTCGGTGGTGAGCACCGCCCCAATCCGTAACTCCGAGACAATACCCATGAGCAGCGTATTGAGTCCAAGCGAGTCGGTGTGCGTTAGTTCGCTCAGATTGCCGATGCCCATCATGATAGCGATATCCGGAAAGCGCTCGCGCAGTGCGTGATAGCGCAGGATGGACGTCGTGAAGCCGTGATGGATCGGATCGAGGATGGCATCGGCGAAGAAGGGTCGTCCACTCGGCTGGAAGCGTTCGACGGTTCTGATGAGTGCCGCGAGTTCGCCCGGCTCTCGGCCGATCAGAATGGGGGTCGCGGGGACTTCATCGGCGATCCATAACGTGTCTTCGTGCAGGCTGAACAGGTAATCGGCGCCGGCGCGTCCGCCCACCAGTAGATCCTCGGTGTTCAATGAATCGACACTGACCAGGAGGCCTGCGGCCTTGAGTGACCGCACGCAGTCGGCAAGATGCGGGAAGGGCGTGGCCGGCAAACATCCCACGTCAATCACATCGGCGCCATCCGCGCGATAACGCAGCGCGCGGGCCACGCAAGCGTCAGGGGTGAGATGTGGCGCATCGACTATTTCCGCGAAGATCAGGCAAGCATGCCGCGACAGATCGCGCGCGCCGCGCGAGGCGCCGAAATAAGCGGGCAGATCTTTCAGTTCCTCCGGGCCGCGATCAAACGGCACGCCGAACTGTGCAGAGATGGCGGCGAGATCACCGCGACAACGGCCGGGCACGATGACCCGCGCGGCAGAGCCGATGTCCCCCAGACGTCGCGCGATCATATCAACCGTCAGCAAGGCCGCGACCGCCACCCCCAGCACCCGAATCTCGTAGGTAAACGCGCGCGGTGAAAGTTCCGCGAGCACCCGCGTGAGGCTGCGTTGCGCGAGGCGGCCAGTGATGAAGAGCAGGTGCTCAGCAGAGTTCGCTTGGATCATGGGGTGCAGAAACGTCAGCGGATCGCAAAGGTACGTTGCCGCGGCATGGTACGTTGAATTAACCTCGCTCGACCAGTCCGAGCGACAAGCCCCATGCGCGATCTCTATCCTTCTATCGATCCCTTCGACACCGGCTTCATTGCGGTCGATCCACCGCATCGTATCTACTACGAGCAAAGTGGGAATCCACGCGGCAAACCGGTCCTGTTCGTGCACGGCGGACCAGGGGGTGGTACGGCGCCCAGGATGCGACGCTTTTTTGACCCTCTGGCCTATCGAATCATCCTGTTCGATCAGCGTGGTTGCGGACGTTCTACCCCGCATGCATCGCTTGAACGCAACACGACCTGGTCATTGGTAGCGGACATGGAACGACTCCGTGATCACCTCGCGATCGAACGCTGGCAGTTGTTCGGCGGATCGTGGGGCTCGACGTTATCTCTCGCCTATGCGCAAACCCATCCGGCACAGGTCTCAGAACTCGTGCTGCGTGGCATTTTCACGCTGCGCCGTTGGGAGCTCGAGTGGTTCTACCAGGCCGGGGCGAGCGCACTATTCCCGGAGGCCTGGGCCGCGTATGAAGCCGTCATTCCGGCGGCGGAACGCGGCGATATGATCGCGGCCTATCATCGGCGACTCACCAGCGCAGATCGGGCCATCCAGATTGAGGCGGCGCGCGCCTGGAGTCGGTGGGAAGCGTCGACCAGTCATTTGTTGACTGACGAGGCACAGATTGAGGCCTTCAGTGACGACGATTTCGCCCTGGCCTTCGCCCGCATCGAGGCGCATTACTTCGTCAATCGCGGGTTTTTTCACACGGACACTGAACTCCTGGACGGCATCGCCGGCATCCGCCATCTGCCAGCGGTGATCGTGCAAGGGCGCTACGACGTGGTGTGCCCAATGGCCACGGCCTGGGCGTTGCATGAACGCTGGCCGGAGGCCCGTTTTGTGGTGGTGCCCGACGCCGGCCATGCGGCATTCGAGCCGGGGATCGTGTCCGAATTGGTCGAGGCGACCGACCGTTTCAGAGAAATCTGACAATAATCGTCAATCTTTCCTAAAACCGTCCCGGGAAAGGGGCCGTTCCTGATCCTATTTTTAATGATTAAGTAATACAAATCATGAGATTAACTTAAAAAATCAAGACAGCATACGAACTTGAAGCCGAGCGGGGCGTGGGCTAGCCTTAGAGGGGATAGATGTCAATCCTTTCTAACCCAAGGGGGGCGCATGTTCGAATTCGATCAGGATGCCGTTGACGCGTTGATACTCGACAGTGCAAAGTTCCGTCGGCTCTACGACAAGTACGGCACGCTAAAGACGCAAGTCCAGGACGCGAATGCCAAACAAGTCATAGTGCCGCCACTTGATCTAGAGCATCTCAAAAAAGAGAAATTGCAGATCAAGGATCGCATGGCCGGGATGATCAAAGATTATCGGCAAGTCCGTGCCTAGTCCCCAACAATAATAACGAGCAACAATGCAACGCCCGCGCCGGTTGGGCCCCTTCCCCGCCGGCGTGCTTTTTTGAATCCCACTCCACGTTAGTCGTCCCTGAAAAAGTCGCTTCTATCGCCGCCAAAGCGCATGCGGGCAGCGTGTTCAACGTAGGTTGGGGCGAGCGCCGCGAACCCCAACATCCATGATCCGCCGAGTCACCAAGTAGTCGCGAATCCGAGTATCCACGCGAGCGGGTCTACTCACTGTTGGGCTTCGCAAGCTCACCCCAACAACCCCGAGTTCTATCGGGCAGCGTGTTCAACGTAGGTTGGGGTGAGCGCCGCGAACCCCAACATCCATGATCCGCCGAGTCACCAAGTAGTCGCGAATCTGAGTACCCACGCGAGCGGGTCTACTCACTGTTGGGCTTCGCAAGCTCACCCCAACCTACGTGATCGGGTCAAGCTCACCCCAACAACCCGATCGGGTTTCGTGTCTGCGCGCGATTTTGCAAGCTTTCGCTCTGCTCAACCCACAAAAACGATCCACCTGCCGGCGCTCGGGCAGGCGAGCGCATCCTGCGATTGCGGTGACCGATCGATGTGCTAACAATACCGGCTCCCCCCTTGTCACAGGAACGGAGCGATATGACAACGCCTACTCTCGCAGTGACCGTCGCGGACGGTATCCTCAACGTGCTGATTGATCGCCCCGCCAAGCGCAATGCCTTGAGTCAGGCCGTGCTCAACGAGTTGCACGCCTGTTTCGCAGCCTATGCCACAGACTCCAATCTGATTGCGGCCACGATCATTGGCGCGGGTGACCAGTGTTTTGCCGCAGGCGGTGATCTGCAGGAGTTTGATGCCCTGCGCGAGCGCGCAGCGACGGTCCAAATGGGGCGAAATTCGAATGCCGCACTGGATGCGATACGCAATTTCCCCGTGCCCGTCATTGCGCTGATGAACGGTGACGCGATCGGCGGCGGCGCGGAACTCGCGGTTGCGTGTGATCTGCGCGTATTCGCAGCGCACAGCCGCGTGGCGTTCGTGCAAGGCACGCTGTGCATCTCGCCGGCCTGGGGTGGTGGTGCGGATCTGATTCGATTGGTGGGCGGCGCCCGCGCGCTGCGCCTGCTGGCGCGCGCTGAATTCCTGTCCGCCAACACCGCTTTTGAACTCGGGCTCGCGGATGCCATCGCGCCGGCGGATCGCGCCTTCGCGAATTATGTGGATGAATTCATGACCCCCATCAAGGCGCGGAAACCACACGTGATGCGCGCTTTTAAAGCGATCGTCCGTGCGACTCGGCAAAGTCCCGAGGCGCAGACGGTGCGCGATCTTGAAGCCGAGTTGCTGGTCTCGACCTGGCTGCATCCCGATCACTGGGTGGCGCACGATGCTGTGCTCGCGCGGATTTCGGGCAGCGCTGAGTGACGACCCTATCTTCCAAACCCGAAAATAAGCACTAGAAGAGCGAAGTCATGAAGCTGCAACAGCTCCGGTATATCTGGGAAGTGGCCCGTAACAATTTGAATGTATCAGCGACCGCCGAACGCCTCTACACCTCGCAGCCCGGGGTCAGCAAGCAGATTCGCCAGATCGAAGACGAGCTCGGCGTGCAAATATTCATGCGCGCAGGTAAGCAGTTCACCGAAATCACCCCGGCAGGCCAGCAGATCATCAATCTGGCCGGCAAGATCATGGCCGAGGTGGATAACATCAAGCGCATTTCCCAAGAGCATAACGATCAGCGGCGCGGCAGTGTTTCGATCGCGACCACCCACACCCAGGCGCGTTACGTCTTACCGCCCGTGATCAAGCAATTTATCCAGAAATACCCGGACGTTGCCCTGCACATGCACCAAGGGTCGCCGGTCCAGATTGCGGAGCTGGCCGCCTCACACGCCGTGGATTTCGCGATCGCGACCGAAGCACTGGAACTCTTCGACGGGCTCATCATGCTGCCCTGCTATCGGTGGAACCGCAGCATCATCGTGCCGCCTGGACATCCATTAACGCGGCTCGACAAAGTCACGCTGCAAGCGCTTGCCGAGTATCCACTGGTGACTTATGTGTTCGGCTTCACGGGTCGTTCACAGCTCGATGAAGCATTCCGTCGTGAAGGACTCGTGCCGCGGGTGGTGTTCACTGCCACCGATGCGGATGTGATCAAGACCTATGTGCGGCTCGGGTTGGGGGTCGGGATTGTGGCGACACTCGCCTACGATGCGACACAGGACCATGCGCTGGTTGCACTCGATGCCAGTCATCTTTTTGACTACAGCGTGACGCGGATCGGCTTTAGCCGCGGCACATTCCTGCGGCGCTATATGTACGACCTGATTGCGCTCTTCGCGCCACACCTCACGCGCGAGTTGGTCGATCAAGCCGCAGCGACGCGGAATAAAGAAGAAGTGGACGCGTTGTTCGCGACCATTCCGTTGCCTGTGCGCTAAGGTATTCCAAGGGGCCGAAAGGAATAACCGCGGAGGCACGCAGGGCAGGCGGATGCAAAGTCATGGAGATGACATTTCCGCCCGTTTTTCGATGCGCCGTGCCCCGGTGGTTTACGGGGAACTCTGCGCCGGTTCCAGCACCTCGCGCACCAGTTGCAGGAAAATCGAGTAGACCTTGGTCTGTGCGCCATCGCTCACCAGAAAGAACGGTGCGACTTTCACGTTGAACTCGCGCGCGAGCCGCAGCCCGTCGCTGTCAGGATCACGTTCATCGGCGATAACGATCGCGTTGATCTGTGGCCAGTAACCGCCTTGCTTGAGGCGTTCTTCAACCTCCCGGCATTTTCGGCAAGGTTCGCCATTGGCGAGGATTTTTTTTACGAACGTGACATGCACAGGGAAAGGGATCGGCTTAATTGATTCACGCAAGTAAATCACTCCGACCCCTGCCAAGGATAGTCCTTTTTGATTTAGCGATAGAACGAGGAGTTATGCTGGTGCCTGATCCTTACGGCGGTGACAACTTGGCGATAGGCGCGAAGGCGCTGCCGGCTGCGCGCAGGATATCGCCACACACGGCGGGGTTCTCGCTGGTAGCGGCGGTTATGGCGACCAGGCAGGCATCGCGCGCGGCCCGCGATTGCCGCGCGAGTGCCTCGACTGCGCGATAGAAGCGCGGCAGTTCGCCACCCACCGCACGCAATATGGCCCGGAAGGCGGGCACATACAGGTGATAGGTATTGATCGACGCAAGCTTGGCGTTATTGAGTTCCACCTTGATCCATCGCGCGTAATCTTCGCTATCCAGCCAGCCGCGCCTGAGCACCTCGAACTCGCGACCCAAGGCGGCGAATTCGCGTTGCTTCTGGAGAAGTTTCTCGCGCTGAGATAGCGGACTGGCATAGAGGTGCTCGAGGGTGATCCGGTAGCGCAGCAGGAGGGCGATGAACGCGTCTTCATGCGCGTTTGCCGGGGCCATTGCGGCACCGAGCGTGGTTTCTTCGCGCCAGCGCGCAAAACCGAATTCGGCGACTGCGCTAGCAAAACTTTCGTTGAAAGTGGAATCATCGTGCACATAAAGTCGCTGATGCGCGAGCTCGTGAAAGAGCGTCTTTACCAAAGTTGCATTTTCCCAGTGCAGCATCGAACTCAGCAGCGGATCAGCGAACCAGCCGAGCGTGGAATAGGCCGCGACCCCGCCCACGAAAACGTCGTAGCCTGCGGCGCGCAAATTATCGCCCGCCGTGCGGGCCGCCGATTCCGAAAAATATCCCTGATAGGTCAGGCAGCCCACGAACAGGAAACAGGATGCCCTGAGTTCGAGGGACAAAGGCGGCGCCGCGAACACGTTCCACACCACGTAACGGCGATCGAGCGCGACATAGTGGGTGTAGCTCGCGTTGTCTGGTAAGCCCAGGTGCGCGCTGGCCCAGGCTCGCGCAGCCTGCGCAACGCGCAACTTCTCGCGCAGATCTGGCGCCGTGGCGGGGTCATCAATGACCGCCGCAAGCGGCTGGCGCGCCTGCATCAATGCCAAATGGCCACTGATTGCCTGCTGGTAATAACCGAGGGACGTGCACCCGACCAGGCCGCACAGGGTAACGATACTCAAGCCTAGGGCTCGCCAGTTGGTTCTACGTTGATTTCTTTTACCCTGCATGTGGCCCCATCATAAAGGTCATCATGAGGCGATGGTCGGCAGTTCGACCGTGCGGGCTAGAATAGGCCCCCTTGTTGGAGGTGCAGCTTGCGAGGACCCCTCATCTCGGTCGACGAATTAACCGCTCTGCGCGCGGTGCGGGCGGTCGTCATAGTGGACTGTCGATTCGATCTCGCGGCGCCAAACGCCGGCGAAGCCGCTTATCTACGCGGTCATCTGCCCGGCGCCGTCTACGCCCATCTCGAGCGCGATCTGTCGGGCCCGCCAGTGACCGACCATGGCCGGCATCCGCTGCCGAGCGCAACGCGATTGTGCGCAGTGTTTGGCGCGCTGGGCATTCACCCGCGAGTGCCGGTAGTGGCCTACGACGATATGGGTGGTGGCCTCGCGGCGGCACGTCTGTGGTGGTTGTTGCGATACATGGGGCACCCGTCAATGGCAGTATTGGATGGCGGCTGGCAGGCGTGGCTTGCTTGGCAAGCCGCCTGCGGGGTCGCAGCCGGGGCCGAGGAGAGTGGGTCGCGCGTCGCCGCGCAAGCTACTTACGTTGGCCTGCCGCGTCTCGACCGACGGCTGCTGCTGGACGAACTCGAGCCGCAGATGGCCTTACTTGATGCACGGGATCCAGCGCGCTTTCGCGGCGAATCCGAACCGATCGATCCCCGCGCGGGACACATCCCCGGTGCGCATAACCACTTCTGGCGCCAGAACCTCACCGAGGATGGCAGCTTTCGCTCGCCGGTTGAGTTACGGAAGGCTTTCGCGGCGAGTTTGGGTACACTACCGGACGGCGCCACCGTGCACTACTGCGGTTCAGGCGTGTCGGCATGTCACAATGTGCTCGCGCAGGTCCTTGCCGGGCTGCCTGAACCCCGGCTTTATTGCGGATCCTGGAGCGAATGGTGCCGCGAGCCAACGCGCCCTGCCGCGTTGGGGACTGAGGCATAGGAGTGAACGGTCACTGCGCAAACTGGCCGTTTCAAGATGGCGGTGCACAATTGCTGGTAGCGCGCGGCACCCACCTTTGCGCTGCAAAGTGATAACTACAGAGACTCAACCATGACCAATTTTTTCATGCGCGCAATCCCCCTGCTGTTGCTCGGCCTGCTAGCGGCCACGGTGCAGGCTGCGCCTCACGACGTGATACTGGTATTGGATAACTCCGGGAGCATGCGCAAGGTGGATCCGTCGTTGTTGGCGAAACGCGCCGCCAGCGAATTCCTCCAGAAGCTTCCAGAAGATTTCCATGTCGGCGTCATTATCTTCGATCAGAACGCACGACTGGTTCTGCCGCTAACCCCCGCGAGCGTAGAAGCGAGACCCAAGCTCGCCGAAAGTCTGGTGGGGATGAACTATCGCGGGCGGTTCACGAACAGCCCGGCCGCCATCGAACGCGCGATTTTCGAATTAAACACTCATGCGCGCGCAGACGCCGCGAAGACCATCGTGTTCGTGTCCGATGGCGCGGTCGATACCGGCGCGGTGCTGCGCGATATCGAGCGCGGAAAATGGCTGCGCGAGGAACTCGCGACGAAAGCCGCCGCGAGCGGCATCCGGATCATGCCGATCGCATTTAGCGAGAACGCAGATTTGTTGCTAATAGAGCGCCTAGCCGAGATCACCAACGGAGAGTCCATTCGCGCCGTGACGCCGGGTGATTTGGGCACTGCCTACGCACAGATGCTTGAGCGCTTGCAGAGTTTAGCGCCAAGCCCGGCGCCCACGCCGGCTCCGGTCGCAGAGGTGCCGCCTGTGGCGCCAGTGCTGCCGCCGGAGGCAGAAGTCGTGCCCTCGATCGGGGTGCCACCACCGCCTGCCGTCGTAGCCCCGGAACCTACGCCGGCGCCAGAAGTCGCGCCGGCGCCACTTGCCGAAGCGCCAGCAGTCGACACTGGTAGCGCTGATGGCGCAGTTGCCCTGACCACCGAGGATCGGGCCGCGCTCGAACAACTCGCGAAAGAAACCGGCGTGTCGGTTGAGCAATTAATGAAGGAGTTGGATGAGGCGCCTGCTGGCCAGGCGGTGGTCGTGCGCCCGGAAGAAGTCGCCGCAGCGGTAGGCGCAACCAGCACAGGCACCTCTAACAGCCTGTTGCTTGGGTCGGTGGGTGGCGGTTTGCTGTTGGCCGGTCTCGCCTGGTTCTTGCTGCGTCGCAAACGCGCTACGCTGACTGCGAATCCTACCGCGCTCGCCAGCGGACCATCGCGCGTCGCCAACGCGACGTCCGCTGAAGCCTTCTTAATTGACGTGCACGGCATTACCAGTGAATCCGCGCGCCGGATCGGAGATCGGCAGCTCATCGTTGGTCGTACGGCCGGCACAGATACTGAGTACCTCGATTACTTCGTGGTGAACAAAGCCACGATCGGCCGCCGTCACGCGATCATTAAATTTAAAGATCACGCCTTCTGGCTGGTCGATCAAGGCAGTGTGAACGGCAC
>JAYTEX010000299.1:0-34976 GCA_043734785.1 Pseudomonadota bacterium | reverse complement strand
ACCGTGGTGACTGGCGAGGGCGAGATCAATCTCAAAGACGAATCGCTGGATCTCGAACTGAAGCCCGCACCCAAGGACTTCAGCCCACTCGCCTTGCGTTCGCCGTTGATAGTGCGAGGCACCCTTAAAAATCCCGAGTTCAGCGTTAAACGCAGCGGACTATTGGCCAGGGGTGCAGCGGCGGCGGTGCTGACCTTGGTGTTTCCGCCCGCCGCCATTCTCGCGTTCTTAGAACCCGGTCTGGGCGAAGACAGTCAGTGCGCGGCGTTGCTCGCCGACATGGCGCAGAGAAGCCAAAATCCGCGGAAAAACGAGCGCCTCGTGCCCGAGAACCGATAGGTTAGTGGTCCCAGGTGCCGCGCACCTCAGTTCGCGACACTCGTGTGCCCTCGGAATTCGCTAACGCGTGCGCGATAAAACGCTTCAATCTTGTCTTGCAGCCGGTTTTCCTTAACCTGTCTACCTGCCTTTTTTGCCAGGTCCACACCTTTGGCATTAAGTGCTTGCCGCAATTGCGCTCCCACGAACTTCTGGGCCTCTTGGGCGCGAGCCACTACAGCCGCCATCCCGAAGAACTCGTGTGTGACGCCGTCGTAAATCTTGCGGGTCACCTCGACACCTGCTTTTTTGAGAGATTGCTCAAGCAAGTCCGCATCACTGCGAAGTGGATCGATCTGCGCATTGATAAGCGTCACTGGTGGCAGGCCGACCAGATTGGCATGGACCAGATCGATACGCGGGTCTTGTTTGTCTTGCGGTTTGCCGAACGCATGTTTAGCGAACCACTCCATCATGGGCTTGTTCAAGGGCTTGGCGTGCTCACTATCGACATAGGAAGGCGTTGCGAGATCGCTCGCCTGCGCAATGGGATAAACCGCGACGACATGCAGCGGCATGGTCAAATGCTGCTCGCGTGCCGCCACTGCGGTGGCTAGTGCCAGATTGCCACCGGCGCTCTCGCCGGCAATTGCCATTCGCTTAGGGTCGCCGTTGAGTGACGGCGCGTTCTGCACGGCCCATCGGTAGGTGGCAAGTGCGTCTTCGTGCTGTGCAGGGAACTTGGCTTCAGGGGCCAAGCGATAGTCCACTGAGACCACGATCGCGTTGGCTTCCTTCGCGATCCCGCGGGCGCCGCCGTCGTACACGCTCTTGTCCGCGATGACCCAGCCACCCCCATGAAAATACACGACCACGGGAAATGGCCCTTTGCCCTGCGGAGTGTAGATGCGGACAGGCAAGGGCCCGGCGGGGCCGGGTAGCGTGCTATCGGCGCTGGTAACGCCAGGGACGAGTGCCGTGGGGCTGGTGTCTTTGCCCTGCTGCTGAAGGACTACCATCACGGCATCCGCTGGCGTCGGCTGTTCGCGGGCCGCCGCCGGCGCAAGCGTCTCAATGGGCTTGCCATGCATGGCCGCCAATGCGTCTAGCACCCTTTGCATGTCGGGTTCGGCGCGGTACTTCGTCCCGGTTTCGGATATCACATCGGTGACCTGTGAGCGATGAATCATGTGAGATTCTTCCGCTAGTACCACTAAAGGGGCGAGCGCCGCGCACAGCGCAATCAGTCGTCGATTTCGCATGACCTACTCCCTGGTGAAAATAAATGTCGTCGTTTCAATTTTTTGATGGCGACCGATGTGCCGACTGAGCGCGTCTGGTAGCTCGACGAACACAGCGTCGCGAATCCTAGAACCACCCCGTGGTGCTGTCTGTGCGCAGTCGAACATTGAAACCACGTGCTCGCCTTGCCAGTAGAGGAGGTCGACAAACCAATATTTAAATCACGCTTTGTGTGCGTTATCGCACTGAGTAGAGGCCGCTTCAGCATTCAATATTTCTACGTTCAAATTACGAACAGGTAAAGTTCACGCGACGCTTAGCCTGGATGATGCAAGACAGCTGGCATTCGACTCCTTCGTGCCGAGTTCTAACGGCAAAAGCTCTATCTCGGCCGCTGGTTAGATGACGGTTAAGGAACCCGACATGATAGACGCACTGAAAATCTTGGTACTCCTTCTAGCAGTAACCGGCGTCGCACGGCTCGGGTATTCCAACCTTAACGATCCCGGAGAGGCCCCTCAGTTGGAATTCAACACTGCCCCCTTACCCATCGCTGCAGCGAGCCCTTCCGAAGAATTCGTATGGGTAAGTATTGGTGCGATCGCGATTGGAGGTTTCATGGTGGTCGGGGGCTTTTGGTTGGTTGTCCGCCGAAAAATCTTGCGACTTCGTGCCAAAGAGGAATCGGCAAGAGGCCTGGCCCGCTTTTAACTTGTGTGCGGCACCTTAGTGCCGCGACCGCAATTCAGCCGGCGTGCATTTTCCGCTGAGGGCGCCTGTCACGGGGCATCGGCAACCGCCGCTGGGACAAACTTATTAACTTCCAATACGACATGATCATTATTGAAGGAGACACCCATGAACAAACACCCCGCTCTTGTCATGTTACTCACTGGAATGACCCTGACGGGTTGTGCGAATCTGAGCGAGAGTCAGCGCGGCACTGGGACTGGCGCGGGAATTGGAGCTGCTACAGGAGCGGCCTTGGGCGCGATCGCCGGTGGCGGTAAAGGCGCCGCGATCGGCGCGGCAGTCGGGGCCGCCGCAGGTGCCGGCGGAGGTTACCTCTGGTCGCAACATATGCAGGAACAGAAGCAGGCCATGGAAGTCGCTACTCAGGGTACCGGCGTTGCCGTCACACAGACCGCCGACAATCAGCTCAAGCTGGAGATCCCGAGCGACATTTCCTTTGACACCGGGAAGGCAGACATCAATCCAGGGCTGCGTCCGGTGCTCGACAAGTTTAGTGAAACGCTGCAACAGAATCCGGTCACGACCATTCGAATTATTGGCCATACGGACAGTGTCGGGACGGATGCCGTCAATGATCCATTGTCGATCAAGCGCGCCGAGAGTGTGCGCGATTATTTCACCGCTCGGGGGCTGGCCACGAACCGTATTGCTATCGATGGTCGCGGATCGCACGCACCCGTGGCCGAGAACAACACTCCCTCCGGGCGTGCGAAAAATCGGCGGGTTGAGATCTTTGTCGCACAATTGGCAGCGGTTTCAGCGACCCCTGCAGCCCCACGCTATTGAACGATAAGTTTGCCGCAGCACTGGCAGCGCCGTCGTAACGATGCGCTCAGCGACGCGGCAGTCCAGAGGGGGTGGCGTTGCGAGCGAGTTACCCAAAAGATAGCTCGCGTCCACTCGAACCGCCGGCCGCCCTATTTATCGGAAAAAATCTCACGCGCATTGCGCCGGTGACATCGTGTTTTTTGTGGAACCCGGTAACCTCTGGTAGCCTTTTGGTATGTGTGAAACCGCACAGAGCGTCATCGTTTGGCTTTAACGCTTACCTGTTGTGGGCTAGACTGAAGCGTACTTGAATGGCAGGCAGGTTGACCCGCCATCGGTACCAACGAGTGGCAGTGTAACAATTGCCATCGCACCGATTAAACACGCCGACTATATCGAGATATACCGTGCGTAAGGCTGGGACGACCCTTATTCGATGGGGCATTCTTCGGGTCGCACCGATGAGAGACTGCGGCCATGCCTGAAGCTGCACGTAGGTTACAAAATCACTTGCTGACAGCCTTTCCGGACGATGTGAAGGGCCGCTTATTTTCGCATCTAGAAAGGGTGCCGCTGTCGCTCGGTGCAGCGCTGTATGAATCTGGAGATACCCTGCGCCACGTCTATTTTCCGACCGATTCGATCGTGTCCCTGCTATACGTCATGCAAAATGGGGCATCCGCTGAAATTTCGGTGGTGGGCAATGAGGGATTGGTCGGCATTTCGCTATTCATGGGAGGCGAAAGCACACCAAGCCGAGCGGTCGTGCAAAGTGCCGGATCTGCCTTCCGGCTCGCAGGGCACTTACTCAAAGAGGAGTTTAACCGCCACGGCGAGATGCTATTGTTGATGTTGCGCTACACGCAAGCGCTGATCACCCAAATGTCCCAGACGGCCGTGTGTAACCGGCACCACTCGATTGAGCAGCAGTTGTGCCGCTGGCTCCTACTGTCATTGGACCGTCTGCCGACCAATCGCTTGACCATGACTCAGGAGCTTATCGCCAATATGCTCGGAGTGCGCCGCGAAGGCGTCACCGATGCGGCCGGCAAACTGCAAATGCTAGGGGTTATCGAATACAGCCGCGGACATATCACGGTGTTGAACCGGCAGAAACTCGAAAAACTGAGTTGCGAGTGCTACGCGGTGGTCAAGAAAGAAACCGAACGGCTACTCCCCTATCTTCCGAAAAATCTCTCCACGCCATAACCGCAAGGATGAAGTTATCTTCTCCTGCCGGCAACAACGATTACCGGCACGGGCCGAACCAGTGAGTGCGGGTGCTTAATCTTTATCTTTGTCCTTCGTGATTTCGTGACCGATGAGGCCGCCAACCGCCGCGCCGCCGAGCGTGCCCAACGCACCACCGCCTGTGATAACGGCCCCGGCAACACCACCGGCCGTTGCGCCATAGGCCGTGTTCTTTTCCTGTCGCGACATACCGCTACACCCGCCAAGACTGAGCAGCGTTGCTGCCACTATGGCGATGCTGGCGTTTCTAGTTATCGTATTCATTGAACTACCTCTGTTTCTTTGCTCGGGTAACGGAAACATGCCCAACCCGAAACACATCGTGGCCTAAATTTTGCGCACGGTCCGTGCGGTGACGCGCTTTGGCGGCAACCGATCACTCCAATGGCAAATAGCTTTGGAGAAACCCAAAGGATGTGCACAAGAAAGTCCTTCACAAGTCCGCTTCAGCTCTCCGCTTGTTGATCAAAAAATGCCAGCCCGGTTCTTAGCCGCTTAGCACGATACATCGCGGTATCGGCATTCTTGAGCAGCGAATCGACGGTCTCACCGTCAGCCGGGCAGACCGCTATGCCGATACTGGGTCGCACAATGAGTTTGAGGGTCCCTAGCTTGCATGGCGCGACGACCGCATCGAGCAGTTTGCGGGCCAGGTGGATCAAGCGCGCCCGACTGGGGACACCTGCCAGCAGGCACGCGAACTCGTCGCCCCCCAAACGGCTCACCATATCTTCCGCGCGTACGGCGCGGGTGAGCCGTGCTGCGACAATTTTGAGCAGCTCGTCGCCGACGTCGTGTCCATAGGTGTCATTGATTTCCTTGAAGCCATCAAGGTCGAGGTACAGCACCGCGAGCACTCGAGATTGCGGCACACCCTGGCATAAAGCGCGATCAAGGCGCTCCCGGAAACACATACGGTTCGGCAGCGACGTCAGGCTGTCATGCAAGGCAAGTCGCCGAGCGCGGCGCTCTTTGGCTTGGGTGCCAACAAGTTCAACGCGCGACAGCAGCAGCGCCGCTTGGGCCGCGCGGACTTCCTGTTCCAGCTGCTGGCGGCGCGTCAGTTCGTGCTGCAGTGTCACGTAAAGTTGGTCGAGGGCTGCGATGCACTCAGGCACACCAAGCACTACGAGACCTCCCGCCTCATGGGCGCGCGGTGCGAGGCTTCCGCCAATTTGATCTGCCTGTAACCAGAGCCTCGCTTTGACAGCCCTCAGCACGCCTCGCCAAGTACCGCTGGCCACTGCCGGGTCGAGCATCATTGGCCGATCGAGCGAAAGCGGCACCACGGGAACGCCGCTTTGAAGGCCATCGATCGACGCAGTAGCCGAGTGCTCGCGCACGTTCGCGCGAGCCTGCGCAAGCGGCGCGGGTGTCATGTTCGGAGCGCCCTACGGCCGTTGTTCATCTCAATCGGCTTGCTTGGGCTGGCCATCGACGTAGCAGCAGCATATCGGGGAGCGGAACTGAACATGTCGGCACCTCGGATTAGGCAACTTTTAGCATCGCATGAGCGTTGGTCATGGCATTGGTATGCGCCCGCTGCGATGGCCTTTCCCATTCGACGGCTCTATTGCACCGGATGGGAAGAAATTTTTCAGTTCGTTAGCGCACATAAAATTGAACCTGCCAACCGAACAATCGTTGCGTGGCGATTGCGATGGAGTGTTCTGCCTCTAAATTCGCGCCGCTAACGGCCCGTACCTTGGCATTGCTAGCCGCGAATGCCGAGGGTCGGTGCAATCTTCAAAGTCGACGGTAAGTTCGCGGTAGTCGGCTCGCAGATTATCGAATAAAGGATCGCACCAATCTCCTGGCGCCCGTAGAAACACCTACTAGCCCTGCGCGAGGTTGCCGCGCAGGTATGGTGCGCGCCATCGGCCGCCGAAACCTCCCGCCTCGGGTTTACCGCCGAGGAAACCTCGACCGGCCAGACCTTAGTATTCCGAGTATCCAGACAAGCCACCGCTGTCCCTGAGGTGCCAAGCGCTGTCGAGAAGGTAATCGCAGACAGTTTAATCCGCCAGTTGACGCAGAGATTTTCAGGTGCGAAAAATGCTAGATAACTCATGTCTGTGCGTCCGATCGATGGCCAAGGCCAGGCGCCCCGGGTGGGGCCGATAATGGCTTTCCGAGGTGTGTAATGGAGCCCTTCGAAATTCCTTCGGCGTCTCGCATATCAGCCAACAGGCGGCTCATTTCCTTCTTCACCACGGCATAGCACTCGCACACGCGGCCTTCCAGTTCGGAGATTTTAACGACGGTAATGTGGCCGCGACGGTATTGAACGAGACCCGCGCGCTGCAAATTTCCTGCCGCCTCCGTGATGCCCTCACGGCGCACGCCGAGCATATTGGCAACCAATTCCTGCGTGATGACCAACTCATGCGAGAGCGTTCGCTCGAAGGTAGACAACAGCCAGCGGCACAGCTGCTGTTCTATCGTATGGTGCCGATTGCACGCCCCAGTCACGGACATCTGCGTCATCAGCGCATCGGTGTAGCGCAACAGCAAGTATCGCATCAGCCCGGCGCGGTTAAATTCTCGCTTCAACAAGTGGCCAGCCAGCCGGTAGGCGTAGCCCGCAGTCCGCACCACAGCCGAGCTTGCGGTGGTGTCCCCGCCCATGAACAGCGCAATACCGACTACGCCTTCATTGCCTACTCCTGCGGTTTCTGCCGATGCGCCAGACTCCATCACATAGTGCAGCGAGACGATGGCGGTGGTCGGGAAGTACGCGTGCTGCAACTGCTCGCCGGGTGCATAGAGAAGTTCACCGAGCGGCAGCCGGTACAGTTCCAGATTCTCCTTCAGGATCTCCAATTCCACCGGCGACAGCGCGGCGAGTAGTTGGTTTTGAGCCGGGCTATGGGGTGATGGCACAAACGGGACCTTGAGGACTTGTGTGCGCCTTCTGCGGAGTGATTTCCACCGCGATTCCGCGGTAGCCGACGAAGTGCGAGAGCTGGTTGAACATCGGCTCTCCGCTCACCCGAAACTGTTGCGAGCCGTTCGAGGTGGCGCGGCGCAAGACAAAATTCAGGAAGGGTTGTCGAGCTTTGATCATTTCATGAAGCGCTTCTCGCTCAGTCTCATTCCACCCCATCGTCTCGCTTTCGCTTCTTTTGCCATCCAACCCCTGGACCGCAATGCCCAACATTTCCAGGACAGGACCGGACACCTTGGTAAGGCACCCAGTGGCATCTTGCTCCCAGTACCAATCGACGGCCAGTTCGGTCAGGCTGCGATAGCGGGCTTCGCTCGCGCGTAGTGCGGTAGCGCGTTCCCGCACCGTCGTTTCGAGAATCTGGTTGCGATTCTCTAGATCTCTGTAGAGCAGGCGTACTTCAAGCACGTTGTGGATGCGCGTCCTGACTTCGACCAGATCAAACGGCTTGCTGATGAAATCCTTGGCACCAGCCTGCAACGCGCGCAGCTTGTGACCCGGTTGGGCAGTGAGCACGATGATCGAAAGGTAGTCGTTTTGGTCGTTGGTTTTGAGGCAGTCCATTACCTGGAATCCATCCATGCCGGGCATCTGCAGGTCGAGCAGGATCAGGTCGTAGCGGTTTTTCCGATGCAGCGCGAGGACCTCCTGTGAATTCATCGTAAAGGCAACGCGGGTATAGCCGGTTTCGCTTAGCAATTGCTCGAGCAGGCTGACATTGAACTCCTGATCGTCAACAATCAGGATGCTCGCATTCAGAATGTTTGAGGCACTCGTCATGTTGTTTTACTGACGTGTCCGCGCGGGTCATCAACTGAGGTCCCCGCGACCAGCGCCCAGGTGAGACGGGCGATTAGGGCGCTCTCCTGGGCCGCGAGAACGCGCACCGCGCAGGGCGCGGCGCAATCGTTGAGCGGGTTGCGCGCGGCGCGATTGCGCGCCTCATCGAGGGTAATGCCACTCCAGGACAGGCGGCCACAGATCGCGGCGCGGATTTTTGCGTCATTCTCACCAATACCACCCGTAAACACGAGGCAATCGATGCCGTCCAGCACCGCAATCATGCTGGCCACCTGCTTGCACACAGAATAACAGAACATTTCAATCGCAAGGCGGGCCGCTGGATTTGACGCAGCGCTCACCTGCAGCTGCCGCATGTCGCTGGCGATGCCGGATATTCCAAGCAGACCCGAACGGTGATTGAGCAAATCTTCGAGCATAGCGGCATCGAATTTTTTCTCGCGTATCAAATAGATTAGAACCCCTGGATCAAGATCTCCACTGCGCGTGCCCATGATCACCCCGCCGGCCGGGGTCAACCCCATGCTGGTATCAATCGACTTTCCAGCTTTGACCGCGGTCACGCTGGCGCCATTACCTAAATGGGCAATGACCAGCCGTTGCGGCAGATTGTGCGCGAGTTGATCCACGATCGATGCGCACGCCAGACCATGAAAGCCGTAACGTTGCACACCCTCCAGCTGCAGCTCTCTGGCAATCGGCAAGACTCGGGCAACCTCTGGCAAATCGGCGTGAAAGGTCGTGTCGAAACAGGCGACATGCGGCAGCCCAGGAAAAGATTCATGGGCAAGCTCGATCAGCGACAGCGCCTTAGGCATATGAAGCGGCGCGAACGTGGCGCCGCTTTGAAGTTGCTGCAACACCGAATGATCGAGCACACAGTGCTGGCGGAGCCCCGACCCCCCATGCACGATGCGATGACCAATGGCCGATGGCGGCGGCAGTCGGGACTCAGCGAGGAGTCCCTTGATGCCGCTCATCGCTTCCCCCGGGTTGCTCCTCGATGCGGTCTCGGCGAGCAGCGTGTCGGTGCCTGAAGATGCGACGCGATACAAACCGAATTTAAGCGAAGATGAGCCGCTGTTCAGCGCCAGCACGTGCAATCCGGGCGCGGTGTCTGGCCTGTGGCCAGGCGAGGTGGGCAGCGTATTCACCACTTCCAGCGCCAGTCCCGGACTTCGGGCAGATCCTCGCCGTGCTCGCTGATATAACGTTTGTGGCGCTCTATGGTCGCCCAGTAACGTGCCGTTTCGTCCTGCACTCGTTCGGCGAAGCGGGGAATTCGTCGAATGGCGTCCAGCGCGAGCTGGTAGCGATCAAGGTTGTTCAACACCACCATATCGAACGGTGTCGTGGTCGTACCCTCCTCCCGGTAGCCACGCACATGAATGTTGGCGTGATTGCGGCGTAGGTAGGTCAGTTTGTGAATGAGTGAAGGGTAGCCATGAAAGGCAAAGATTACCGGCTTGTCGGTCGTCAACAGTGCGTCGAAATCATGATCTTCCAGGCCATGGGGGTGCTCCGAGCGCGGCTGCAACACCATCAAGTCCACCACGTTAACGACACGGACGCGGATATCGGGCACATAGGAGCGCAAGAGCGTGGCGGCAGCCATTGTCTCGAGCGTCGGTACATCGCCCGCGCAAGCCATGACCACATCGGGATCACCGGCATCATTACTGGCCCAATGCCAAACGCCCGCGCCAGCGGTGCAGTGGCGAACCGCCGCATCCATCTCGAGCCACTGCCACTGCGGTTGTTTGCCGGCGATGATGACGTTCACATAGTGAAGGCTGCGCAAACAGTGATCCGCGACCGAGAGCAGACAATTCGCATCCGGTGGCAGATAAATCCGCACGATGTCGGATTTTTTGTTCGCGACATGATCAATGAAACCGGGATCCTGATGCGAAAAGCCATTATGGTCCTGCCGCCATGTATGCGAGGTAAGCAAATAATTGAGTGAGGCGATCGGCTTTCGCCAGGGGATCTGCCGGCTCACCTTCAGCCATTTAGCGTGCTGATTGAACATCGAATCGATGATGTGGATGAACGCCTCGTAGCAACAGAACAGGCCATGGCGGCCCGTCAGCAGGTAGCCCTCCAGCCAGCCTTGGCACAGGTGCTCGCTCAACACCTCCATCACGCGGCCATCCGCGCTGAGATTGGAGTCCCCCGCCTCAATCTCGGCTAGCCATGTCTTGCCAGAAACTTCGTAGACGGCATCCAGCCGGTTCGACGCCGTCTCGTCCGGTCCAAAGAGTCGGAAATTCTGCTTGGCAAGATTCAACTGCATGGTATCGCGCAGAAAATAGCCCAACACCCGCGTTGCTTCCGCCTCGACCTTGCCGGGCTCGCGCACAGGCACGGCGTAAGCTTGGAAATCGGGCAGCGACAGTGGTTGCAGCAGTTGCCCTCCGTTGGCATGCGGATTGGACCCCATGCGGCGACGGCCAGTGGGCGCGAGCGCCGCATACGCTTCGCGGAACCTCCCTTGTTCGTCGAACAACTCCTGTGGCCGGTAGCTCTGCAACCAGGCTTCGAGCTCGTGCAGATGTGCAGGATTCTTGAATTCAGCGATAGGGACTTGATGGGCACGCCAAGTCCCTTCGACAGGCTTGCCGTCGATCACTTTCGGTCCCGTCCAGCCCTTGGGCGTGCGCAGCACGACCATCGGCCAGCGCGGGCGTGCGACAGTGTGCGTGTGACCATGGGTTCGGGCCTCACGCTGGATATGAAGAATTTCGATCAGCGTGGTCTCGAGCGTCCCGGCCAGCAATTGGTGGACGATCATCGGATCGTCGCCTGCGACGAAATGCGGATCGTAACCATAGCCGCGCAACAGATCGGTCAGTTCTTGATGACTGATGCGCGCTAGCACCGAGGGGTTCGCGATCTTGAAACCATTGAGGTGCAGGATCGGCAGCACCGCGCCATCGCGCGCCGGGTTCAAGAATTTGTTCGAGTGCCAGCTCGCGGCCAGCGCCCCGGTCTCCGCTTCGCCGTCGCCGATCACGCAGGCGACGATGAGATCGGGATTATCAAACGCCGCGCCGTAGGCGTGGGCTAATGAATAGCCTAGCTCTCCGCCTTCGTGAATAGAACCCGGAATTTCCGGAGAGACATGACTCGAAATGCCATACGGCCAGGAGAACTGACGAAAGAGCCGGCGCAGTCCGTGGCGGTTGTTTTCGATCGCCGGATAGTGCTCTGAATACGTGCCTTCCAGATAGGTCATCGCGACCAGACCCGGACCGCCATGACCCGGACCGGTGACATACAGCATGTTCAGATCGTGCGTTTTGATCAGTCGATTAAGATGTACGTAGAGAAAGTTTAAGCCCGGAGTCGTGCCCCAATGCCCCAGCAACCGAGGTTTGAGGTGCGCGAGCGTGAGCGGAACTTCTAGCAACGGATTATCTTGCAGATAGATCTGCCCCACCGAAAGGTAATTGGCTGCGCGCCAATAGGCGTGCATTTTCTGCAGCAGCTCGGGTGATAGGGGCTCGGGCATCAGGGTCGTCGCGCTGGCTTCGGCCGTGTTCGACGGCGCAACTTCTTCGCGCTTCGCCGTCATGGCCATCAGGGCGCCTTGCGCGGCTCACTCAGGCGCCGAAGTTCGCGCATGTCAATGAGCTTACTTGTCGCTTCAACGCGCGCCAGCGGGACATCACGCACATAGCCGAACTCTTCGAGTAACACATACGAGGGCTCGGCGAAGGGTCCTCGTGGGTCTGCTTTGATCGCCGACGCGAATAGAATTTCCATTTCTGGCACCGAATATTTCGGTTCCATGGTGCGCAACGCAATAATGCCGAGGAGATAGTAGGCCTCGGCCACTGCCGGCCCGGTTGCCTGTGCCTGGGCCGCGATATAGCGACGAAGAATCGACATGACGACCAGATCGTCGATCGCTGCCGACCGGTCGGCAGTCCCGCGGAATTCGCTGGTGGCGGTAGTGAATAGCTGGCGCGCAAAGTCCAGGTTGGGTGCAGAAGAGAGCGTCGGCGTGAGCACGCGTAACCGTGCGCGCCAATGCGCTACGCGTAACTTTAAGTAGTAAGGCGCATCTGCGCGTTGTTCGAACTGGAGTAATAGCTTGTCTGCGCGTGCTGGCGCCGCCGCGACGCCCAGCGCGAGCGATAAATAATCCAGCGGAATCCCCGCAATATCGAGATCGATCGCGTCCTGCGTGGGTGCTAATAGCTTGCGTTCAAGCGTGGTCAATGCGGTATCGAACTGGCGTGTCGCGACATAGAGCTGCGCGAGTTCACTGTCGTCGAAGGTGTCTGTGTTGACTCTAGCCAGCAACCGCTGACTGAAATCGCCACGCGCAACGGATGTCTGCTGCGAATGGCAAGCCACGCAATGCTGGGTTAATTCCATCAGCGAGAAGTAAGCGTAAGACGGCCACTCCTCTTTAAACGAAGCGTCGATGTCACGCACCGTGGCATCGAATGACTTCGCCAGCAAGCTGAATTCTGGCGTCTGGTCGGCCGCGTGCGCAACCAGTGCGGTGGACGAATGGCGTAGGACCGCGAGCTTGCTATCGATCAGTTCGCGATCCCATTCTGAGGACGTTGCTGTATCGCGCACGCTGAGCGGCAATAGATAGGCAATTGCGTCGAACACGCTGTGCATGATTTGACGGCTTTCCTCGCCGGGCGCAGCGCGCTCGGCAAATCCTGGCGTGCTGATTCCAGCGAGAACGCCCACGACGATCACATGCGCAAAATGGCGAGGGTTGATCAACGCAGCATCCTGGTCCTGAAGATGATTCGAAGTGTCGACTTCAGGAAGACTAAGTCAACGCTTTCTCAATCTCGTCGAGGGATGCGTGCGTAAGTGTTTTGTCGAGTTCAACCACCAATCGGTCCTTAACCTCCTGATGCAACGATGGGCGGATTTGACCCAAGGTTTGTGGATCAGCGATCAGGACCAGCGCCGCGAAATTGCCGCTGTGGGCTCGGCGATAGAGTTCGTTGGCCAACTGTTTGGCAAAAGTCGCCTCGTCAATTTCCTGGGCTGACGACTCGATAGGGCGCTTTCCTGCAGGGCCGTCATTTAAAAGATTGGAGGGCTTCAACTCGCCATCGACAGTCAACGAAACCTTGTTCCCATGGCCAGCATTTCGGAACATTCGCGCGCCCGTGCCATCCGCTACCACCACGAGTGCCTGGTGAGGAATTTTGTCTTTCATTTTTGTTATCCTGAACCTTGAAAATTCTAAAAAATTGAATCGTATATACGATATTCCATCATCACTGCGATTTCACTTCCCCTTAATTTCCCGACCCTTTGACGCTGGGGAGGCTCATGACCAGTTTCCCTGCTGACGCATGTGCTCTTGGTTCATCCTGCCAAAACGCTGCGGGGTGTTCTCAATATCGTTCGCGAATTTCTGTGTAAAATGCCTAGGTATCGGTGTAGCCGAGATTTCATAGCCGCCTTCCTTCGCGTTCGGCCGGAGCGTAAACAGCCGTTTGAATCGAGCTATAAACGGGGAGCCGTCGCGCAATGCTGACTCTCGGGTCTGATCGGTTGTGCTGGCAACGCGGGACGGGGCCTGTTCGTGACGGTTCTGCATAGGGACCTCTAACCTCCGCCAAAGTGGCGAAATTGCGGGTTTCCGGGACAAGTCTGCCGAGTAACCCTAACCGCGACGGAAAGCCCTGTCCGTGCGGTGGCCCGCTTATCTGGCCACCTGTTCAAGCACGGCAAACCGCAGCAGCACGGAACGCGGATTGGACCGGAATCCCAATGCCGGCGAAGGGTCGCAAGCAATGACCCGTTAGTCGGTCACCGCACAGATGAGGATCCGGCCGTCAAATGGAGGATCAATCGATGCTGACCCTTTCGACTCCAACAGGCTTGATAACGCCAGTGGCTTCACGGATTTCGGTCTCATTGAGTGATTCGGCTTTCAACAGCGCCAGGGCTAGCGCATCAAGCTTGTCGCGGTTGTCAGCCAGCAGCCGCTCAGCTTCACGGTGACTTTCGTCTACGATATGGCGAACCTCGGCGTCGATCAGCTCCGAGGTTGCCTCGCTGTAGGGTTGCTGCTGGAAGGCTGGCGGCAAGCCCTCGTCCTGGGCGGTGACAAAGCTGATGGGCCCCAACTTCTCGCTCATGCCCCATCGCAGCACCATCTGCCGCGCAATCGCAGTCACCTGCTGCAGATCATTCTCGGCACCTGTCGTCACCACCCCATACACGAGCTTCTCGGCCGCCCGGCCGCCTAGCGTGCTGGTGATACGCGCGCGCAGATAATCTTCCGCGTAGCTGGTGCGATCGTCGACCGGGAGTTGGTAGGTGGCACCGAGCGCCATGCCGCGCGGCACAATCGAGACGCGGTGCACGGGATCGCTGCCGGGCACCAGCAGTGCGAGCAGGGCGTGGCCCGCCTCGTGGTAGGCGGTACGCCTGCGCTCGGCCGGGTTCAGCAGAATATTGCGCGCGGGTCCGAGCGTGATCTTCTCCATCGCTTCCACGAAATCCTCGGCGCGCACGGCACTGGCGTCCTCGCGTGCCGCGCGCAGCGCGGCCTCGTTGACCAGATTGCGCAGCTCGGCACCCACCAAACCAGGGGTCTCGGCCGCGATACGCTCGAGCGAGACATCCGGCGCGAGCGGCACGTGCTTGGTATGCACCTTAAGAATCGCCGCGCGGCCAGCGCGATCCGGTCGCTGAACCATCACTCGACGGTCGAAGCGGCCTGGTCGCAACAATGCCTGGTCCAGCACGTCCGCGCGGTTGGTGGCCGCGAGAACGATGACCCCTTCGCGCGAATCGAAGCCGTCCATCTCGGTCAGGATTTGGTTCAATGTCTGCTCGCGCTCATCGTGACCACCGAGCTGTGCGCCACTGCCGCGCGTACGGCCGATGGCGTCCAGCTCATCGATAAAGATGATCGACGGCGCAGCCTCGCGTGCCTGTTTGAACAGATCGCGGACTCGCGAGGCGCCAACGCCTACGATCATTTCGACGAACTCGGAGGCACTGAGACTGAAGAACGGGACACCCGCCTGGCCGGCAATCGCGCGTGCCAGCAGGGTCTTGCCGGTGCCGGGTGCACCGACCAGCAACACGCCCTTCGGCACGGTGCCGCCGAGTCGCTGATACTTCGTCGGATTCTTCAGGAAATCGACGATTTCGACGAGTTCGCTTTCCGCTTCGTCGATCCCGGCAACATCGTCGAACGTGACCTTCTGCGGCGCTTCGCTGTAGCGCTTGGCGCGGCTGCGACCAAGGCCGAACAGTCCGCCCCCCGCCTGCGCGGCACGACGACTCATCCACACGAACGCCCCGATCAACAGCAAGGTGGGCCCGAATCCGACCAGCAGCGTTAACCAGGAGGGACGGCTCTCATCCACCGCGTCGATGACGACTGCCTTCTGCTCGAGCAAGCGTTCGAGACCCGGATCGGCAAACGCCGGTCGCCGCGTATCGAACCGCGTTGAGGTGCGCGGCGATCCCGGCACAACGGATGATGCTGGCAGGCCGGTCGCGCTCGCCGGCGATGCGCCGGGCGGATAGGTCACCTTGGCCTTGAAGCTGCCGCGAATCGAATCCCCCACACTGGTGACCTGTTGAACATTGCCGGCCTCGATCTGCTGCTTGAAAAACGTATAGGAGACTGTGATCGAGGACGGCTCGGGGAAGAACAAGCGCATCACGAGATAGTTTCCCGCCATCAGGGCCAGGAAAATCAACCACCAGCGTTGCGGGCGAAAGTTCAGCGATCCGCGGGCAGACACGGGTAGGTGGTTCGGATCCTCGCCAGTCGGCGTGCGCGGCGTGTTATCAGTGGTTGGGTTCGTCATCGTTCGCTTCGAGATGGAAACGTTGCAACACGTGGTGGATCACCGGTGCCAACATCACACCGGCCAGCACCAAGAACACCACACCGGCCAACAATGCATAGCATCCGGCCAGCCATTTTCCTGCGGTGGTGTGCAAGGGATCGACTGGACCCATTCCACCCAACAACATCGCGGCGTTCAGAAATGCATCCGCCCAGCCAAGGCCTTCTACCCAGTGATAGAGCGCCATCCCGAGCACCAGCGTCCCCACGCCCAATGGCACCAGTACGGAAACCCGGGACACCATGTGGCCGGCGAGACGCCAGGGTTGCAGCGCGAGCGGGCGCATGCGCGAACTCTCTTCAGTGCCCGATCGCGCGTGCGCAGGCGGCTTCATAGGTTTGTGCGCATGAGGTTTTCACGCTCGTTATCCAAATCATTCTGAGGCAAGGCCAGGCTGGTGGTGGGCGGATTGCTGGCTCGCGTCATGGCGCGGGGATCCAGGGCAAGATCGAGCACTGCCGCGTCCAGCAAGGCGCGCGCCAGCACGACCTCGCGCAATGTCTGTCCCGTGGCCAGCGCCTCTTGCGCGACCTCGGCCGCCACATCGTAACCCAGCGCCGGGGTCAGGGCCGTGACGAGCATTAATGAGTGCGCCGTCAATTCACTGCAGCGCGCGGCGTCCGCTGCAAGTCCTTTGACGCACGCACGCGTGAACACGCGCGCACCGTTGGCTAGACAGCGGATGGATTCGTGCATGCAATAAGCGATCAACGGCAGGGTCGCGTTGAGTTCGAGCTGACCGTCGCGGCCGCAGGCCGTCACCGTTTGCGTCAGCCCGTGCACGTACAGCCCGACCTGCACCAACATTTCGCTCAGCACGGGATTCACTTTACCCGGCATGATCGAGGATCCCGGCTGCAGCGCCGGCAGTCGCAATTCGGCGAGACCCGCGCGCGGACCCGAGCCGAGCAGGCGAATGTCATTGGCGATTTTCGTGAGGCTCGCCGCCACCGCCGCAAGCTGACCAGCCACCTCGACGCAATCATCACGCGCGGCTTGCGCCTCGAAGTGATTGCGCGCTTCGCGAAACGCAAGACCGGTTTCAGCGGTGAGTATTTCGCACACGCGCGCAGCAAACTCCGGCGGCGCATGCAGCCCGGTGCCCACCGCAGTGCCCCCGATCGCGAGTTCGCCGAGCGCCGCCACCGCGCGTTGCGTACGCTCGCCGGCCTTCCGGATCTGCATCGCATAGCCGGAAAATTCCTGCCCCAGAGTGAGGGGAACGGCATCCATCAGATGGGTGCGACCGATCTTCACGATCGTGCTGAACTCGATCGATTTTTCTTCCAACGCTAGCGCCAGCTCCGCCAGCGCGGGCGCTAGATCCGTGTGCAACGCCAGCGCCACACTCACATGCAACGCGGTCGGGATCACATCGTTCGACGACTGGCTGAGATTAACATCGTCATTCGCATGCAGCGCGGGCACCGTCGCGCCGGCGAGCTGCGCCGCGCGGCAAGCGATCACTTCATTGACGTTGGTATTGGTTGAAGTGCCGGAGCCCGTTTGGAACACATCGACGGGAAATTGCGCGCAATGCTCGCCGGCGGCAATTTCGCGCGCGGCCTGCTGAATGAGCCGGCTCTTTTCCGGCGACAAGCCCGCTAATTCTTCATTTGCCCGGGCCGCTGCGAGCTTGATCAGGCCCAGTGCGCGAATGAACACCGCCGGTAGGCAATGCCCGCTAATGGGGAAATTAAGGACCGCTCGCATGGTCGACGCCCCCCACAGGGCACCGTCCGGTACCTGCATCTCGCCCATCGAATCCTTGGTCGTGCGCATGGTATTAAGTCTAGTGCCGGTCAATGGAAATGCAATTTAATCCGCGGTCACGCGACGACCCCGAGGGTTATTCGCACCTCATGCGTTGTACCATCATCGAGCAGCAAGATGCGGCTCAACCCCTCCGGCAATCGCACGCCGTCCACCACGGTGTGCAGCACGCCGCGACTTACCGCAGCAGGATTCTCAACCGTGATGTCGTAGCGCGCCGAACGATACTTGAACGAGATTTCGAAGCGCGGCCATGTCGTCGGAATGCAAGGGTTCATGAACAGATAATCGCCCTGCAAGTTGAAGCCGAGAATGGCTTCCATGCCTGCGCGATACAGCCAACCTGCGGCACCGGTATACCACGTCCATCCGCCGCGCCCGACATGCGGCGCCACCGAATAAACATCCGCCGCCACCACGTAGGGCTCCACTTTGTAGCGCCGTATACCGGTTCGCGTGCTGGTGTGGTTGATTGGGTTCAGATGCGAAAACAGCTGCGCCGCTTTATCCCCCTGGCCGAGCCTCGCGAACGCAATCACAGACCAGGTGGCGGCGTGAGTGTATTGCCCGCCATTCTCGCGCACGCCGGGTGGGTAACTCTTGATATAACCGGGATCGGACGTCGTTCGCTCGAATGGCGGCGTAAACAATAGGGCGAGGCCCGGAGGACGCTTGAACAGGTGCTCATCGACCGCCGCCATGGCTTGGGCCGCCCGCTTGGGATCCGCCGATCCCGAGATCACGCTCCACGATTGTGCGATTGAATCGATCCTGCATTCGTCATTTTCTGCGGATCCCAGCGGCGTGCCATCATCAAAAAAGCCGCGTCGATACCACGCCCCATCCCATGCCTCGCGTTCGAGTGATGCGCGCAACGCGCCGGCATGTGTCAACCAGTGTTCAGCGCGCGCGTGAGCGTGGCGCGCCTGGGCGTGCGGGGCGAAGGCCGACAGTGTGGCGTGTAAAAACCAGCCCAACCACACGCTTTCGCCGCGCCCCTGCTCGCCAACGCGATTCATGCCATCGTTCCAATCCCCGGTACCCATCAGGGGCAGGCCGTGTGCGCCGATCGCGAGGCTGTCATCGAGCGCGCGTGCGCAATGCTCGAAGAAACTCGCACTTTCATCGGCGATGGTGGGCAGCGTATAGGCCTCGTGTTCGTCGGCTTTTAATTCGGCGGCTTCGATGAACGTCACGGTCTCGTCCAGGATCCCACGATCTCCGGTGGTTTCGATGTAATGGTTGGCAGCGTAGGCAAGCCATATTCGATCGTCGGAAATGTGCGTGCGAACCCCCTGCCCAGTCGGCGGCAACCACCAATGCTGGACATCGCCCTGCGGAAACTGGCGGCCTGCGGCGCGCAGCAGGTGCTCGCGCGTCAGTGCGGGCTTGGAGATCGCAAGCGCCATGCCGTCCTGCAGCTGATCGCGGAAACCGTAAGCGCCGCTCGCCTGATAGAACGCGGAACGCGCCCAGAGGCGACAGACCAGCGTTTGATAGAGGAGCCAGCGGTTAAGCATAATGTCCATCGCGCGATCGGGCGTGGTCACCTGGATCGTGCCGAGCGTGTCATCCCAATACGCCTTGACCGCCTCAAGCACCGCCTCGAGATCGGCCGCGCGATAGTGCGCGATCAGGGATTGCGCGGCATCCGCAGTGTCCGCTTGACCCAGCAGGAACACGACCTCGGTCGTCCCGTGCGATGGCAGATCGAGCGTCGTCTGCAGAGCGCCGCAAGGATCGAGGCCCGCCCCGGTCCGTTTCGAAAGCGGCGCAGACCCCGCGAGCGCGGCGGGCCGTTCCAATCTGCCGTGTCGACCCAGGAATTCCCGGCGATCACCGGTCCACGCAGTCTGCTTGCCCGCTAAATCTGCAAAGGCCACGCGCGTTCCGAAAACGGAGTTCCAGGGATTGCGCGCGAACATGGCTCCACTGATGGGATCGATCTCGGTCACAATGGTGGGTGCGGATGCGCCGCGCGCGGTACCGAGTACCCATTCGACATATGCCGTGACCGAGAGTCGCCGACGCCGAGGTGACGTGTTGCGCAGGGTAAGGCGGCAGATCTTGATCGGATCCTCGAGCGGCACATAGACCAACAGCTCAAGTGCAATGTCGTGGGCGCGGTGTTCGAAGCAACTGTAGCCCTGACCATGGCGCACGGCATAGGGCGCAATTTCATCGCGGATCGGGGCGGCAGTCGGCGTCCACAACTCGCCACTCTCTTCGTCGCGCACATACAGCACTTCGCCGGGACGGTCGGTCACCGGATCGTTCGACCAAGGGGTCAGTTGATTCTCTCGACTGTTCTGTGACCAGGTGTAACCGCCACCCTCGGCCGCCACCTGGAAGCCGAATTGGGGGTTCGCGATCACATTGATCCACGGCGCGGGGGTCGACTGTCCTGACTCGAGCGTGATCGCATACTCGCGCCCGGAATCTGCATAGCCACCGAGACCATTGAAGAACTCCAGTGCCTGCGGCGCTGCGGCGGGACGAATCAGCGAATCCGTCTTCGGCCGACCTCGCGGCGTGCTCGGCGCTGCACCCGGCAACTCTACTCGACGCTCAAACTGCGCGGCGAGACTGCCGCGCTGGCCAAGAAACACGAGGCGCGCGGCCGCCGACAATACCGCGCGTGTGGCAGGCGATATCAGATCTGTGCGCAGAACGAACACCGAACCTTTGGGGCTGATAATGCCCATCTGCGAGCGCGACTGACTGGTACGCACCGCGGTTTCCAGGGCGATTTGCAAATCCTGTACATACGAGGACGCTCGTTCGTTGAGAATAACCACGTCGACCGCGAACTGTTTCAGCCGCCAGTATTCATGCGCTTGCAACAATTGGCGCACGATGGCGACATCTTCGATGTGATCGATCCTGAGCAGCACCAGAGGGAGATCTCCGGAGATGCCCTGCGACCATAAGGTGTCATGGGCGCCGCTGCTGCGCGCAATAGCGTCTGAGGACGGACGCATCGCGGCGTTCGCATAGAGCGCATGCCCGGCGAGACGCTGGAACAGGTTTGCTTCTTCGGCAGTCACCCCGAGATGTAGCAACTGCACCTGGGCTTGGGTCCAGGCCAAGGTGGCGGCGCGACCGAAGCCGCTGGCATCATGGTGTTTATCCAAAAGGTCCAACACGCCAGCGCGCGAGGACGCCACTTCCGTCCAGAACGACAGGCACACGGTTGCGCCAGGCGGGATCCGCACGCGGTAACGCAGCGCAAACACGGGATCGAGAACCGTGCCGACCGTATTCGACAGCGGCCGTCCATCCATCACGGCGACCGGATCGTGGATCTCATGCCTGCGGCCCAGAAAGCGCGCGCGGTCGGTCTCGAACTCCACCGGCTGCAGCACTTCACCTTCAACGACCGCGTGATGCGCCACCCAGATCTCGGCATCGCTGTGCTCACGACGGCGCCGAGTAGCGAGCAACGCACCTACTTTTGGCAGGTATTCGGTTTGCACAAATAGTTTTGAGAACGCCTGATGCGCCAAGTCGGCGGCGTGTGGCGCCAGCACAAGTTCGCAGTAAGACGTGACATCAATGTCACGACTGGTATAGCCAGAATTCACGAGTGACACACGCCGGACTTCCGCATCGTCTTCAGGTGATACGATGACCTGCAAGGTCGTGATAATGGTGGCATCACGGCGGATGATTTCCGCGCGATCTTCGGTAAACGTGACTTCGTAGCTGTCGGGTTCCACGCCACGCGGCTGGTAACCCGCCGACCATACCGTGCCACGCTGCACATCGCGCAGGAACAGGTAGCTGCCAGCGTCATCACGGGTCACATCTTCGCGCCAGCGGGTGATCGCCAGGTCCTGCCATCGGCTGTAACCCGAGCCTGCGCTCGTGAGCATCACGGCATAGCGACCGTTCGAGAGAAGATGGGTCTGCGGGGTGGCATCATGCGCAGTACTCAGCCGCCGCACGTCGAGCAGCTGTGCGCTGTTGTTGCGGGCAGCCGCGCCGACTTCCTCCGCCCTCGGATGCGAGACCGACACATCGCGTGGCGTGCGCTCTTGCAGTAACAGCTCCGTCGCCTGAATGCTCGCCTCGGCATGGAAGCGTGCGCGCATTCTGCCGTCGAACAGCACATTGGCGATCGCGACGATGGTCATCCCCTGGTGATGCGCCATGAAGGCCCGCACGATCGCGACCTCCACACTTTCCGGTAAGCGCGCGCTCGTGTAGTCGAGTGCTTCGTAAAAGCCATAACGACCGCAGGCGCCGAGCGCGGTGAGCCGGGCGAAGTTACGCACCGCTGCTTGCGGGTCGACCATCGCGGCAAGCCCGGTCGCGTAGGGCGCGACGACTACGTTCTCGCTCAAACCGCGCTTCAGCCCAAGCCCCGGCACACCGAAGTTTGAGTATTGGTAAGTGAATTCGAGATCGCGCGCGCTGTAGGCGGATTCAGAAATCCCCCAAGGCCTGCCAAGCGAAGCGCCATAGCTTATCTGTCGCCGCACGATCAAACGGTTCGTCTGTTCCAGCAGACTGCCGGCTGGCGCGCGCATGACCAGCGACGGCATCAGATATTCAAACATTGACCCCGACCAGGAAATCAGCGCCGCGCCGTGCCCCACTGAGGTTACGGCGCGCCCAAGACGAAACCAATGACGCGCGGGGACATCATTCTTGGCGATGGCAACAAAGCTCGCCAACCGCGCTTCTGAGGCCAGCAGATCGTAACAACTTGGATCCAGGGTGCCCTCGGCGACGCGGTAGCCGAGGGAAAGGAGCTTACGCTCGGCATCGAGCAGGAAGTCGAACTCCATCGCGAGCGCCATGTCGCGTGCCGCCGTCTCGATTGAAAGCAAGCGCTGGTTCAACGCGCGCCGCACCGTGTCGGTCAGCGCTACATCGCGATGCCAACTCTCGATCGCGCGCTGGATGGCGTCCGCCCAGAACAGCATGTCGCTATACGCATCGCCGCCTTGTTCGCCTGCGTGCGCTTGCATGCTGTCGCTCAAGGTCGCGGCGTGGGCCGCGATAATGACCAAGTAGGTCGCAAGATGTGACTTCGCTTTAGTGCTCTCGCGCAATGCTTCAGCAAGCACATCAATGGCGTCGTAGATCTGATGGCTGATGAGTGTTGGCGTGCGCAGAGAGTCCGGAAGTTCCCGCAATGCTTCTCGCGTCAGGTGCAAAGCGTCCTCGATACCCGCCAAGGACGCAGCAGAGTCTATCGGCGCATCGACCCACTCTCGAGCGGCATTGGCCACTGCAATGAGGTGCGCCGCCAGATTCCCGCTGTCCACGGACGAGACATACGGGGGCTCCAGGGGGCGCAGGTCGCGCGTATCGTACCAATTGTAAAAATGGCCACGGAAGCGCTGCAGCCGCTGCATCGTGTCCAAGGTCGCTTCCAGGCGGTCGACGGCATCGCACGTTCCCACCCAACCGAAGTCGCGCGCGCTGACCACGCACATTAAATAGAGGCCAAGATTGGTCGGCGACGTGCGATGCGCGAGGACTGGGCGGGGATCTTCCTGAAAATTATCCGGCGGCAACATGTGGTCGTCAGCCGTGACGAAAGTTTCGAAAAATCGCCAGGTGCGCCGCGCAATCTCGCGCATGGCCTGACTATCCGCGCCTGAAACCGCGACGCGACCCGCCACCAAGGGCGAAATACTGATCCGTTGTGCAATGGCCGGCGCGGCGATCCAGAGCAGCACAAACGGCATCATCACCCACCACGCATCGCGACCCGCCCAGCCGACCAGCAGGACTGCCAGAACCGCGATAAGAACGCTGGCACACATGTGGCGGTACACACCCCACAGGCCGAGCCGCACACCGAGTTGTGCCTGCGCGGCGGTGACCCATTCGAGCAGATCGCGACGGGACACTATCAGGCGATACAACGTTCGACCGATCGCGTCGGTCATGAGCCAAGCCTGGTGGGCGAGAAACGTAATGACCAAGGTAATCTGCAGCACCGCCAGCCCAAAATCGTCGGCCAGCGCTCGCAGGTGGCTATGCGCCACGATCCCGGACCGCCGTGGCGCGATTTCGGCCAACACCGGCAGCAACGTCGGCAAGGCGATCGTTGCCAGCACGAACAGGGTCCAGCTAAGCGCGGCTGGCAGCGGCAGCAGCCAGCCGGCTAACAGCGCGATGACAATGGCCGGTGCCGAGAGCGTGCGACGCAGATTGTCGAGCATCTTCCAGAGACCCAGCAGTGGCAGCGACTTACGACCCCGCCGGGTGGCATCGCCACGGCCCAAGATCCACGGCAGCAATTGCCAATCGCCGCGCGCCCAGCGATGGTTACGCGCCGCCGCCACATCGTAGCGCGACGGGTACTCTTCGACGACCTCGATATCGGATACCAAGCCCGCGCGCGCGAAGGTGCCCTCAAACAGATCATGACTGAGCAACGATCCTTCCGGCACGCGATCCGCAAGCGCGGCTTCGAATGCATCGACGTCATAAATGCCCTTGCCGGAGTACGAGCCTTGACCGTATAGATCCTGGTAGACGTCGGACACCGCTGAGTCGTACGAATCGATACCCGTCATACTTGAGAAGACGCGTTGAAAAAGAGAGCCTTCGCGACCGATTGGCAACGAGGGCGTGACCCGCGGCTGGAGGACCGCATAGCCCTCGACAATCCGTCTGGTTGCGGTGTCGAACTGTGGTTGGTTGAGCGGATGCGCAAGCTTTCCGATCAACCGGCGCGCGGCCTCGCGCGGCAGTCTCGTATCCGAATCCAGCGTGATCACATTACGCACACCCGCTGGCACCAGCGGAGGACGTCCGTGGAGATCGACGAAAGTCGTGTCCTGCGCGCCACGCAGTAATCGATTCAACTCATGCAGCTTGCCGCGTTTGCGTTCCCATCCCATCCAGCGCTGTTCGCTCTCACTCCACACTCGACGGCGGTGCAGTAGGTAAAACCGATCACCCTCGGAGGCCGCACCATGCAGGCGATTAAGTCGCGCGACGCCGGTGCTTGCAATGGCCAGTAACGCACTGTCCTGTTCAATCGTTTCCGCCGCTGCGTCGGTCCAGTCCGACAGTAACGCGAAATACATTTCGCCCTGGGTCGATGCCAGATAATGCACTTCAAGGCGCTCTATCTGCGCCTCGAGCGCGTCTGGCGTCGTCAACAACATGGGCACCACGACCATCGTTCTGTGCTGGGCAGGGATCCCGTCGAGAAAGGCCAGCCCGGGCAGGATCGTCGCGCCGATATTGCGCGTGACGACGCGATTGACGAGCGCAACTGCCAGGTCGAGTGCCGGAATCAAACCGAGCAGCGCAAGAACGACCCACTGGAGGCTGGTGACCCCGCGCTCCGCCAATGCCCACAATGGCGCGGCAAGCGCAATGGCAGTGGCCAGGAAGACCCCGCCGATATACCCGCCCGGCCCGAGCGATACGTTGACGCGGCTGGGCCAGTCTCGCAACGGTGCGCGATATCCAACGGTGCGCTCGAAAGCGCGTCGTCCCAGCGAAATCAGGTGATAGCCCGGGTCACGTTCACGGATCGAATCGGGATTGCCCGCGCCCGCGACCACGATTGCAGCGCGCGCAATGTCTAGTTCCGAAATACCGGATCCGCGCGCCAGATCCTCAATTGCGCTGCGATAAAGATTGCGCGTCGCGAAGTCCATGCGCGTGAAATCGCTGCCGGACTGCAGTACCTCATCAACCAGACTGACCGACTCGAAAAACTCCGGCCAGTTCACATCCGAGATCAAACGCATGCTGGTGATGATATTGCGAACGGTGACATTCGACGCCCCTTGGCGTTGATGTTCGTCATACACCATTTGATCGGAGGTCGCACCCTGCTCCGCGAGCTGATCCTCCAACCATCGCAAAGCCGGTATCACTCGCGGGTCCTGGTCACGCAAGCGCTTTACGACCTGCACGACAAAGGCTTGAGAAAACGCCCCATTTCGTTGCTGGCGATGAATTAGCGCCTGTGGATCGGCCACCATTCCACTGGCCCCCAGCAGCTGGTCCGCCACGTGATCAGCTTCGCGCAACGCCACACGACTGCTCACGACGCGCTCCACGATACGCCGCAGGTTCTCCACCAACACGATACGGAGCGTGATAGTAATCGCCCACAGTTCGCCGATCGTCAGCGGCTGGACCTGTTGATAGGCGCGCACGAAGCGACGCAAAGTTTCAGGCTCAAAGCGACTGTCGCTATGCGCGATACAAGCCCAGGCCATACCGAAGACGCGGGGATAACCCACGAATGGACCACTCGCGAGCTTCGGCAGTTGCCGATAGAAGCCCGGGGGAAGGTCCTCGTGGATCTGGCGAATCTGGTCTTCCACCAGATGGTAGTTGTCCATGAACCAATCGGCGGCCGAGGCGATCGCGCTCCCGTCGTCCATCGCGGCGGCAATCGCGCGATAAACCCGGAGCAGGACCGCTTCGTTATCCTTGAGACGGTCATTGAGCGACCGTCGCGCTGGCGGCCTGTCGGTGATGCGCTGTGCGCTCGCCAGCGTTGCCGCATGTTGTTCGAGGCGTTCTATGCTGAACAACTCTTCGCGGATGATTTCGTCGTCCTGCCACGGAGATGCGGACGATTCGCCGGTAAGGAATCTGCGCAGCAATGATTTCACTGGGAGGTCGTGCTAAGCACGCAACGTTGGGCGCGCAACCCGGATCACGAGCCCCGTTGCCCGAACAGGTGACAGTGCGGCGTGTGGTGGTGTTGGCATTTAATCTCTCGCGTTGCGGGCAAGATTTTCCATTCACCGTCGGCGAGAGTCGGCGGGATCCTCTCGAAGCGCGTGTGCGATTCTCTGCTCGAGAGGTTTTGAAGATACTCGCTTGGAGGTAGACGCTATGTGCGGTGGCGTACACTGAAGGCCACATGACAGGCTCAAAGATGGGTTGCGTCGCTGGTGCTCGCAAAGACGACACTAGACATCGCGCGCGACAGACTTCGCGCGCGACGGCCGCTAGATCAGCGCATCCTCAGTCCTCGAGCTGTTGGATCCCATCCAGGTACCATTTCGGCTGCTCGTTCGCGGCCGGTTTGGTGAAATGCCAGACTTCTCTGACCTGGCGAGCCTGTGCGTCTGCTTCCTCGCGCATGACGGCATCGAACAGCACGACCGCCTCGAGCACGTCACCGGCTTCGCGGGCATCCAGCAACTCGGCGTCGAGCTTCAGCACCTCGGTGCGATTGTCGGTCGCGAGGGCCGCGATACGGTCCTGGAGTTCGCTAAACATCGTGTCCGTGGTCAGGCCTCTGATCGCCCCAAGATCGCGCGCGTCCCAGGCCTGCTGTAGATCCCGAAAGGCGATTCGGGCACCGACCAGGAAAGCCGGGGCATCGAAGCCTGCCGGCATCACCCCCGGGGTGACCTCCGGGTTGTGTTCCAGAGTTTGGCCCACCGGCGTCGCGCCAGTCTGCTCGCCGCGGAACCAGCCGCTGGTATCACTTCCGCTGCCGATCCGTTGCGCCGCCTCGGGCTTCGCCTGGAGGTCGGATTCTCGTGGCTGCTGGCCGCCGACCGATGACGGGATGTAGGCCGGCCGCGGGGCCTGCGCACCCGCGCGTGCCCTCAGCAGTTTATACAGCACAAACGCAATACCACCGAACAATAGGATGTCCATGAAATTGAGGTTCTCGAAAGCGCCACCAAACAGCAGCGCGCCGAGCAGGCCGCCGATCGCGAGTCCGCCCAACATACCCATGAGTCCACCACGTGAAGCCAGGGTTTGCTTGGCTGCCTGATTTTGCTGGGTCGCCTGCTGTTGCTGCGGCGAGCGCGCTGGCAGGGCGCTCGAACGCTTATATGGTGAACTAAATGCCGACTTCCCGCCGAAAGAGCCACCACCGCCCAAACGCTTGGCTTCTGCATCGGACAGGCCGCTTAGGCTGAGCGTTAGACCAATCAGGGAAGCGAAAAGAATGCCGGATAATTTACCCATGTGAGCTACCGCATCGAGAGTTAGGAGGTTTGGAGTGTACACAGGATTCCGCCATTGCTGTGCGTAAGAACTCTCAGCGGGTGGCCATGCCGTTTGACCGCACGTGCCAGTGACCGCATAGGACGTTCCGACCGCGACGGTCCCCGGAAGTTCCTCATTCTCCGCAGTTGCCGAAGCGGCGCTCCAAACCAGGGGGCAGGGGGGTTGCCGTCGCTAGCTAGCGACGAGAAATGAAAAAAATTGCTCGTGCCTGTTTAATTTTCTTCATTAAGTTTGTACGCTAACCCATTATTAACTGTGCCAGCGCAGCGATTCAAAATATTTAGTGCCCATCGCCATTTAGAGCACGAACCTAAGCCTCATTTGTGGCACTTCGGTCGGCACTAAGGAAAACAACGGAAAAATATGATTCAGCCCTGTTCCGCCCTCCTCGCTTTGTGCCTAGGCGGTCTGACGCTCGCCGTGCCCAACGCAGTGGCAGCCACGGCGGATCCGCATGCCACAGTCTTCGCCGAAACGCAATTTCCGTCGGCCATGCAATGCGCGAGTTGCCACCCCAAGGTGTTCTGGGAATGGGCAGTTTCAAATCATGGCTACGCCTCTATCTCGCCGATGTTCCATAAATTCGAACAAGCCATTAACGACTTCGCGTCAGGCACGGTCGGCACCTTCTGTGTGCGCTGCCATCAGCAGGTCTCCACCCAGATGGGGGAGCCTCGCGAAGCGGCGCTCTGGGAACGCTCGGCAATCTCACGCGAAGGCGTCACCTGCATCACCTGCCACCGGGTAGCGACCCAATTTGGCAAGGTCAATGGCGAACGCCACGTCGAGCCTGGCGATATCAATCAGGGGATGTACAACACCGGCCGCGGCACTCAGTACGCGAATGTGGTCGCGAAAGCTGGCGAGTATGGGGTGTCTACCGGACCTGGCCAACCCGGAACGCCCATACACGGTGCGCCGATCAAGTTTGAACAAATCGGGAAGAGCGAATTCTGCGTGTCCTGCCACCAGGTGGCGGTGCATCCGGGGATCAAGCTCGAAGTGGTTTGGGAGCAGTATCGCGGCGCGCCGGCCGCCAAGGAAGGCATTACCTGCCAGGACTGCCACATGGGCAAGGTCCCCGGTGAAGCAAAGGGTTACGACACCTGGCCGATCGCGGTCATCAATGGGCAGACTGTTGGCGACTCGAAGCAGAAGCACTCCAACCATATGTTCTTCGGGCCGGGTTATCCCATCGCCCATCCGGGCATCTTCCCGTTCAACCCGCGCGCGCAGCGCTGGTCGATCACTGAATGGCTGAAATTCGACTACCGCGCGCCGTGGGGTGATCCGGCCTGGGAAGATCGCATCGCCAGTGGCGAGTTGAAGGCCGAATTCCCGCCAGAATGGAGCGCTCGCGCCGACCGCGAAGAAGCCCGCTACGTGGTGTCGCTTAACCTGAAACTGCTGGAAGACAAGAAAAAGTCACGGATCGAGGTAATGGAGAACTCGATGCGCATCGACGGGCCGTTCTTCGCTGCCGCGCCGTCCACTGGTAAGAGCCTGAAATTGCACTACAAAATATCGAATCTGGACAAAGGGCATAACCTTCCTTCCGGATCGCTCGGGGCTCAACCAGAGCTCTGGTTCAATGTCGCGCTAATTGACCCCGATGGTAAGCGCGTATGGGAAACAGGCTATGTCGACAGCAACGGCGACATGGCTGATATCCACTCGCTCGGGGTCGCCGCCGGCACCGCCCCCTATGACAAGCAACTCTTCAATCTGCAGACCAAGTTCTTGACAACGAACCTCAAGGGGACAGACCGCGAAATGTACCTGCCGATCAACTTCGATTTCGATCAGCTGCCACACATCCGGCCCCCCGGAGTCCCGACCACCGTGCTGAATCACCCACCATTCATCCGCATGGAGGGCCGCAGCCTGCCGCCGCTAGGCTCACGCAAAGTGCGCTACAAGATCCCAGGCTCGCTGCTGACCAAACCCGGCACCTATAAACTGCAATCGCGAATGCGCAGCCGCGCCGAACCGATCTATTTCATGAAATTCGTCGGCGCGACGATCGACATGGAGCAGGCGATCAACGAGTGGATGATCGATCTTCACCCGCATGCCGTGGAATTCGAGGTCAAATGAGCATGCCGACGCCTTCACTCCGTTGCGCGCGCCAAGCGAGCCTCTGCGCGGTGCTCACCTTCCTCACCCTGTTGGCGCTGAGTCCGCTGGTCGCCGGCGAAGTGCCGCGTCGCGGCGCTAGCAGTGGCGCGCCGGCCATCCCGGAACCCGCCGAGGGTCGCGTGCGGGGCGACCACGATCACGCGCGCAAGCCCGTCGAAATGGCGTCGGAAGCCAAACCCACCGATTTCGATCGGGAGGATTTTGGACCGGATCCGAGCTATGTCGACAAGCCCTACGATCCCATTGCGCAGCTCGCAATTTACGGCGGCAAACGCAAGATTGACGCGCCGCGGCCCCCGATCGAATGGGGTTATCCTCTGTACCAGTCCGGCTCAATAGGCGCTGGCATCAACCTGTTCGGCGCGAAAAATCCAGCCCGGCCGCAACTGCTGGTGTTCGGCGATCTCCGCTTCGGCACCGCCTACAATGACAACGGCGCAGTTGATACCGCCCAAATGGCGGTCCGTTTGAACCTGAACGTGGATTTCCGGCTCACCGCCACTGAACGATTTCATGTGTTCCTGCGTCCGCTCGATCGGGTGGAAAAAGGCCGCGTGACGCGCGTCGAATTCGGCGGCAATCAGCGCGATCTGTTCGGCGACCACGAGATCCTGCTCGATGCAGAGCCGGAAGCTGCGTTTTTCGAAGGCGATCTCGGTCAAATCATCGCCGGCCTTACCGATCGCTACAACCGCTACGATATCCCGATTGCGTTGGGACTCACGCCGCTCTTTTTTCAGAACGGCATCTGGATGGAGGATGCCATCATGGGGGGGGCAATCACGATTCCGGCGCTGAACAGCCCGCGCTTCGATATCTCGAACATGGATATTACCTTCTTCAGCGGCTTCGATCGGGTCACGACCAAAGCCTTGCTCCAACCCAACGGGATCTTCGATGACCAGAGTGCGCGTCTTTATGGCACCGCAATTTTCATTGAGGTCCTTGAGGCCTATATCGAAGCGGGCTACGGTTACACCGATGATACCCGCTCGGCCCGCCAGGGTGACTTCAGTTATCACAACCTGACCGCCTCGGTCACCAAGCGCTGGTTCGGCAAGGTTTCCAACTCGCTCCGCGTGATCTTGAACTTCGATCAGGATCCGGGACCGGGCTTCACCAAAACCGCCGATGGTTGGTTGGTCTTGATCGAGAACTCGTGGATCACGAGCCTGCCCTCCACGCTTGTTCCATACGCGAACTTCTTCGTCGGTTCTAACAAGCCACAGTCGCTGGCGCGCGACTTTGGCGCCGGGGGCGTGCTCAAAAATACCGGCATCAATTTTGAAACCGACGGACTCACCGGTTTCCCGAAACTCGACGACACCGCTAACGATACGGCCGGTGGCGCGATCGGCATCCAATATCTGTTTCAACTCAACCAGCAGATCGTGTTCGAACTTGCCGGATTAACCCCCATGGGCAGCGACAACCTGCCCGGGCGCGTGGCCAAGGGCGATCAGATCGCCGTCGGCGCGCGCTTCCAGAAACCCTTATCGAAATCCTGGATCTTCCGCACCGACGCCATTTACGGCAGCCGGGAAGGAGACGAAGATCTTGCCGGCGTGCGGGCCGAGCTGCGCTTGAAGTTCTAAATCGTGAAGCACCTCAATCAATGCTCGCCTGCTGCTCGTAGTTTCATCGTGGGTACGCTCCTCCTCGTGGGCGCGAACATCGCCAACTTCGCCGCCGCCACCGAGCAATTCACGCTGCCGCACGACCGTCCGGGGCGCTTCCTCGGCGTCGAGACCTGCGGCTCCAGCGAATGCCACGGGTCCGCCGAGCCGTGGCGCAACGCGACCGTGCTGATGAAGGAACGCCAGATCTGGCAGGCGCATGACTTGCACGCCAAGGCCTATGTCGCGTTGACCAGCGACCTCGGCCAGCGAATTGCGCAGAACCTCGGGCTCGCCGATGCAGGCCAGGCCCCGGAATGTCTGGTGTGCCACACCACCTATGTGCCACCCGCCCAGCGCGGACCGAAATTCACGCTTGAGGCAGGGGTGAGCTGCGAGAGCTGTCATGGCCCTGGCAGCAGCTTTCTCGCCGCGCACATACAACCCACTTCGCAGCATGCCTCGAACCTTGAGGCCGGCATGTATCCGACCACGAATCCCCGGGCCCGCGCGGATTTATGCCTGTCCTGCCACCAGGGCGATGGGGTGCGCAAGGTGAGCCATCGCTTGTACGGCGCGGGGCATCCACGTCTGCGCTTCGAACTCGATACCTACAGCGTGCTGCAGCCGTATCACTTCAACCCAGATGCGGATTATCGACGACGCAAACCCCTGAACAGCCATTTCCGGATCTGGGCCGAAGGCCAGTTGCAGGCGGCACTCAACATGCTTGCGCTGGCCGATCCCACGCTCCACCCGCAGACCGGCCTGTTCCCCGAACTCGCCCAGTTTGATTGCCACGCCTGTCATCAGGCCATCAACGACGACCCAGACCATCGACCACGCCCTGGGCTCAAGCCCGGCGCGCTAGCGCGCAATGATGCGCCGTTGGTGGGGCTGCGTGCGCTCGCGCAGGTCACTGTGCCTACGCAGGTCGCGGCCCTAACCACCGCCACGCGAGACTGGCAGAACGCGCTCAACGACCGGCGCGCCTATCCAATGGCCGCTAGCGCACTCAAGACTACCGTCAACGCGCTCGCTAACACCCTCGGGGCTCGCGCGGAGAATCCAGGTGACACGCGAGCCGTGGCGCGCGCCCTACTCGAGCAGGCACGCGCAGAAGCGCCATTACCGTTTCTGGCGGCCGAAAGTGTCGCGATGTCGCTGTCCACCTTACTGACTGCCGAATTCGAAGCAGGCCGTTTGACACCGGCGCAATTTCAACAGGTTAACGAGGCGCTCAACGCCGTGTATACGGCAGTGGGTAATGCACAAACCTACCGCGCGACCGCCTATGCCTCGGCGCTAGGCACGGTGGCGGCGGCCATGGGCCAACAGTCGCGCTCTGCGCCAGGAACCAATTGAGATGAGTCGCCTTCTAATGCCTTCATTCACCCCGCGGCGCGTTGGCTTAACGAGCACGCGTATGCTGGCGCTCGGGCTCCTGCTGGTACTGGCGAGCGGCGCACGCGCCGAAGACGACCCAACCAATGATCCTGGCAACGCGCCGGCAAAGTATCTAGGTGTCGTGACCTGTGCCGGTTCGACCTGCCACGGCGCGCCACAATCGTCCGCCGATGCGCGCGTGCTACAGAACGAATTCATCACCTGGCATCGCGATGATGCCCACGCCAAGGCGTATCGCGTGCTGCTCGAAGACAAAGCCAAGCGCATCGCCGCGAACCTCGGGCTCGAAAGCGCGGCCAACGCGCCCGAATGCCTGAATTGCCACGCGAACAACGCGCCAGTGGCATTACGCGGCAAGCGTTTTCAGATTGCGGATGGCGTCGGTTGCGAGACCTGCCATGGACCGGCCTCGAAATGGCTGGGCTTGCACGTGACGGGTGAAGCGAGCCGCGAGCAAAACCTCCAGGCCGGCATGTACCCTACGGAAGAGCCGGGTGCGCGCGCCACGCTGTGTTTGTCCTGCCACCTCGGCACGAACAACCAGTTCGCCACCCATCGCATCCTGGGGGCCGGCCATCCGCGACTGTCCTTCGAACTCGATACCTTCACCATGCTGCAACCCGCGCATTATCGGATTGATGCAGACTATCGCAGCCGCAAACGGGTGCCCGCGCACGTTCAGGTCTGGGCCATCGGTCAGGCCGCGGCCGCGAAACGCACGCTCGATCTGTTTCTGAGCGAGGAATGGCAAAGTAAAGGGGTGATGCCGGAATTTGCGTTCTTCGATTGCCACGCCTGCCACCATCCGATGGACGCACCGCGTTGGACGCCGCGCGCCACCGCCGGTTTACCGCCAGGCGTCGTGCGACTGAATGACGCTAACGTGCTGATGCTCCTGTATTTAACTAAGGCGATCGAGCCCGCTGCCGCAGACGAACTGCACCACGGATTGCTCGCGCTGCACAAGGCCAGCACCGAATCGCTCGCAGCGACCCAAACCGCAGCCCGTGCGCTGCAACTCAGCGTGACCAAAGCCGAGGGACAAATCCGCAGCCATGGCTTCAACCCGCAAGAGACGCGCGCCATTCTGATGAGCATCGTCAACGGCGGGATCGCCGGCGACTACCGCGATTTCGCGGCCGCCGAACAAGCGGTGATGGGCATTCATGCCTTGACCGACTCGCTGCGCGATAGCGGTGCCACGGATGCCACCCAGATCAGCGCACTCCAGGCCCAGATCAAAGTGCTCTACACGCTACTCGAGGATCAGAACGCCTACGATTCCGCACGCTTCCGGGCTGAACTCACCGCGCTCGAAACAACTCTCCATTAATCAGTGATGGCTGAAAAAATCACCATCGCTATCGTTGGCGCCGGACCAGGCGGCCTGAGCGCGGCGGCTCGAGCGGCGGAAACCCGCACCTCGCATGTGCTGCTCGAAGCGGCTCCCCAGATAGCCAACACGATCTATCGTTATCAGAAGGGCAAGCATGTGATGGCCGAGCCCGGGGTGCTGCCGCTGCGCGCGGCGGTCGCATTCGAAGCCGGCACCCGCGAACGAATTCTGAAGACCTGGACCGACGGTATCGCCAAGAGCGGCGCCCAGGCACGCTTCCGGGCTGAGGTGGCCTCGATCAAGGGCGCGCGCGGAAACTTCACGCTCAAACTCGTTGATGGTAGCGAAGTGCTGGCCGAGAACGTGGTGATCGCCATCGGCCTCCAGGGCAACTTGCGCAAGCTCGAGGTGCCGGGCGACGATCTGCCGCAGGTGCAATACCAGCTCGACGATCCCGACGAATATCAAAACGAGACGATTGTCGTGGTCGGCGCGGGCGACGCGGCGATCGAGAACGCGCTCGCGCTCGCGAATCACAATACGGTCGTCATCCTGAATCGGCGCGACGAATTCTCGCGGGCCAAGGACGGCAACCTCAAAGGCATTTCGCGTGCACTCGACGCCGGTCAGATTGAATGTCTCTACAACGCTGGCCCGCAGTCCGTTGAAGCGCTGCCAATAGACGATCCGAGCGGCCATCGGCTGCGCTTTCGCATCAAGACCAAGGATGGCGTGACCGAAGTGCTGTGCGATCGCATTGTCGCGCGACTGGGCGCGCTGCCGCCGCG
>JAYTEX010000298.1:0-15722 GCA_043734785.1 Pseudomonadota bacterium | reverse complement strand
CGCCGCAAGACGTCTTAACATTTATTTTGGTTTTATTGAAAAGCCCCTGTCTGAGTATGGCAGGGGCTCTTCATTTTGTGCGCGAGTCTGGCCTACTTTCGGTGTGCGGCCAATTTTGCGTATTCCGGACCATGGTGACCGTGATTTCCGGACGAACGTAACCGACGTTTCCGTTTTGATCGTAACCGATTTTTGGTTTTGCCCGGAATCGCCGGTCACGTTGCGGAATCTGCGGTCACGATCCAACGGGATAAATGCCTGGTTGGTGCTGGTTTTCAACTCCGACGGGCTATCCTCGCGGATTTTTTCGGAGTTGAGGATGCCCATCAGGAAAGCCATTACATTGTTTTTGAGCAGGTGACATACAGGAATTCACTTCCGGGCTCTGCCACGGTTCAGTACGCTATTCCAAATGAATCCGATACCCGATTACATGAGTCTTTGGGAGATCTCCCATCGGTGGCACGACGGAATCCCCTTAGAGGATGAGCGTAGCGTTACGCGAGAGATTCGTGACACGCTGATTGTTCTGCTGGGTGCTGTCATGAATTCCAGAATTGCCCTATATGAAGAGACAGTCGGCTGGCCCGTCGAAGTTAGCCCAAAACGAGACCCGTCCGTGTTCGTTGAATCAGTCGAGGAACTTCCCGCTGAGTTCGAGGAAATGTTTCTGACAGGCATCTACGATCGCAAGCTGCTGGCCTACTATCGCGTAAGCCTATCCGGCGTGTTCTGGTGGGCTGTGAACAGTGGCTTTTCCTTTCCCGATTTCTTGATCCCGGCTGAGGCCTTCATGAAAGAGGGGCCGCCGACCATTCAAGCCAAACCACGTCCTGAAGCAGAGGACAAAGCCCGCTGCCAGGAAATCTCGCAGCGTAAGTGGAAGCAAAATCCTCTTACTCGCATTGCCGAGATGGCGCGAGACCAAGAAGTCCGGAGGCAAGGTAATGGCGGTCTCTACGAAGAGCCGACCCTGCTGCGGTGGCTGCGAGAGGTGGCGCCAGAAGGCGTCAAGGGTAGACCTGGGCGTCCACGCAAAGTCCTTGATACCGATAAATAGTCTTTTCAGGAAATAGGATTTCTTCGGCGGCACGAAGTTTTTCCAACGCCTTGCCTGCGGGATCGTCTGTTGCACCACAACTGCAACGGAGATTTCGTAAATGGCTAAGCGTCGAGCAACACCCAACACGGTACCGGATGCCGATGTCGAACAGATAAAGCCGCGCGTGTCAGGTCGAGACGCGCCCCACTCCCGAACGGGCGCACAGGGCGGGGACGCGCAGCGTCCCGGCCTGGGTGCCGGTGGAGGGGATGCGCCACCTACTAACAGAGCATCCCATAACTGCAATAATGGATACTTCAAGCCTCTTCGGTGGGGAGTCGATAGCCTTTATCTCTCCTATCCGGGGGCATCGTTTCCCGAAGTCGAGGCCAGGCTAAAGAGCCTCAAGCAACTAGCCCAAGACCCCGAGGCCGCCAAGCGGTCCCAGGCTCAGTATCCATTGGGCTCGCACCTGTTCGAAGTCAAGGACCGTGGCGCGCCGCTGTTTCCTTACATCCTGGAGGACAACACCTTTCGCATCCAGGTTGCGCGGCCTAGCAAGACTATTCCGATGGCCTACGTAAAAATCGCCAGCGGTTATCTCTCCAGTATCAGCCCGGCTAATGCGCAAAAAGCACTCTACGCCCTGCTGTCTGAACTGGGTGAGATCAAAGGCACATCCAACGTCAGCCGCATCGACCTGTTCGTCGATTTCGTCTCCTTCGAGGACATGGAGAGCTGGACCCGGCATGCGTGGGTAACTCGCGCCACAGGTGTTAATGCCTACGCGGTAGATGGCAAGTTCTCGGGCTGGTCGGTCGGGACCGGCGGCATTCTCTCGGCCCGCCTCTATAACAAAATTCTGGAAATCGAGAAAAGCGGCAAGCATTACCTGTTCGATCTGTGGCGCAAAGCAGGATGGACCGAAGGGGAGCCGGTGTGGCGTTTGGAATTCGAATTCAAGCGCGAAGCACTCTTTCAAAAAAACCTGTCCAGCCTTGACCAGGTGCTCGCTAACCTCAACGGTCTGTGGAGCTACGCCATGACCGATTGGCTCCGGCTCACCCTGCCGAACCCGCAGGATCAAACACGCTCCCGCTGGTCGATTCATCCGCTATGGGGTTATCTCTCGGCTATCGACTGGGAAACCGATGGCGGGCCCCTCCTGCCTCGTCATAGCGATGCGCGGATGCCCGGTAGAGACCGGTTGTTTTCCGTGGGTCTACATACGCTGCTCGCCTACATGGCTAGCGAAGGCATGACGGATTTGTATCGGGGCCAGGAATCGTTCATCACGGCGCTGTCCGCACATCACGAAGAGAAAGCGCACCAACTCGGGTTGCCGTTCGATAGCTATATCGCGCAGAAGGTGGCGCTCAAGGGCCGCGAATTCAATACGATCTTGAACAATCCCGAGTACGAGGACGAACGCAAAGCGCTGGAAAGGAAACGCCAGGCCGAGGCTTACCGGAAAGCTTCCGATGGTGAATGACGATGAAATACCTCCCTTGCCTCCGGTTCGGTGTCTCACCAAGGAGCAGGCCGCTTCTTACCTCGGGATCGGCGTCACGTTGCTCGGGGAACTACGGGTGCCCTTCGTCAAGTTTGGCCGGCGCTGCGTCTATGACCAGGTTGACTTGGACGCGTGGCTTACGGAATATAAGCAGCGAGGGCGGGCCGGAAAGGAAACTTCATGGCCCGTGAAAGTGGGGTCTACCGGCGAGCGGATTCTCGCTCCTGGTGGATCAGTACCACCCTCCCCAACGGCAAGAGAATACGCCAGAGCGCTGGGACTGAACGCCGGGAAGACGCCGAGGCGCTGCTAGCGAAGTTCAAGCTAGACGCGTACCGGCAAGCGCATTTCGGCATCAAACCTCAACGCTCCTGGCAGGAAGCGGTCGTGCGTTATCTGGCAGTGAAATCGACGCTTCGAAGCTTTCGGGACGTGCAGCGAATTTGCCGCATGCTTGATCCCTACTTTGGTGGTCTCAAGCTCGATCAGATCAACGGCGATGCCGTCTGGTCCGTCGTGCAGGGGAAACTGAAGAAGGGAAACAAGCCGGCGACCGTGAATCGTTACCTGGCGCTGACGCGTAGTTTGCTGCGCATGGCGCGCGACGAATGGCAGTGGCTCGATAGCTTCCCAAAAATTCGATTGCTTGCCGGAGAAGTCGAACGAGATCGGTGGCTCACGCAGGAAGAAGCGAACAGGCTCATTTCAGTCTGCGCGCCTCATCTTGCGGCGCTGGTGCGCTTTGCACTGGCGACGGGCTGCCGGGCACGTGAGATTACCGGGCTGGAATGGGGTCGGGTGGATTTGGCAAGACGCACGGCGTGGTTGAATCAGACCAAGAATGGAACGCCGAGAGGTGTCCCGCTCAACGTCGATTCAGTGTTGGTATTGCAGGAGCAACAAGGAAAGCATCCGCAGTATTGCTTTACCTATCGCGGGGAGCCGATCCGTTGGGATATCACCAATACGGCTTGGCAAACCGCAGTAGGCAGAGCGGGGATTACGGACTTTCGGTTTCATGATCTGCGTCACACCTGGGCGTCCTGGCATCGTCAGGCAGGCACCAGTTGCGACGAGCTCAAAGAATTGGGCGGCTGGAAAACGCGCAGCATGGTGGACCGGTATGCGAAGTTTGCGACCGAGAATCTGGCGCACGCAGCGGCACGAATCGAGAGCGGGCATGGCGGGAACGTGATCGAACTGTCACGTTTTAGTCACGCTCAGACCATGAAAAAAGCCTAGCTTCGCGCTAGGCCTTGTGGATTCTGGCTCCCTGACCTGGACTCGAACCAGGGACCTGCGGATTAACAGTCCGTTTTGCTACCGTATTCCACATGAAGCAGCAACACTGCACAGCCCGTAAATTAGACTGTTGCGCGATTATACGTGTTGTCCATTGTTGTGCAAAATTGCCCGATGTTGCGAGCGAGTGTCCCACCAGTGTCCCATGGACTGCGCAATGAATAAGCGGAATTTCAGCCTCGACTCCTACGGTCACGGCCCCCGCGCTCTCCCGCCGAGTGCCTTCTCGGGGTCCCCGACTCGCGCTGCGACGAGCCACGAGCTCGTACGAGCGGCCTGGGGACTATTCCAACGGGATATTCTGGTTCGAGGTTTTGACGGAACAAACTAGCGGCGGTCGGTAAGTGCGGTGGGTTTTACGTAGGTGCGCTAACGCGCCGGAATCGAAGCTGAGCCGACCCTATGGTTTGCGATTGCAGACGCTCACATTGCATTTAGCTGCGAGCGGATTGCAACGATTGCGCCATGGATGCTGCTGCAGTCTACTCATTGGGTTTATCTGCCGGCGCGTAACCAAACAAGCTCCCTTTTATCATCTGGTAGTAAGTACCGCCCATACCCTGCTCGTCCGCTATTTCATGCAGAAATGCCTCGGGATTCGCGTTCGATGCCTCAAACAGGAATCCCATTAGGCGATCTATTGGCGGGAGGCTAAGATTGAACGATGGTTCGGGACCTTGGCCGCTAGCGTGAATCGGTTCATCAACGATGGGGTTGATAATTATTCTCGCACCGTTTCGAATTAGTTCTTCCGGGTATCGTATGTCCTCAAAATCGTGCAGCGCTGCTACTATCGGGCCGAACTCTACCGGTATGGGAGCGGTCTGCCTCTTTTTGAACTCCTCCCAGAGGAGGAGAATATTGTGCCCATATGCACTTCTATGACCGTACCTCTCAATGGTCTGGCGGGAATCAACTCGTGAAAGACAGGCTTTCAAGAGCAGTTCGACGGCGTGATGCAGAAGATTTGCACAGACGGGGGTAAACCGATTTGCGGTCGCAAAGCGCCCTGCGACGTAATACTGAAGACCATATCTAATGGCGTATGCCCAGTAGTTCTGACGAAAAGATTCGTCAATCTGCTCCGGCGTTCGCCTTATATCTGTTGGGTTGCGAGCGTTAACAGCGTCGTCATTCATCGAGCGTTTCCTTTGCGGGGACACTGCGCAGGCAGCGTCATTTCTGCGCCGCTGCTTAATTGGTCACTCTACGATAGTTTTCTGAAAAGGCAACTGGCTGCCGATCACTCACCGGAGTACTGCATATAGCCGGTGCTGACTTGTCGCTATATGACTCAACGCAGAAATGCAAAGTCGCGGCCCGGCCGGAGGAATCGGCAAGGTCGTGGCAAGTATGGATCGAGAGGCGTGTGGGCCATGAGTACATCTGCGAAGGTAGGTTTCAAAGACATCGAAATCCACATTCCCGCCGAACCGGGAATCTATGAGATTTACACGCATGATGGAGAGCCGCTCAAAGTCGGCATCAGCCTGAATCTTCGAAAACGGCTTCGTCAACATCGGGAGTCGAAACAAAAATATCTGAGACTTAAGCCTGGGGGCGATTGGGGAAATCCAGCTCATGTGGAGAGTAAACGTTCGATACTTGCAAAGCATCTCTATTTCGCGGAGTCGATGAAGGGCTTTGACCTGCAAACAGAGCTTGGCCGTCAGCAATTTTTACTCGGCGAATGCTACATCCTGTTCCGTGTTACTGCCACCAAGGCGGAGTCGCGTGAACTGGAAAAGATTCTGGAAGCGGAAGGGCGGTTCCGGTTCGCGGGCCGCGTCGCTCAAATTGCAGGTGTGCACAGTTAGCATGCACCTGCCAAGGCCACATCGTCCACCCAATCCCCCTGCCCCTGAAAGCGGACTTCCTGGGGATGTGGTTACGCCGGGTCGAGGCGGACGTGGTCGACTGACTGGCGCTTGTCGGTCAATGCGGCACGCTGGACGTTGCGAACTCTCAGCGAAATTTGATTCAGTGTGTCCGAGGTTGAAGCCGTATTACATCGGCAACCCACATCATGGGTCCTTTTTGTAACCGCCCCGACCTAATTTTCAAAATCGGGGCGCTTACTATTTCATCAAATGCTGCTTGAACCAATTCAAGGCCGGTGTTGCTGACCGCTCAAAGCCAACGGTATAAGCATCAAAATGCCCGCCCGGAATTATTTCAAGTTTCTTGGGTTCCATTGCCCTGCTGAATGCCTCTATCGCAAGGTCAGTCGGGGTGAGCACATCATTTTCGGCAACGATCATCAGCAAGGGTGTGGGCGAAATCAGCTGAATACCCGCTGCCGGATAATATTCCAAGGCCAATTCCAAGGAACGAACGGTCTGTTCATTCTTCCAATTTGGAGCGCGGGCCTTGCCCGCCTTTATGAACCATTCGTACGAGTCGGGCGTAGGGAGCGCCGAGGGCTTGCCCTGTTCGTCGACCACGGGGAGATAGCCCATTTTCCCGCTTTTGTATTGTTCCATCCGATCAGCTGCCAGCCAAGCATGAAAGCCCGGCCAGTAGTCGTTTCGCACCAGGCGCCTGAAATTTGCGACAGCATTGACTAAAGGAACCTGCGCGACCACAGCCTTCACGCGCCTATCGTAGGCGGCCAAATGCAAAACGTGACCTCCGCTATAGGAAGAGCCCCAAATGCCGATTTTGTCGGGATTGACCGTAGACTGAAGCTGGGTCCAGGTAATGGCATTCTTATAATCCTCAAGCTGCATTGCGGGGTCGATGTGCTGACGTGGCTCGCCTTCACTGGGGCCGAAATTACGATAGTCGAATACAGTCACTACAAAACCGTTACTGGCGAATTTTGCGGCATAGTCGTCCAGATACATCTCTTTGACCGCGCTCCAGCCATGGGCCATCACGACCGCAGGTCGCTTTTCCCCCGGCGTTAATCCGGTTGGCACATACAGCCAGCCGGCCATGTTTAGGCCACCGCTTTTGATTTGAATGTCCTGGCGAGAAAATTTGTCTGCTGCGAAAGACCAGTTTCCGAACAACACACCAAGCAGCATGACGACTGACAGCATTACGTACGTCATTTTTTTCTTCACAGTCCGTCTCCTCATTGTAGATTAGGCATCCGGAATCAGCGTTGGTCCGATCCCGGATGTACATTCAGTCAGTCGCGCACCTTGCTTATTCCAGATTCTCACGCGGGAACGCAACGACAGCACGCATGGCCAAAGCTGCGTCTTGCTCAAGTCAGACTTCGAGGGAAAACCCGGATAATTTCTATTCGGCCGGGATCAGGGTGTCGCCACGATTATTGTGGCGCCAAGGAGGCGGAGTTTATTGTGTAAGACGGAGCCGTCTTCGCCTGCCAATCAATGTAGCACCAGCATGGAAGGATGACAAACGGAACGCGGATCGATCTCCGTATGACGTCTACCCCGCAAATGCCTCACGCCGACACATCGTCATCCTGCCCCTGAAACCGAAATCACCGGTTTGTGTTGTCACGCCTGGAACGAAGAACAAACTAGCGGTGTCAGGGCAATGCGGCGACTTCGGGGGCACATCGCCATCCCGCCGCCAGAATTCCGAGACCTCGCTTGCAGGGGGGCGAGAGCCGATAGTGTCGCCGGCAGGACAATACGGGCGGTTCTACGCTTTCGAGGTAAAGCGGAAAGCAACGCACAGCGCAAAGGTCAGTGACACTTTGGCGTGTCCCGCTCAATTGACCGGGGACGGCACGCTACCTTTGCAATTGGGTCCAAACGAGGAACATACTGGTGCGCAAGTCCTGCATTGACAGAATGCTGGACCAGGGGCTCTGCTTTGAACGGCCGCCTTAGCGGAGTTCGCTCAATAAACGCAGCCGCAGCCTTATTTCTGGGAGGAAACAAATGATGAAAACATCGCCATTGCTGCTTTCCTATTGCCTCGCCCGTAGACCTGCCCTGTGGCTAAGCGCTTGCGCAACCACCTTCCTGCTTGCCGTTGGCATAGCCAACGCCGGCGGACCAGCTGTTGCACCACCCTACCTGGTTGCCGGAACCAACCACATCATCGTGGGCGTGGTATGGGAGGAAGCAGCAATCCGAAAAGCCTTACCTGCGTGGGTTACACCGGTTGCAGGCATGACTGGAGCAATCAATATCTACCAGGCAGAGCGCGTTTACGGGCTCACCCCTTATCAATCCGCTTATTTCTGGGTGGATATTGAGGGCTACGACTCCCCTAGCGGGGTGAAAGGCCGCTGGATGCTCCAAGGTATATATGGGCCGGACGAAAAGACTTCCGCAGCGTTCAAAGAGTATATAGGTCTGCCGGTGCGCAATGGCACTTCGCGTATCGAACAAACCGCGGAGGGAAAGACCGCCATCGGGACCATCAACGGGCGGGATTTCGTAACCGTCGCCATCAAGCCCTCGAACGAGTGTGAAATCAGCGCTGTATCTCTAAACTATCTGAGTCCCCTAGGGCTTACGGAGATTCCAGCGACTGGTACGGTGTGCAAGGCTGAGCCCATCTCAGCCACTGTGCACGCGCCCAAGGGCGATCCATTCGCACCCTTCCAGGTGGCGAAAGTTATTTGGGCAGTCGAATTCAAGGACGGGGCGTTTTCCATCACCCGCCCTCGACCGCTGAGCCAGTGATTCAAAGACCGTTTGCGCGAATTTGTTTTGGGTGAGCAGGCGCAGAGCCGGTACACTGGCTCTGCGAAGTCTAGGGCTGACGTTCTGAGGAATTGGCCAGGCTTACGCCCTAGTAGCAACCCCGGCAAGCTTTGACGCTTGCGACCAAAAAGGCAAAGCGAAAAAAGGGGGAACTCCATACGGGATTTTTTAATACCGATCTGGGGGCGAGCCCCGACGGCCCTCGACCGTATTCAGTCATGCAAACACCGCACGCACCGTCCGATGCCACATTGCCAATTCCGATCTTCGTTTCGCGGTTGCGCAGAAACGCCGAGGCGAAGGTGAAGTAGAGGTGCCAGGTCAATGCGGCAGGTTCAACATTCCTCCGCCACATAGGTGCCCCCCCGGATCCTCACATTCACAGGACCGCCAGCGAATCATCGGCCGAATACCCTGCGCATCAGGCCGCGTCTGAACATTGGCAGCTACAATGGAGCCGAAAAAGCTGCTTGTAAGCCTCACCCCCCCACTTCGTTGCTCCTGTCATTTATACTTCCTTATGGGCGAACAAGGGCAAACGCGAAAACTTATCGCCATCCTCGCCGCTGATGCAGTGGGTTATTCGCGGCTGATGGCCGATGACGAAGCCGCGACGCTTCAAACATTGAACGAATGTCGTGCCCTATTTTATGAGCAGGCCGCTTCTCATGGTGGCCGCATCATTGACACAGCGGGTGATAGCGTCCTGGCCGAATTCAAAAGCGTCGTGGAGGCAGTTCGTTGCGCCACGGCAATACAGGCGGCCTTGCTCCAGAAAAACCAGACGGTTCCGGAAAGCCGCAAGATGCTTTACCGAATTGGCGTCAATCTTGGGGATGTCATCGAGGAGAACGAGGCGCTTTATGGCGATGGGGTCAATGTTGCAGCACGCCTCCAGTCGCTAGCCGAGCCCGGTGGTGTCTGCATTTCGGGAACTGTTTTCGACCAAGTAGAGGGCAAGCTCACTGCGCAGTTCAAATTCATCGGTGAGCAGGTTGTCAAGAACATTACGAAACCGGTTCGGGTTTATCGCAGCGCAGACCGAGTCACTTCGCCCGATTCCGTCATGCGCCCCTTAAGTTTTGACCTGCAATCAGTTCGGACCCTCGCAGCAATTTCGCTAGTCGTCATTATCCTTGCGGGTGGATGGCTTGGTTTCAGCTATCTTCGGACGAATTCGTTTGGAATTAACAAGGCTTTAGCACTTCCAAAAGGACCATCCATCGCTGTCTTGTCGTTCAACAATCTAAGCGGGAACAGGGATGATGAATATTTCAGCGACGGGATCTCGGAGGACATCATTACGGCGCTAAGTCGCTTTAATGATCTGTTTGTAATCGCACGTAATTCAAGCTTTCAATTCAAAGGCAAGGCAGTAGACGTAAGGGAGGTGGGGAGGAATTTAGGCGTCCAATATGTCCTCGAAGGCAGTGTGCGACGCGACAAGTCGCGCCTACGCGTCACGGCTCAGTTACTCGATGCCCGAAATGGAGCGCATCTTTGGGCGGAAAACTACGATCGTGACCTGACGGCAAACAGTATCTTTGCAATACAGGATGAACTCACATCTAAGGTCGTATCAAAGATCGGTGATCCCTTGAAGGGAATGATCTTCCAGACCGGAATGACTGAAGCCAGCCGAAAGGGCAATGTTGCCCTCAGTGCCTATGAATGCGTGCTCAAAGCCAAGGCTTACTTTGCCACTTTCGATCCGACCCTCCACAAAATTTCAAGACAGTGCTTGGAGGATGCAGCCAAAGCTGATCCCTCTTACTCCGACGCTTGGGCTTGGTTGGCATTGGTTTATACAGACGAGTACTCGTTTGGTTACGACCCGCGGCCCGATTCTTTAGCGAGAGCCGTTCACGTCGCGCGGCAAAGCATCACGTTGGATCCGTCAAATCAAATGGGCAATTGGTTTTTGGCACGCGCACTCTTTTTTCAACGAAATTTCGAGCAGTTCTTGCCGCAAGCGGAACGTGCGGTAGGATTAAATCGCAACAACACGGCAGTACTGGCGGGCGCAGCTGTCTACATCTCCTATTCAGGGAACTGGGAGCGCGGGAAAGAGTTGATCGAACGGGCGCTCGCGTTGAATCCTAATCCACCGTGGTGGTACTACGTTCCTCCGTTTTACTACCACTATCGTTTAGGTGATGACCAGAAGGCATTGACCATTGCGCTCAAGATGAAAGCGGTCGCCCCGGCAATTTATTGGAGTGAGGTCACGACGGCTGCCGCTTACGCTCAACTCGGGAGACTTGAAGAGGCAAGATCCGCGGTCGCAGAATTGGTGAGGCTAAATCCGAGCTTTGCATCTAAAGCACGGGACGATTTTCATAAGTACAACCTGTCACCGCAACTGGTCGCGCGCATGATCGACGGCTTCCGAAAAGCGGGACTCGATATCCCAGACGAAACGAAGTAGTCCCATCGAGTTAGTCAGATCCGTCATTAGTCCAGTGATTGGTTGGCGTCCGGAAATGGACCGACGGCACGCATAAGCGGATATATCGGCGAGTAACTGACAGGTGATGCGGTTTCCGTAGCGCCATAGGTAGCCCTTACGTTAACCTGGGCCGTCCCAATTCCTGCTAGAAATTTTTTCCAGAAATCGACAGAAAAGTTCGACCTTCGGCTTGAGGTGGCTCCCTCACCCCCGGTCGCTCTATTTACCCCACCCCCGGTTCGATCGTGATTCTCCCCAGCCGGAAAAGAATGCTTTCCCTCGGCGCTGAAGTAACGTCTTAGCGCTATCTGGCGCCGCGTCCTGCACGAAATTCTCATCAATTGCACCGACTGGGCATTGGCGACGCCATCAAGATCGAACGTCTGCGCGTCATGACCGAAAAACACTCGCTGCGTTGATTTTCGCCAAGACGGCGACCAACGCTCGCGAAAAGACTCGCGCCCTGTTTTCTTGATGTGAGCATCCCGCTCAACCTCATCGAAAGGACAGCCATGTCAGTCAAGCTCGTAGTTCATCGCGAACCCAACCCCTCCGTGACGAAAGCCATCGCACTTGCAGTATTTAGCGGAGTACGTACCGCCCAGCGCGTCGCACTGCAGGTGCCAGTCGTAGCCAAGGAGACTGCACAGGAGATCGCCGAAGCGTGGCGCGAGTCGGGAGCATTCCCGGCAAAAAAAGCATAGGGGACGACCATGATCGAAACAGGATTTGTGGTCTTCCTCGGTGTGGTCCTGGTCCTGGCGAAGCTGCCCCGTCGCTTGATGCTAAAAGCGCTGAACCACGCCATAGCGCTGGATCTGACGGTGTCAGTCCTGGTGCTGATTGTGCACTGGGGTACCTTCAGCGGAGTGATGGCGGCGACGGTGGCCGGCTTGATGACGAGCCTGGCGACCTCAGGAGCGAAGCGCTTGTTCGGTTACATAGACAACAAGCGCTACGTGCCAGGTCTAATCAATCTAAGGGTTTAACCCTGCTTGATCTGGCACTCGGCGCCGGCATCGCTGAGCTAGGTCGCTACATCGTGCGTCAAGGTATCCGCAAGCTCTTCAAGTAGTCCATCCCAACTACCAACTAGCCTCGTCAGGTGCGTACTGCACCTGCCGGGGCTTTTCATTTTGGAGATCTCAATGAAAGACTTCTATCAAGACGTGACGACCAGAATCGTCGCGGCAATTGAGGCAGGCACGCCACCGTGGGTGAAACCTTGGAGCGTTTCGGACCAACGACCGAAGAACGCTGCAACTGGGAGGCTCTATCGCGGCATCAACACGCTGCTGCTCGGGCTTGAGGCGCAGGCACATGGCTATGCCAGCAATGCCTGGCTGACTTACAGGCAGGCCGCGGCGCTCAATGCCCAAGTTCGTGGTGGCGAGCACGGCACCAGCATCGTCCTGTACAAGCTGCACGAAGTTGAGGATACGAAGATTGAAGGCGAGAGGCGCGTTATTCCGTTGCTGCGCACCTTCACGGTCTTCAACGTGGCACAGATTGATGGTCTGCTGGAAACACCGACACCAACGACACGGTCGTGGAATCCACATCTTGAAGCCGAACTTGTTCTGACTTCGTCCGGTGCGGACATCCGGCACGGCACTCCTAAGGCGTACTACACCACCGTCATGGACCGAATTCACTTGCCGGTGAAACACGCGTTCAAGGATCAAGGCGCGTACTACGCCACTGCCCTGCATGAGCTGACCCACTGGACGGGCCACAAGAGCCGATGCAGCCGAGACTTGTCGGGTCGCTTCGGCAATGACAGCTACGCGATGGAGGAACTCATCGCGGAGCTGTGCTCGGCGTTTCTATGTGCTCATTGCCGAATAGACGGGCGGCTCCAGCACGCAGCTTATCTCCACTCTTGGCTCCAAGTATTAAAAGCAGACAAGCGCGCAATATTCACCGCTGCGGCGAAGGCGCAGCAGGCTGCGGATTTCCTGCTGGGATCCGTGGAGATGGAACAAACCGAGGAGGCCGCAGCATGAACGAAGATCGACTCATACAGCGAGCCATCAAAGTACTCGATGGCCGGATCCGTAAAGGCGACGCGCTTAGTTCGCCCACTGCGGTACGTACCTACCTGCGCCTCAAACTCGCAGGGCTGCCGCATGAAGTTTTCTACGTCATTTTTCTCGATGCGCAGAATCGTGTCATTGCAGCCGAGGAAATGTTCCGTGGCACGCTGACGCAAACCAGCGTGTTCCCCAGGGAAATCGTTAAGGCTGCCCTGCACCATAACTCTGCCGGTGTGGTGTTCGCACACAACCACCCAAGCGGCGTGGCCGAGCCTTCACACGCTGACGAGAACCTCACTTCAGCTCTCAAACAGGCGCTGGCTCTGGTCGACGTCCGGGTTCTGGACCACTTCGTGGTCGGTGGTGCCGGCGTGCTGAGTTTCGCGGAGCGCGGGCTGTTGTGACAAACAGGGACGCTTAGCCCCCCGGAATCGTATCAAACAAGTTCGTTATGTTCTTGATGATATAGCGATAATCTGAAGTTACAAGATCCCTGTTTTCACCCGGCCCCGCCAATTCGTGCGGGGCTTTTTATTTCCTAATTCGAAAGGAGAAATGATGGAGAACTATTTCGCGAAGCTAAATGCCGTTGACGTGTCTCAACACGTCGAAAAGAAAGGTCAATTCGACTACTTGTCTTGGCCCTGGGCTGTGCAGCAACTACGGCAGGCAGAGCCCACCGCCACTTGGTCCGTCGTGCGCTTCGATGGCCTGCCATATCTTAAAACTGAGGCAGGCTGGTTCGTCGAAGTCGCCGTCTCGGTTCAAAGCATCACGCTGTCGCAGATCCATCCGGTGTTGGACAGCCGGAACGAACCAATCGAAGCACCGAACAGCTTCGATATAAACACGAGTATCCAACGAGCATTGACCAAAGCTATCGCCCTCCACGGGCTGGGTCTCTCGGTGTACGCAGGCGAAGATCTGCCGGCGGCTGACCAGCAGCCTCAGGTCACTGCAGCAAAACCCAAATCACTTGTCACCGAGCACCCGACTGCGACGCCGGCAAGTGCTGCGCAAATTCGTTTCATCGAAGCACTGATCGAAGAGACCGGAGGCGAACTCGCGAAGGTCCTCGCCTACTTCCGTGTAAATGCGTTGGCCGAACTTACGTCGCAGGCTGCGAGCAGAGCCATTACGTCACTGCAAGCACAACGGAGGGCTGCGTAAATGTCTGCAATTCTGAAATTGGTACAAGGCACGCCGGAGTGGCGTCAGCACCGCGCCAAGTCACGGAATGCGTCGGAGACCGCGGCAGTGCTCGGAGTATCGCCGTTCCAGACGCCTTACCAGCTCTGGTTACTCAAGACCGGACGCACTGAACAGAAGGTCACGGCACCGATGATTCGTGGTACTGAACTCGAGCCAGCAGCGCGAGCTGCCTACGAGCTACAGACTGGTCACATAATGGAGCCGCTCGTTCTCGTCGATGGTGACTACTCTGCCAGCCTGGACGGCATTACGCTCGCAGGCGACTTTATTCTGGAGATCAAGTGCCCGTACAAGGGCGCGGCATCGCCGCTCTGGCAGTCCGTGGTTGCTGGTGAAGTGCCGGAGTACTACGGATATCAGATCGAGCACCAGCTCATGGTGTCCGGCGCAAGGCGGGCGCATCTCTGGGTCTACGACGGAAAGGAAGGATTACTTCTTGAAGTTGCCGCACGTACCGACCGCTGGGACTTAATCCGGCGTGCCTGGGACGAATTCACGAAGTACCTCGTGACGGATACACCGCCTCCGCTTTCAGATCGAGACACAAAAACTCGCGACGATCAGGAATGGAAAGACGCCGCCGCGAAATATCTCTCTGCCAAGCAGCAGAGTGAGGTCAGTGCGGTAGCTTTAGATGAAGCAAAGGCGGCGCTCGTCGCGTTGACTTCACACCCGAGCGAGTCAGGTGCCGGAGTCAGTGTGTCTCAGTTTTTCAAGCGGGGCAGTGTTGAATACAAACGCGTGCCTGCGCTCAGAGGCGTGGACCTGGAGGCGTATCGCGCTGCGTCTCGGATGGAGACGCGGGTGTCAGTTGGCTGAGAACCAAAGGGCCGGGCAGGATATTGCTCGGCCCGCCAATTAGTATTTGATCAGTAATGCCGGGACCGGGTCGTTTGTCGAACCGGAAACACAAGTTTGAATGATCGCGCCCGACGTGTCCCAAGCAAGCACCACACCTTGACTGAATGGGGTATTGGCCGTGGCGCTGTCGAGCTTGAGGTCGATCTCCAGAGCGACATCGCACGGGAGGTTCAGTATCCGGACGACGTTTTCGTTGGTGACGGGGTTGTACCACAACGACAACCGAACGCCGGCTCCCACACTGGACGTAATGAAATATTTCAATGTAATGGGGTCGTAATCGACCTTGCTCAACATCCCTGCTTTTACCAAGTGTTCGAGGGCACAATCGCTTTCTGTCTGCGTGTCAACGATGCCATTGCCCACGCTGCCGGCTACAGGGTAGGTACATCCTGCAGATATCGCACCGCCTGCGCTGATGTACGTCCCGGCATTGGGCAGATCGCCTGGGAAATACGAATAGCGCGTCTTGAAATCTCGGGACGCAGTGGCCAGGTCCTTAATGTTCGACAGCAGCGATGCAACCCCTGCGCGCCCGAAGACAGAACCTCCAGAGATCAGCACGGCGCCCAGAGCTATGCTCGAAACTTGTGTATGAGATGAAATGAGAAGGCGGCGTATTCTTGATGGTTCTTCCGGAATCATCAACCTTTTGCAAGGAGAGAATACG
>JAYTEX010000297.1:0-7464 GCA_043734785.1 Pseudomonadota bacterium | reverse complement strand
GCCAGCTGGCGCTGCTCGCCGCGCGAAAAGCCCGGCATATCGAGGTATTGCAGCAGATAGGCACCATGCTTGTGGTATTGCGAGTGGGACACGGTAGTGCCAATCTCGTGCAGGCAAGTTGCCCAGTGCAAAAGCTGCTCGTGTTCCTGCCCGCGCAGGGCCCACTGCGCCGCCGCCTGGTCAAACAGCGTTTTCGCGGTGGCCGTGACGCGCGCCACATGTGCGCGATCGGCCTGAAATCGTTGCATCAGCGCGTTCACCGTCTGCAAGCGCACATCTTCGTGATGAATACGTCCCATGAGATCGTAGAGCACGCCTTCGCGCAGCGCGCTGTCGGATACCTGCATGCGCTCGATGCGGAGTTCCTCAAATGCGCCGAGCGCGATCGCACACCCGCCCGCGAACACCGGACAGCGATCCTCGCGTACCCCGAAGCGGGCAAGCTCATCGACCCGCCCAAGATCGATCAACGCCGCCCGCAGTTTCTGCAAGCCGGCACGCGTAATGCCATCGTCGCTCCAGCCATGCGTGGCAAGCGAATCGGCAATCGCGAGCAGACTGCCCGAGGCGCCGATTGCGGCCCGCCAGCCCTGGGCACGAAAGGCTTCCTCGATCGGTTCGAACTCCTGGCGCGCCGCAATTTCCGCCGCGCGCAGTCGCTTGGCATCGATCCGCCCGTCGCCGAAATAGCGTTCAGTCATACTGACGCAGCCCATGTGCAGGCTTTCCATTGCGATCGGCTCGTAATGCTGGCCGATGATAAGTTCGGTGCTACCACCACCGATATCCATCACCAGGCGCAGCCCGCTGTCTTGCGCAAGCCCGTGTGATACGCCGAGATAAATCAGACGCGCTTCTTCGATGCCGGAAACCACATCAATGGGATGTCCTAATGCCGCTTCGGCGCGACGTAAAAAAGGCTGGCTGTTGCGCGCGCGGCGCAACGCGTTGGTACCGACCGCGCGCACGGCAGCGTGGGGCAGATGACGCACTCTTTCTCCGAAACGATGCATGCTAGCCAGTGCACGGTCCATAGCGATGTCGGTCAAACGGCTATCACCATCCATGCCAGAGGCCAGGCGGGTGACTTCGCGCATACGATCGAGGACTTTGAAATGCCCGTTCTGAGGTTCGGCCACCACCAAGTGGAAGCTGTTGGAACCCAGATCGATGGCTGCGATGGAGGCTGCTTGGGGCATGTGGGGATTAATCGGCCTTGGTGTGCTTAAGCGCCGGCGGGTCGCGGCGCGGCGCATTATAGCGGCCAAGTTTCGCGCTCCACAGGGTGTGGCTGTGTCCTCGGTCAGGATTTCAGTGAAATATGTCGCCGTCCTAGGTCACAAGTTTAACGTTCAGTGCTGAACTGCTAACTTTTTTACATCAACGCATGCGCTTTACATCAACGCATGCGTATAATGGCGCCCCTTTCGCCCGACCGGACCAACTCCGTGATTCAGAATCTCCGTAATATCGCCATCATCGCGCACGTTGATCATGGCAAAACGACCCTTGTAGACCAGTTGCTCCGCCAGTCCGGCACGCTCAATGCGCGCAAGGACACTGGCGAGCGCGTGATGGACAGCAACGATCTCGAGCGCGAGCGCGGGATCACAATTCTGGCCAAAAACACTGCACTCAACTGGCGCGACTATCACATCAACATCGTTGATACCCCGGGACACGCCGATTTCGGTGGCGAAGTTGAGCGAATTCTTTCGATGGTGGATTCGGTGCTGCTATTGGTGGATGCCGTCGAAGGCCCGATGCCGCAGACCCGCTTCGTGACGCACAAGGCCTTTGCGCAAGGCCTGCGACCGATTGTGGTGATCAACAAAATCGACCGCCCGGGCGCGCGCCCGGCGTGGGTGCTCGATCAAACTTTCGATTTATTCGATCGTCTCGGCGCAACCGAGGAGCAACTCGATTTTCCAGTGATCTATACCTCTGCCACCTTGGGTTACGCGCGGCGCACCCCGGATGGGCTCGAGACCGATATGACGGTCTTGTTTGAGACCGTCGTCGAGCACGTGGCCCCGCCCGATGTCGATGTCGACGGCCCTTTCCAGATGCAGGTAAGTTCGCTCGACTACTCGAGCTATGTCGGTGCGATCTGCATTGGGCGCATCAAACGCGGCACCATTCGCCCCAACACCAATGTCACGATCGTGGATGCCACGGGCAAAACGCGGTCCGGGCGCATTCTCGAAGTGCTCGGTTTTCATGGGCTCACGCGCGAAACTCGCACCGAAGCGAGCGCGGGCGATATCATCGCCCTGACCGGTATCGACGCGCCGCGCATCTCCGACACCTTGTGTCTGCCTACTGCGGTTGAGGCGTTACCGGCATTACTGGTCGATGAACCAACCGTCAGCATGAGCTTTGAAGTCTCCGATTCGCCGTTCGTCGGTCGCGAAGGCCAGTTCGTGACCAGCCGACAGATCGGCGAACGCCTGCAGCGCGAGCTGATTCACAACGTGGCCCTGAGGGTGGAGATCACCAACGATCCCAAGGTCTTCAATGTCTCCGGACGCGGCGAATTACATCTCGCGATTTTGATCGAGACGATGCGCCGCGAAGGCTATGAGCTCGCGGTGGGCCGTCCGCAAGTCATTCTGAAAGAAATCGACGGTGTTCAGTGTGAGCCCTTTGAGCAACTCACCGTGGACGTACCCACAGATGCTCAGGGCGCCGTGATGGAGCGTCTGGGCTCTCGCAAGGGCGCACTGCTCGACATGGTGCCGGATGGCAAAGGCCGCGTGCGCCTCGACTACTCGATTCCCTCACGTGGCCTGATCGGGTTCCGCACTGAATTCATGACAATAACCTCCGGCGAAGGCTTGCTCTATCACACCTTCGAAAAGTACGCGCCAGTCAAACCCGGCAACCTCGGCGCACGGGTGAATGGGGTCTTGATCTCGAATGGCGAAGGCAAGGCACTTGCCTATGCCTTGTTCAGTCTGCAGGAACGCGGGCGCCTGTTCGCCAGTCATGCGGACGAAGTCTACGAGGGCATGATCATCGGCATCCATTCGCGCGATAACGATCTCGTGGTCAATCCGTTGAAGGCCAAACAGCTCACCAATATCCGTGCGGCGGGCACCGATGAAAACCTGCTGCTCACGCCGCCCATCAAGTTTGATCTCGAACAGGCGCTCGAATTCATCGCAGATGACGAACTCGTCGAAGTCACGCCGAGCGCGGTCCGCGTGCGCAAGCGCATGCTGAAGGAGCACGATCGGAAACGCGAACAACGGCAAAAATCTGCATAAGCGATCCTGGAATTTTGGGCACCGATATTTTAAGCCGGAGATTTCAAGATCGAACGGCGCCAGCGGAGGTTCTCGACAATGGGCCGGTAACCTTCTGGCTGAGCGCTTGAGATCAGGACGATGCAGCGCCCGATAGCTGAATTCGTGCAGGACGAAGCGGGCGACTGGATCGCGCTGCTCAATTGCGGGCACCGGCAGCACGTGCGACACCAGCCTCCAATCGCTGAACGCGCGTGGGTCACCACCTCCGAAGGGCGCGTGGCGCAACTTGGGCAACCCCTCGCGTGTCCGCAGTGTGATCGCTTCGAATGGCCGCAAGCCTTGCTCGCCTACCAGCGCACCCCTGAATTCACGACTGAGACGATTCCTGCTGGCTTGCGCAAGGATCATTCAACCAAGCAAGGGGTGTGGGCACGGATCGTGATTCTCGAAGGCGTTTTGCACTACCAGGTCGATGCTCTAGGCGCGAGTTTCGAGTTGACGCCTGGGCTTCCCGGCATTGTCGTACCGGAGGTGCAGCACCATGTCGCGCCAGTCGGCGCCGTGCGGTTTTATGTCGAGTTCTATCGCTGACACGTTCAGCACTCCAAATTCAACCGTTGATGCCATTGCGCAATCGACTCGCGCGGATACTCAGCGTAAGTCTGATCGCGTTTCGTAATGACTGGGCTCACCCATTCCGCCTTTGATTCCAGCATTAAGTGCACGCGCTCCGGCGGCACCGGCAGCGGGGTATCGACCGCCGAGGCAAACGGATGAATGAGTTCAGGCCAGCGCGGATCCCACACCCACAGCGGACTGCCACAGTGCTGACAGAAATGGCGCCGCGCGAGACTCTTCTTCTTGCGTCCGTTCGCGGCCGGTACCCGCGCCTGATAAATCGCGAGATGCTGCTCGCCTTTGATTTTCATTGAATCGGTATCGCCACCGAGGTTGATCGCAAAGCCACCGCCACCCGCGGTCTTGCGGCAGATCGAGCAGTAGCAGAGATTGAACGGATAGGGATGCTTGGCTTCGAGTTCGAAGCGCACCTTGCCGCAATGACAGGAACCTTTGAGTCGCATGACACCTCCAAGCGTAAATTAACTGATTTTACTGTTCGCCCATGCCGCCGGCGTCGCGGTTGCTCTGACCTTCAGGCGCCACCCTGCAGCCAGCTACGGTATCCGTGACACAAAGTCGATATTGCGGTCTCTTCATGACTATGACCAAGCGCTTACTGATCGTCTATCACTCGGCTACCGGCAACACGCAGCGTCTGCTCGAGGCGGTCGCCGGCGGCGCGCGCGATCCGGACATCAGCGGCATCGAAGTATGCGTACGGGCGGCTTTGGCGGCGAGTGCGGATGAGGTACGTGGCGCGGCCGGGATCTTGCTCGGCACGCCCGAGAATTTTGGCTACATGTCGGGCGCGCTCAAGGATTTTTTCGATCGCATCTACTATCCCTGCCTGGAACACACGCAGGGCCTGCCATATGGTGTGTTCATCCGCGCCGGCAACGATGGCCGGGGGGCCCAAGCCGCGATCGAGCGAATCACGACAGGCTTGCGCTGGCGGGCGATCGCGCTACCCATGATCGTGAAAGGCGAGCTCACCGAAGCCCGGCTGACTGATGCCGCCCTGCTCGGCCAGACCATGGCCGCTGGGCTTGAGGCCGGCATCTTCTGAGCGCTGGCGTTGTATTTTAGACCTCAGAGCGATGCTACCGGATTGCTCAGAATCCGTCGCAACGGCCGCGATCACTAGCCGTTTCTGTCACTGTCGGCACTATAATACGACCGCGCCCCGCGATATTGACCGCCCAAGGACGTCTATGACCGCCGACAACACCGCCCGCCTGACGACTGGCGATGCCCAGCCGCTGAAAAGAGATATTCGGAAAACCGGGATCGATCCCAATTTCTGGTACCCAGTGGCCCGCAGCAAAGAGGTTAAGGCGGGCAAGGCACATGCTGCGGCGTTCGCCGGCGATCCCATCGTGCTCGTGCGTGGCAAAGCCGGCCGGCTCTTTGCACTTGAGGACCGTTGCGCGCATCGCCAGGTGCCGTTGCATGTCGGCGAGGTCCTCGCGGACGGGATCAAGTGTGGCTACCACGGCTGGACATACGACGAGACCGGCCGTTGCGTCAGCGTGCCCTACCTCGATCAGGGCAATCTGCGCCCGAACAATGTGAAAGCGTATCCCTGTCGCGAAGCGTATGGACTCATCTTCGTGTTTCCGGGTGACAAAACCAGAGCGACCGAGGTCCCCTTTCCAGACGTGCCTTCGGCCTCTGATGCGCATTACAAGACGCGCTATTTAAGTCGCCGGATCAACTGCCACTATACCTTCATGCACGAGAACTTGATGGACATGAATCATCAATTTCTACATCGCCGCTTGATGGGTGGCATCAAGACCATCTTCCTCGGTGTGCGCAGTGGCGATAGCTGGATCGAGGCCGATTACACCTTCAAGCGCAACGAAGGCAAACAACCGCTCGGCGAGAAATTCATGCTCGGCAAGCGACCAGAGGCGCAGCCCGGCGAACGCGATCTCATGACCATCCGCACGGAGTATCCTTACCAGACGCTCAAGTTCTGGACGGCCGGCAGCACCACGCCTGCGCTCGACTTGTGGAACAGCTACATTCCGCTCGATCGCGCACAACGCACCAATCACACCTACGGCTTAATGATGATTCGGCGGCCGTCCTTCCCCGGTCTCATCAATATGCTGTGGCCGGCGATCGTGTGGTTCACGAACGGCATTTTCGGGGAAGATCGCTATATCTGCGAACTCGAACAGGCCGCGTTCGATGCCCAAGGCGAAGACCGCAACCAGGAAATTTTCCCCGCGATCCGTGGGCTACGCCGCGTGCTGGTAGACAACGGGGTTCCGCTGGTGCAATGAAACTAACCCGGTCGCCCGATAGCTAGCTAATTGTGTCATCCATCGCGCGCAGGCGACTCGCCATGAGCCGCATCATCTGCAGCGCGAAGTAGGGCGTCTGCTGCACCATAAACAGAAATCGTCGTTCGTCGATCAGCGCGACACGTGCTGCGGTGCGCGCAATCGCGGTGGCACTGCGCGGTTTATCCTCAATCAAAGCCATTTCGCCGAATAACTCGCCCGGTTTCAGTTGCCACACATCGAAGCCTTTGATGTTGATCGCAACCTCCCCTTCGAGCAGCGCATACATGCAATCCCCGCGCCCACCCTCCGCGAAGATGATTTCACCTGGCTCATATTCGCGGGTGTTCTCGGCGTGCTGAAAAAGTTGCGAGAGCGTGAGTTCCATGAATATTTTGATTCCGGGTTAAGGGCTAGATCAGTGGGTTGTGGCGGGGCGCGACAAAGCGACTATTGACGGCGCACCACGCCAGCGCCGGTCGCATTCGCGCGGCGCATGCCGGCTGAGTCAAAATGCGTGGGGTCGTCGATGAACGCATTCATCCACTCGATGGTGTCCACGCCCCAGAAAAGTTGACCGCGGATCGCGAATGTCGGTACGCCCCAAACGCCCATCGCAGTCGCGGCCTCAGTATTCCCTGTCAGACGCGCTTTGATTTGCGGATCGGCAATCAGCGCCGCCGGATCGCTCACCCCCAAAGCCTGATGCAGCGCTGTCCACTCGGCTTCCGGATCGCGACCCTGTGCCCAGATGAAATCAAATACCGTCTCGATATCCTCACCTCGACAGCCGCGCGCGATCAACAGCCGCAACACTGCGAGTGGATTGAACGGATGGCGCGGCGGCATTACGAAGGGGACCTGACGCCGCGCAGCGAGCCATACGCACTGGCGATAGGTATGCGTGCGTTTGGCCGGCAGTTCGGCCGGGCCTTTAGTACCCCAGGCTTTGAGCAGACCCGCAAACAACACCGGCACGAATTCGATCTCGAGCTGCGGGCGGAGTTCGCCAAAAGCTTTGAGATGCAGGTACGCATACGGCGAGATCACATCGAAGTACCAGCGCGCAGGAATTTTTTCCATCAAACAGTTTCCTTGTGGGTCGGCATCTGGCGCAGAACAAGCGCAAGCACGCCTGCGGCGATCAAGCCGAAGGCCGTCACCACCGCAAACAATTCGGGCAACGTGAAAGCATCGTAAACGCTTGCGACCCTGCCGCCCAGATAATTGCCGACCGAGGTCGCCAGAAACCACACCCCCATCGTGAGTCCTGCAATGCGGGCGGGCGCCAGCCGCGACAT
>JAYTEX010000296.1:0-11737 GCA_043734785.1 Pseudomonadota bacterium | reverse complement strand
CCTCTTTGACAAAACGCTCAAACTGCGCAATCGTGGTACAGGCTTCAGCGAAAATCACGTCAGCGCCGGCATCGCGACACGCTTGTGCTCGTTCAATGGCGGCATCTATGCCTTCAACTGCCAATGCGTCAGTGCGGGCAACTAATACAAAGTTCGCGTCCGTACGGCCGTCAACAGCGGCTTTGACGCGGTCTACCATATCTGCTTTAGGCACTATCGCCTTACCCGGCCGATGGCCGCAGCGTTTCGCTTGTACTTGATCTTCCATGTGGACAGCAGCTGCGCCAGATTTGATCATGGTTTTGATAGTGCGTGCAATGTTGAAGGCGTTGCCCCAGCCTGTATCGATATCAACCAATAATGGCAGGTCACACACGCTGGTAATTCTGCGCACATCTTCCGCAACATTTTCCAGATTTGTCATGCCAAGGTCAGGCAAGCCGTATGATGCATTGGCAACGCCAGCGCCGGATAAATAAATGGCGCGATAACCGGCACGCTTCGCGAGCAGTGCGGTATAGGCATTAATAGTGCCCGCAATTTGCAAGGGGTTTTCTTGCGCAAGCACTTTCCTTAGTCCTGTTTTGTCCATAGGTGCTCCCTAGCGTAAGGTTGATCATATTCTATGAGGGGTGTGGAACGACTTAATTCTTCTACTTATACAGTTAAATACAACTCCCCGGGACGGACTCGAACCGCCGACCCAGTGATTAACAGTCACTTGCTCTACCAACTGAGCTACCGGGGAATGGTCAAAGGCCGCACATGGTAATAGGGGCCTTCTGGACGGTCAATCGGTTGCGAGGCTTGAAACCGGGTATTTTGGGAAAAGAGGACTTGGATACGCTTGGCGTCTAACGTGCTCTGCGGGGCATTGACCGGCGTAGTGAAGCAATTTGGAATTCGGCGGTGGGGGATTTGGGCAGTCAACTGCGCTGCGCCTGATCGTCGGCAGAACGGAGTTTGGATATTCAATATGGAAAATCGATTCGAATTGACGGCGGAATTTTCGCCTGCGGGTGGTCAGCCGCAGGCGATTCAGGAATTGCTTGATGGGGTCGAAACTGGTCTTGCACATCAGACGTTACTAGGCGTGACCGGCTCCGGCAAGACTTTCACGATCGCGAATATCATTCAACGAACCCAGCGACCGGCGCTCATCCTCGCGCCGAATAAGACACTCGCGGCACAGCTCTATGGTGAGATGCGGGAATTTTTCCCAGGCAACGCGGTCGAGTATTTTGTTTCCTACTACGACTATTACCAGCCAGAAGCCTATGTTCCGGCGTCCGATACGTATATTGAAAAAGACGCTTCGATCAATAGCCACATCGAACAGATGAGACTCTCGGCCACGAAAGCGCTGTTGGAACGCCCGGACACGATTATTGTCGCCACGGTATCCGCAATTTACGGCTTGGGCGACCCTGGCCAATATCACTCAATGGTTCTTCACTTGAGCCGCGGGGATAAGATCAGTCAGCGTCAGATCCTAAAGCGCCTGACGGAATTGCAATACGTCCGTAACGATTTGGAACTTGCGCGCGGCACCTATCGAGTACGCGGCGATGTGATTGATATCTATCCTGCGGAATCCGAGCGCGACGCGCTCAGGGTTCAATTGTTCGATGATGAGGTGGAAGCCTTGTCCCAATTTGATCCGCTGACAGGGGAGATAGTCAAACCGATACCTCGTTTTACCGTTTATCCAAAATCCCACTACGTCACGAGCCGTGAGACGATTCTGGGCGCGATCGATGTGATCAAGGAAGAACTGCGAGAGCGCTTGAAGGTATTGCGCGAAGTGGGCAAGTTGGTCGAAGCTCAGCGACTGGAACAGCGCACCCGGTTCGATCTAGAGATGATGGCCGAAATCGGTTACTGCTCGGGGATCGAGAATTACTCACGGCATCTTTCTGGGCGTAAGCCTGGCGAGCCGCCTCCTACATTATTCGAATATTTGCCGGCTTCGACCCTGTTGGTCGTCGATGAGAGCCACGTCACGATTCCGCAACTTGGGGGTATGTATCGGGGCGACCGGGCAAGAAAGGAGAATCTAGTTGAATACGGATTCCGACTCCCCTGCGCATTGGATAACCGACCACTGCGGTTCGATGAGTGGGAGAAATTCGCGCCCCAAACTATTTTTGTTTCTGCGACGCCTGGCGCCTACGAGGCAGAGCGCTCTGGCCGGGTTGTGGAATTGGTCGTAAGACCTACAGGATTGCTCGACCCGCTTGTGGAAATTCGTCCGGCCGCAACACAAGTCGATGATTTGTTATCGGAAATAAAGAAAACGGCCGCGCGAAAAGAACGTGTTCTCGTGACCACATTAACGAAGCGAATGGCTGAGGACCTAACAGATTACCTCGCCGAGCACGGCGTAAGAGTTCGATACTTGCATTCGGATATCGATACGGTGGAGCGCGTTGAAATTATTCGAGATCTCCGACTGGGTGTATTTGATGTATTGGTGGGCATCAATCTATTGCGCGAAGGGCTAGATCTTCCGGAAGTCTCGCTGGTGGCGATCCTGGACGCTGATAAGGAGGGCTTCCTGCGCTCTGACCGGTCGCTCATACAAACGGTTGGCAGGGCGGCGCGAAATATTGCAGGTAAGGCGATCCTCTACGCAGATCAGAGCACGGGTTCAATACGCCGGGCGTTGAGTGAGATGGATCGGCGTCGCGAAGTGCAAGCGGCTTACAATCTTGAACACGGCATCACCCCGCAAGGCATCACGAAGAGCGTCAAAGATGTGATGGAAGGTGCCTACTCGATACCTGGCGCAGGGCGAAAAACACCGACCAGGCGCGCAGCCGAGCCCGGGGAGAATTACCGCGTACTCACGGCGGAGCAAGCGGCATCGCGACTCAAGAAACTAGAAGCGGAGATGTACGCACGCGCGAGAGATCTCGAGTTTGAGGAGGCTGCTCGAATTCGTGACGATATTCAATTATTGAAGGCCATTCAACTGGGGTTACCCCGCTAAATTTTCTGTCATAATAGCTCTGGTCCGCTGCAGCATCTCAGAGCTGCGACTTGATCGGGAATAATACTGTTTCAGCGATTTTTTCCTTTAGCGGTCGCTGCTTCCACATCTCGAAGGTATATCGCTTGGTGGGCTTCAGATCTTGCTCGAACACTTCCGTCATGTGCGCGGCGAATTCCTTGTCGTACACATTGAGGCTGGCCTCGTCGTTGAGGCGGAACGAGCGGATATCGAAGTTGGTCGAGCCAACCGACACCATCTCGTGGTCCACGATCAGCAGCTTGTTGTGCAGCATGGTGGGTTGGTACTCATAGATTTCCACACCGCCCTGGAGTAGTTCGCCCCACTCGCGTTTGGATGCGATGCGGACGATTTCCGAATCGATGTGCTGACCCGGTAGCACGATCCGAACCCGCACCCCGCGTTGACGCGCCGCCAGCAACGCCGTGGTGACCAGCGTGTCGGGTACGAAGTAAGACGCCTCCAGATCGATGCTGTGCTCAGCGGCGGCAATGGCGAGTAGGTACATCAGGTGCATGCTTTCGCTGCCGCCAGCGGGCGAGCTGATGAAAAGATGGGCATCGATCGTGCCGACCGGCTGCTGCAACGGAAAATAATCGGCGCCGTTCAGCACCTCGCCGGTGGTTTTGATCCAGTTGTCGTTAAAGGCGGCCTGCATCTGTGAGACCACCGGGCCTTCGATGCGAAAATGCATGTCGCGCCAGTGGTCTGGATCCTGTGCGTCGCCTTGCCACAGGTCGGCGATGCCCACGCCGCCAGTAAAGCCGATTCGCCCGTCCACCACCAGCAATTTACGGTGGGTGCGGTTATTGAGGCGGCTGAGGTTGTACCAGTGCACAGGACGGTAACGATGGACGATTACCCCGGCCGTCTCCATCTGTTCGAGCAGCGTATTTTCCATCTTGATGCTGCCGACCCAGTCAATCATCACATTCACCTTGACCCCGGCGCGGGCGCGCTCAGACAGCGCATCGGCCATTTTCTGACCCACCTCGCCCGACCAATAAATGTAGGTCTCGAAGGTAATGGTCTTCTGGGCAGCAGACACCGCGGCCAGCAACGCCGGGAAGATCTCGCGACCGTTCTGCAGATCGGTTATCCGGTTACCGGGCACGATGCCGGGCCCAAGCATCACGCCCAATTCCCGCCGGAACTGCGGGTCCGACACGTTATAGCGGTGCGCGATTTTCCGCTCCAGTTTTTTCTCTGGCGTGGCGAAATTCATCGCAAGGACCACAGCCAGTACGGTCACCAACGCGGTAATGACTATCGTCCAGATCATGCGTTTTCTGTTCCAGCGTGCCATTGGGCTCTCCTGTTTAGCGCATAACCAGCCGGTAAGGAAGTCGACGATGTTTTGAAGTACCGCCGTTTCATGCGCCCACGGCGATGAACTCAGGAGCCGGAGCGGGTGCAGCGACGGCAAGATGGGCGAGCGATTTAATTTGCCGGCGCGTCTCTTCGAACGTGACGCCGAACGCGTCGGCGCCCGCATTCAGAAGCTGCGTGCGTTTCTGATCCACGTCCTGGTTAAGGCCCCAGCGACCAACGACGATTTTGAGATCCGGAAAGCGCGTGCGCAGGCGCACGAGCAAGAGCCGCGTGTGCGACTGACCGCCCGGGGGCGGTGCTGAGATAAGAAATAGCGCCGGGTTAGTTTTTTCGACAAGTGCAACCACCTCCGCTGCGAGCAACGTCCTGCTCGCCACTGTGAGTGTATAGCGATTCCGATCAAGCAAATGGCCTAGCATCAAGAGCGCGATCTCATCAGTTTCATCGCGCGCGGGACAACAGAGAATAGCGGCACTCGCGAGGTTTGAACTTGAGTCATCCGCCGTTGCTCCGACGCCGAGAGCCGCCAGTTCTTCGACGATCTCGCGCGTAGCATCGAGGACAAACCGCAGGTCGGTCCCATCCAGATTCCCATCGTTAAAATCGTGTTCGGCATTGATGAGCGCGGGCAATACCAAAGTGCCGTAGGTTTCTTCCAGCGAATTTTTTTTCAAATGATCTTCCGCGATCACCGATGCTTCATCCTGATCGTGCGCGAGTAGGCGCTGGTAGTATCCGATCGCAGCCTCAAGCGGCGGTTGGTCGCCTAATAGCGTGTCAAAAAAACTGAGCGCGGGAACATATCTTCCGGCGACGACCAGACATACCGTCAGCGGTGTCGCGAGGATCAACCCGATCGGTCCCCACAGCCACGTCCAGAAAGCGATCATGACCAGGGTTGCGGTCGCTGAAACACCGACGCCGCGCCCATACAGCCATGGCTCCATCACCATGTTGCAGAGTAGCTCTAGCGTGATAAAAAGGCCGACCACCATGATCGGCATGGTCCAGCCTTGGGAAACCAGCAGGCTAAGGCTTATCGGTAACAGCGCGGCTATCCACGGGCCGAGATAGGGGATGTAGCGGAACAACGCGGCCAAAAATCCCCAGAGTAGTGCGTAGGGCACGCCAATCAGGTAAATCCCGAGCCCCGCAGTAACGCCGTAGCCGCTATTGATCAGCAACTGCACCAGGAGATAGCGGCTGATGCGCAGTCCCGCATCGTCCAGCGCCTTGGTGGTATGCGTTAGCCTGCCGGGGCCGATGACGCAGATGATTCGATCGCGCAAATCTTCACGATTGATCAGCATGAACAGGACAAGCACGGCAGCTAAGCCCACTGTAGCGAAGGGCGCGAGGACCGGACCCAACACGGACCAGATACTCGACAGGCTAAACCGATCGTCGGCGACAATTTTGACCGGAAGCGGATCGACTTTGGCCGCTCCGTCTGCCGCTGGCGCCGGCCTGTTCTCGATCTGCCGCGTGATTCTGGCTGCGATAATTCGCAGTTTATCGACGAAACCGCCGTCGTTCGCCTGAAACGAGGTAATCTTCTGGCTCAAGTTGTATTCGTACTGGGGATAGGTGTCGACCAGGCTATTGACCTGGCGCGCGACTACCCAGCCGATTCCACCGAGGGTTAAAAAAATCCCAAGTGTCACCATCACCACGGCAGGTACTCGCCACAGGCCGCGTCGCTCCAATAGCGACACGATCGGACTCGACATGAACGTGAGGAGAATCGCGAGCGCGAAGGGAATGAATATTGGTCGCAGCCAGGAAAGCATTGCCAACGTCAACGCCAGGCTGGCGAGCACAATGAGGGGTTTGAGCCCTGCGATCGCGACCGGCATTACCATTTTTTTCAGCTCACGGCCGACGCGGCGCGGCAACCGTACCCTCGTTAACGAACGCCGCGGCGTCGAAAAAATTGGCGATTGCAAGGAGGATAAGTGCGCCCAGGAACGACACGAGCAGTGAACTCAGACTGAAGTTCACCTGATTAATCGTTCCCGTACCGAATAACCGCGATAGTAGCAGGCCGCCGAGAAAGGGCCGAGGATCCCGACGACGATGTTGAGAAATACCCCTTGCTGTGCATCGGTTTTCATGACAAGACTCGCTAACCAGCCGAGAACTCCGCCGATGATGAGCCATAAAATAAAGTTGATCACCATCGGGCTTCCTAATTTGAACGTTGTCACCGGCGCTAGCGCGCGCGATAGTCATGCTGGTACCAGCAATAAACATGCCGAGCGCGCGATGCCTAGCAACAGGACCGCACTCGGCAGCGCCGCACCTCAGGGTTGTAAAACATACGAACCCCCATTGAAAAATACACAAGGCATCCGTCCAATCTCACGAACCGAAGCTCGTCTGCGTCTGGCACTCGCGGGGTCGGCCGCAGTTTGGCACTCCAGCGCAAAAGCGCTGTCGTTCTAAAATAGCGCTGGGATTGACTGAATCCGGCAGGAATTAGGAGATCAAGCCATGTCATTACCCTTCAACCATTCCCGCGATCCTCTGCACGGCATCACCTTGGCCGCTATCCTCGAGCAACTGGTCGAGCGGCATGGCTGGGCTGCGATGGGGCGCCGTATTCCGATCCGCTGCTTTTTGTTTGATCCGTCGGTGCAGTCCAGCCTTAGGTTCCTGCGCAGAACGCTCTGGGCACGGCAGAAGGTAGAAGCGTGGTTTGTCGAAGATCAGGTGAACAAAGCCCCGGCAGCGGGATCCTGACGCTGAACGCGACGAACGGGAGTTTGCGCTAGAATGAGCCGATAAACAGGCAGCAACAGTTGCCCTAACCCATCCCTTCAGTGACGAGGATTCCAGTGAGCACTTTCGAACAACAGATGCAGAAAATGAAGACCCAACCCGGCTTCATCGCCGCACTCGATCAGAGCGGCGGGAGCACGCCCAAGGCACTCGCGCTGTATGGCGTTGGCGCCGATGCCTGGTCCGACGAAGAAGGGATGTTCAAAGTCGTGCACCAGATGCGCGCACGTATGATCACCGCGCCAAGTTTTAACGGCGATCGCGTGCTCGGTGCGATCCTGTTCGAGAACACCATGGACCGCGCGGTTGAGGGCCGACCCACCGCCGAATATTTGTGGACTGTAAAACGCGTGGTGCCCTTCCTGAAAATAGACAAGGGGCTCGAGGATGAAGCCCACGGCGTGCAGCTCATGAAACCCAATCCAGGCTTGAAGGCTTTGCTCGCCAAAGCGAAGGCGAAAGGCATCTATGGCACCAAGATGCGATCGGTCATCAAACAGGCCGATCCCGAGGGGGTGCGCGCGGTAGTGCAACAGCAGTTCGACGATGCTCGTCAAATCGTCGCCGCCGGCCTCGTGCCGATCATCGAACCGGAAGTTGACATCCATTGTCCAGAGAAAGCCAAGGCGGAGGCGTTGCTGAAAGCGGCAGTGCTGGTGGAGCTGAACAAACTGGGGCCGAGCCAGTTCGTGATGCTCAAGCTCACGCTGCCCGAGCAAGACGACTTCTACGGAGACTTCGTCAAACACCAGCAGGTGGTGCGCGTAGTCGCGCTGTCGGGTGGTTATAGTCGCGTGGACGCCAATGCTCGCCTCACGCGTAATCACGGCGTAATCGCGAGTTTCTCGCGCGCGCTGTCCGAAGGACTCACCGCCCAGCAGTCGGAGGCCGAATTCGACGACCTGCTCAACGCGGCAATCGAAAGCATTTATCGCGCTTCCCTGACCTGACTTCTTCGCGCTGGTGATCGCCTCGCGCGGTGAGTGACCCGGTTTTCACGCGGCCATCCACTGCGCGCACATCCCGTCACCTCGCGTGATAAACGCTTAGTGCGCAAGGCTCACCCTCAGTCGCAACGCGGCCAGTGGCGACCATATGCTGTAGATGTGCCAACACGGACATGGCGGCTGCCGGGTGCATGCGGGGGTCAATTTCGGAATAGATAACCGCCACCATTTCCGGGATCAACTGGATCCCGTGCTGCAGGCATGCCTCGATCTGGCGTTCACGCGCGAGGCGGTGTTCGATAAGTTTGCCGACAAAATTCGAAGGTTCATAGATTGGGTTGCCGTGGGTGGGATAACACACGTGATCCTCGCGTGTCTGCAGCCGTCGAAGGCTCGCGAAGTACTGTGCCATGTCACCGTCGGGCGGCACGATGACGGTCGTCGACCAACCCATGATGTGATCTCCGCTGAATAGAGTGCGCTCTTCGCGGAGTCCGAAGCAGAGGTGGTTCGAGGTATGGCCTGGCGTGTAGACGCAATCCAAGGTCCAACCGTCGCCCTCGATGACGTCCCCGTCGCGCACTTCGACATCGGGACGGAAGTCCCTGTCGCCACCTTCTTCCACCACGATGCCTGCGTGCTTTTTACCCGCACCGTGCGGCCCATAACCGTAGGTTGGCGCGCCGGTGGTGGCCTTGAGCGGTGCCGCCGCCGGCGAATGGTCGCTGTGGGTATGCGTAATGAGGATGTGCGTGACGGTCTCGCCACGCAGCGACCGGATGAGGGCCTCGATGTGCTCCTCGAGCAGCGGGCCCGGATCGATCACCGCGACATGGCCGCGACCGACGAGGTAGGTGCCGGTGCCGTGGAACGTGAAGGGACTGGGATTGCGTGCAAGCACGCGGCGAATCAGCGGTGAGATCTCGATTGGTTCTGCATAAACCGGATCAAAGTTGCGATTCAGCGGCAACACCGGCAGCACGATACCGAGGTCTGTGGACTTGAGTTTGGTGGTCATTGGTTTACCTCCGAGGGTGTGCAAACAATCGCGCTACAGACGCGCTATTGCTTGAGCGCGATGCGAAGTTCCCCGTCCTTTATTTCGATGCGCTCGATGCCGGCGACAAGGTCTTATCTGAAAGAGCCCGGCTCGGTGCCGAACTGCTTGATCAGATCCACATTCTCCAGCTTCCCTAACCAGGCATTGCAGACGCTATCCGCTGTCGGACCTTACCCAGGCGCCAGCCACGGTGCATTTTTGCACCGGTTCGGCATGCCTGCCGCCGACGGTGGTGGCGTGCATGCTTCGGGGTGAGGCTACCGGTAGTTGAGCACGGCATTGCGCTTTTGGGCTGGCAGTTCAGCGCTGCCCGCGTGGCATGCCGAGGCGCCGAATCCAGGATTTGATGGTTAGCTTGATGCGCGATTTCAGGTTGGGTTTCGCCGAGGAAGCTTTGACCACGCCTTCGCGTTTAGCCACGGGCGCCGGGGTGATCAGAGCCTCCTGCTCCGGTGTGCGCCCGCGATGGCGGGGCCGCCGTCGCTTTTGACGTTGTTCGTCGGTCGCTGGCGCAGCTGCCGAGGGGGCGGGTTCCGCGCGCGCGACGGGCGGCGGCGGCGCTGCGGCGCGCTCGCGGTGTGGTTCACCTCGATTCGCCGCAGGCCGGGTATTCGCACCCGGGCGAGGTGTGCCGGTGCGGGGGCCACGACCGTCATTGCGCTGGTCGCGCTCACGGCGCTTGCGGCGCTCTGCCGAGGCTTCTTCCAAGGCATCCTCGACCACACTCACGCCACGCGGCGCGCCGCTAGCGCTCGGCGCGGCACTCCGTGGCACCGGCAGCAGCATGGAAGGATCAAACTGTCCGACGGGGATCTTCTGTTCGATGAAGGCTTCGATGTCCGGCAGGCCGATGGCGTATTCGTCGCAGGCGAAGCTGATCGCGTCACCCGTCGCGCCGAGGCGCGCAGTGCGTCCGATACGGTGCACATAGTCTTCCGCATCAAGCGGCAGGTCGAAATTGAAGACGTGGCTTACCGCCTCAATATGCAGTCCACGCGCGGCGACATCGGTCGCGACCAACATGCTGAGCTCGCCTTTCATGAAACGCCCGAGCAACAATTCACGTTTGCGCTGTGGTACGTCACCAGACAACACGCCTACCTTGTAACCGGCGCGTTCGAGCGTGAGCGCAACCCGTTCACAGACATATTTAGTGTTGACGAACACGATGCTGCGGTTCGCATCCATGCGTGCGAGCAGACCGAGCAGCAAGGGCATCTTTTCTTCGGTCGCAGGGAAATACACGCACTGGCGCACATTCTCGGCGGTGATCGTATCGGTCTCGACCACCAGCTTCTCAGGGTCGTTCATGTGCTCGTAGGCGAGTTCGAGGACACGATGACTCAAGGTCGCCGAGAACAACAGGTTTTGACGTTCGTCAGGGCCTGGCATGCGGCGCAGGAGAAATCGGATGTCCTTGATGAAACCGAGATCGAACATGCGATCGGCTTCATCCATCACCATCATTTCGATCGCGCGAAAGCTGACAGTATTTTGTTTCACGAAGTCGATCAGGCGCCCGGGGGTGGCGATCACGACATCCACGCCATCCTCCAGTAACTTACGTTGCTTTTCGTAGTCGACCCCGCCGTAGATGAGCGCGGTGCGCAGCCCCGTATAACGACCAATCTGCTCCGCGTCCTTGTCGATCTGGACCGCGAGTTCGCGCGTAGGCGCGAGGATCACGGCGCGGGGATCTTCTGAACGACGCGCTGGGTGTGCGTTCCTGGTGAGCAGGCGGTTGTAGAGCGCGACCAGGAAGGCCGCCGTCTTGCCGGTGCCAGTCTGGGCTTGGCCTGCCACGTCTTTGCCGGCCAGCGTGAGGGGTAGGGTCATGGCCTGGATCGGGGTGCAGCGGATGAAGCCTGCTTCTTCCAGGCCCTGCAGTAAAGTTGGGTGTATTGCGAAATTTTCGAAACAGATCTCAGTCAGCGTTGTATTCGACACGTTAATTCCTGGTCTCAGGGGGGGGACGGTTCGGCACCAGGGCCCCACGGGGGATCTCCCGGCCGCACGTCATGCGGGAGTATATGTCGGATGCCTCCGGATAGGGGTGGGCAGTGCTACGTAGGTATCTGGCGACCAAACCGACAACCCCCTGATTTTGAATTTTACGTCGCCCCCATCGCGCGGCTTTGAAGTTGTATTCCGCGTCAGTGCACGACGGCCGCCGGGCGTCCTATCCCGGTGTTGGAGCGCACATGGAGTTCATCCCACATGGCTTCGGCGCGCTGGTCGCGATAGCAGAGCGAGCCCAGGATGACTGCCAGGAACCCGAGCGGGATCGAGATCAACCCTGGATTGCGCAACTCAAACCAGGGTTTCTCGAGCCCCACGAGACTGGTGGTCTGCCGGCCTAACTTGGCTAACTCGCTCGCCGCCAAGGCGTTTGATCTCCGTGCCAGCTCGAGTGCCTGCTGTTGGTCGGCGAGCGCTGCGGCAGCACCGCCAGTGGCGAGCGCTGCGGTCAGCTCTGCGATGGTGCGCGTGCTGGTTTCAATAATCGCCTGCTGCGTCGCCTTGATTTGCAACGGATAGGTCATGTTGGGGGAGACCAGCACGAGGCCGATCGCGGTCACGGTGCCCACCACGAGCCCCGCGACC
>JAYTEX010000295.1:0-18270 GCA_043734785.1 Pseudomonadota bacterium | reverse complement strand
GTTCGGCGCGCGCAAGCACCTGTAGATCCCGCCATCCGTGTTCCATAATCCTTCCCGAATCGACCTGTTTCTGCACGCACGGGAACCGGAGGCAGTCTTAGCGCTCCAATGCGTTGAGTGCTACGATTTCGTTAACCCCTTGAGGAGGCTCTACTGACCATGACCGCTGCCCTGAATAATCTACTCGCGCCAATCGGATCGCTGGAGTCTTATGTCGCGGCCGTCAATCGGGTGCCGATGCTCAGCGAAGCGGACGAACGCGCGCTGGCCGAACGCTACCAGAACGAAAATGACCTGGGCGCGGCGCGCCAGTTGGTATTGTCGCACTTGCGCTTCGTCGTACGAGTCGCGCGTGGCTACAGTGGCTACGGCTTACCCCAGAGCGATCTCGTACAGGAAGGCAGTATCGGCCTGATGAAAGCCGTGAAGCGCTTCAATCCCACGTTAGGCGTGCGTCTGGTGTCCTTCGCCGTGCATTGGATCCGCGCCGAAATGCATGAATTCATCCTGCGCAATTGGCGAATCGTCAAAGTCGCCACCACCAAAGCACAACGCAAACTGTTTTTCAACCTTCGCGGGTCCAAGCAACGCCTAGGCTGGATGAACAAGCAGGAAGTGGAAGCGGTGGCGAAAGATCTCGGGGTGGCCGCCAAGGATGTGTGGCTGATGGAAGAGCGGCTCAACGCCCACGACCAGTCTTTTGACCCTGCACTCGAAGACTCCGAGGAGGAATTCGCGCCGGCGGCTTATCTCTCCGATTTCAGATTTGAGCCGACCCGGCAACTTGAGATACTAGAACGCGAACAGCGTGATCGCGCGAGCCTTGGCGACGCACTGGCAAAACTGGATGTTCGCAGCCGTGATATTGTCACCAGCAGGTGGCTGACCGAGCCCAAGCTGACGCTGCAGGATCTCGCACAGAGATATCAGGTCTCTGCCGAACGCATCCGGCAGCTGGAGAGCAATGCAATCACCGCAATGCGGCGGAAACTGGGCGTCAACTTGTTGCCGTCTCCAGCGCGATAAACATTGGCTAGATCGTTAGGCCGCACGGGCACGTAGGCGCGCCCGGATAACCAGGAGATAGATCAACAAAAACAATGCGAAATAGTATTCTTGTGGTTCGCTCCAGCGAATCTCCAAGGGCAGGACATCCAGCCCGACGATCCGCTTGTAGCGTTCAGGAAGCTTGATCGCAATCGCCAGCACTGCGCTCGGCACGCACTCAAGCGTCGGCCAGAACCATTTCCAAAACACCTTGGTGGGCGTGGTACGCGACCGCCGAGACCGCAATGGAATGATGATTCCACCAATCAACACCCACAACTCGAGCAGCATTCTCGGTTTCTGATCAAACCAACTGCTCATGTTGTGCAGATTGGTTTCGTGCTGATCGTTCAGATTGTCGATTGCCGCCGGGGTGTCCCACTGAAACAGTTGCTGGCCCCAGGATAATTCCTCGCCGGCAAGATAAAAGCAACTCAGCGTAATCAGAATTACCCATAGCCGCATTGCCCGCGAGGGGATCTGGTGCAGGCTGCTTAGCATCGAAAGACCGACCAAGAACCCGCACAGTGCAACTACAGGTGTGAGGAGTTCAACCAGCCCGTGTTCGCCTTCAATGTATTGATCATAGAAGACTGGCGCCGAGAGTTTGGTCGCAAAGATCACTATGACCAACAGGGGCGGAAACCATAGCCAGATCCATTGCGGTAGGCGAACTCGCTCAGCCATGGCGCATGATTAGCTGAATGCGGCCCGTGCGAGGGGCCAGTAATGATCGATGAACAACACCAGAAACAACGCCGTTAGATATACGATCGAATATTTGAATGTTGCGTAGGCAAGTTCATCTCGAGAGTCGAATTGCATGCGGATCGCGTAGTACAGGAACCCGACATTTAAGGCCATAGCGCCGATCAAATAAAACGTGCCGCACATGAAGGTTGCAAACGGTAGCAAGGTCACAGCAACCAGCAACAGCGTATAAAAAAGCACCTGCAGGCGCGTGAACTCGGTCCCGTGCGTGATCGGCAGCATGGGGATGTTCGCTTTCGCATATTCGGTTCGGCGGTAGATCGCGAGTGCCCAGAAATGCGGTGGCGTCCACGCAAAAATAATCAGGAACAGCAGCAGCGCGTGCGGGTCCAGGGTACCGGTCACTGCGGTCCAGCCGAGAACCGGCGGCGCGGCGCCTGCGGCTCCACCAATCACAATGTTCAGCGGGGTCGCGTGTTTCAGGTACATCGTGTAGATCACGGCGTAGCCTATCAACGATAGAAAAGTTAGCGCTGCGGTCAGCACGTTGATGAATGCGATCAGCAAATACATGGACAGAAATCCCAGCACGAGCGCGAAGGCCAAGGCCTGTCTGGGGTTCAGTTCACCTTGTGGCAGAGGCCGGTGCCGAGTGCGCTCCATCAGGGCATCGATACGATAATCTGCCACATGGTTGAAGGCGGCAGCCGACGCTGCCGCGAGTCCTATACCTAACGTGGCAGTCAGCAGGGTATCGAGCGGCACCAGGCCGGGCGTCGATAACAACATGCCAATCAGGGCCGTAAAGATTATCAGCGACACCACGCGCGGCTTGCATAGCTCAAGATAATCGCGCCAGTTCGGCGCGCTGAGATTCTGCGTCTTGTGGGCTGATTCATTCATCATTGTTTTCGGTCCTGGCCACCACCTACAGGGCTCGCGTAATGGAACAGCGTGACCAGACCCAATAACAGCAGGGCCGCAACGCCATTGTGCATGACTGCCACTGGAAGCGGCAGGCCGCGCATCACATTGGTGATACCGAGCATGACCTGGAGCGCGAGCAACGCCAGTATACACCAGGCAATTCGACACCCACGGACATCCGCGACTCGTCGGGCGTAGAGGAACAATCCGAGGCCAACCAGGATCACCAAAAAAGCGCCGGCACGATGCGCGACATGAATCGCGGTGCGAGCGGGCGTTTCAAGCACCCCGAATTCGTAATTCACCCCGAGTCCGCGCCATAAAATGAAAGCGTTATGAAAATCCACCGTCGGCCACCATTGACCCTGGCAGCGCGGAAAATCCGTGCACGCCAGTGCCGCATAGTTAGCACTAGTCCAACCCCCAAGGAACACTTGGAGACCAAGGATAACCATGGCCAGTGCCGCAAAGCGCCGCAGACCTGTCAGCGACTCGCGGCGTGGGCACTGCCAGACTTCGAGTAAATTCCACCATAACAACGCAAGCAGCGTGAAGCCTCCCAGCAGGTGGGCGACGACGATCAGCGGTTTAAGCATGAGCGTAACGGTCCACATTCCGAGTAGACCTTGCACCATCACCAGCGGCACCAGCAGAAGAGCGATTGTGAGCGCCCGTCGCTGCCGCGTGAACCAGGCGCTTAGGGCCAACACCAGAATCAGGGCCCCCAGACTGGACGCTAGATACCGATGGATCATCTCGCGCCAAGCTTTTCCGGTCTCAAGCGGTCGCGCCGCCAGTTTGGAAGTATCGCTAATTTCCTGAGCGGTCGCGGGCACCAAAAGCTGCCCGTAGCAACCCGGCCAATCCGGGCAGCCGAGACCGGCATCGCTCAGGCGCACATAGGCACCTTTGACGATGACGATCAGCGCCAATAACGGCAATACAACGGACAGCAAGGAATGGAGTTTTCGCACGAATTATCGTATGGCTGAAGCACGCAGCAGTCGTTTGAGATCTTTTTGGATAGCGCTCGATTCACCGCGCGGCGCATAACGCATCATGATCTGGTGACGCCAGTCGACCAACACTATCGCAGGAATACGGTTGTGCGCAGCACTCGTGGTCATTCGCGTGCGGAGCAGGGAAATGGCCGCCTGGTCGGTGTGCACTCGCCCAGCATGGCGAGGGGCGTCAACGCCACCTGAGGCGATCGCATGCACGGTCACCCGCACTCCCCCTTGGCCGAGCAACTCGCGAATGACCAGCAACTCGTCAAGTGCCTTGGCACAGCGATCACCGCAGGCGTTGGGTTCCAGGTAGACGATTGCCCACTCGCTCGGGTTCAACTTAAACAGCGGCGCGAATCCTGGCTGCGCGCCATAGGGGGTCAAATCAAACGGAGGCGACAATAGTTGTCCCTGATTCACCAGTCCGCGGCTGCGCCAGTCGACGCTGCCAGAGGTTAGGAGCCAGGCGACAAGGATAGGACCGACGAAAAGCAGCACAATCAATCCGAGGATAATACGATTACGCGTCATTGAGATGGGCTGATCAGATGTCACGGGTTGATCCACGTTGCAGGTTGATTTTCAGGTAAAACAATACCAGCACGACCGCCATCGCAAACCATTGCACTGCATAAGCGTGGTGCTTGCTCACGTCGCTGGAGGGTACGGGCCAGGCGCGATCATAGCCGTGCGGTGCGGCTGCATCTAAGTAGAAGAGACCGGCAGGTAGCGGATAGCCCAGTTTTTTCGCCACCTTGACCGTCTCGACGCGCTGGATCCGCAGCAGCACCGGATCCAATGTTTCGATCTCGGAACTCTTGCCCAAACGAATCCCAACCACCGGCACATTGCCGAGGCGCCCGGCCAGGGTCACCGGTTGCGTCGGCAGCTCAACTCTCGGCAGTCGCGCGCGATCGAGATCCGCCACTATCCATCCTCGCGCGACCAGCAGATGTGTCCCATCATTGAGTTTGAACGGCGTGATGATTTCATAGCCTGCGCGGCCACCGCGCATTCGATTGTCTAACAGGAAATTCGGCGCTTGATACCGTCCTGACACCTGCACGGATCGTCCGAGAAGTAACGGGACGGCAAGTTCACGCGCTGTCGAGATCTGCAACATCGGCGCGTGGCGGTTAATCTCCATCTGCGAATACAACGCGAGTTTTTGCTTCGCGCGGTCGAGTTGCCAAAGGCCAAGACTTACCAGGCAGGGGAAAAGTAGAATGGTGACCAGCGTGGAGGCCTTTCCTGGGTGGAAGCGCGGCCCCGTCATAACGGGCCTGTTGTGGCCCATGCCCGCTCATGCGAAAGCGGCGAGCGCCCACGCGCGTGTTTAGGATTCGAAAAAGAGGTCTTGATGGAAAACCAACCCTTCATCAAATTTGTCGTGATTGCACTTTTAATCATGATAGTCGTCGCGCTGGTCACCGCCTTCAAAACGTTTTTTCGCGGGCGCGATTCCGGCATGGCGGGTGTCAAAGCGCTCACTGTTCGAGTTGGACTGTCGATCGGACTATTCATTTTGTTGATGGTGCTGTATGCGCTCGGCATCATTGAACCTCGCGGGGGCTGAGACCTGCAGAGCCGTGTTCCGCGTGACATTCACACTGCCCGCAGAAAAAAAAGGCGCCCAGAGGAGCGCCCTTTTTCCTGTTAGCGGTCGTGTTCTTCAGATCCAGTAGACGAAGATAAACAGTCCGATCCAGACCACGTCAACGAAGTGCCAGTACCAAGCTACCGCCTCGAACGCGAAATGATGATCCGGTTTGAAATGGCCGCGGATCGAACGCACCAGGATCACAGACAACATGAGTGTGCCCATGGAAACATGAAATCCGTGAAAGCCCGTCAACATGAAGAACGTTGCGCCATAAATACCCGCGTTGAGCGTCAAGCCCAACTCGTGGTACGCATGGCCGTATTCGAGGGCCTGCAGGGCGACGAATAGGGCACCTAAAGCAACCGTCAAGGCAAGCCCTGTGATGAGTTGTCCGCGCTTGTTCAGTTTTAGCGCCCAGTGCGCCCAAGTGACCGTGGCTCCGCTGGTCAACAAAATGGCGGTGTTCAGCGCGGGAACACCCCAAGCACCAATCACGTCCTTCGCTTCCTTAAATCCGTAATTGCTGGGGATCTGCAACAAAGGCCAATCAGCAAGAAAATTCGGCCACAGGAACTCGTGGGTACCGCCTTCAGCGCCGGCGCCGGACAACCATGGCACCGACAGCACGCGCGCATAGAAAAGCGCACCGAAAAACGCGGCGAAAAACATGACCTCGGAGAAGATGAACCACATCATACCCATGCGAAAGCTGGTGTCTTCCCAATGACCATAGGTGCCCTTTTCGCTCTCGCTGATGACCTCACCGAACCAACCAAACAGCATGTAGGCGAAGAAAATGAAGCCCGCACCAAGGACTTCGGGTCCGATGCTGCTTTTATTGAGGGTGAGCGCGCCCCCCACAAACATCATGAAGATTGAAATGGACGCGATAATCGGCCATTTGCTCGAAGCGGGGACGTAGTAGTGGTGATGCGCGGCGTGGGTTGCCATAGGGGGATTCTCTCTTACAAATAAAGTGGCTTCGTTTAAGACTGCGGACCCGGACTGTCAACCACGTTGGGGTTTATCGAAACCTGCATTGTCGAGCGGAAAAATGTGTACCCCAACGTCAGGGTTCGGATTTTCTCCGGTAACCGGGGATCGACCACGAAGCGAACCGGCATGCGTCTGGTTTCCCCCCCAGCGAGTGTTTGCTGAGTGAAGCAAAAGCATTCTGTCTTACTGAAAAAGCGCGCGGCAGTATTGGGCGCGACACTGGGGATGGCCTGCCCGATCACCGTCTCTGAGTTCCGGTTAGTCACCTCAAATATGGCTTCCGTTTCGACTCCCGGATGAACTTCAATCCGCGTCACCAAGGGCTTAAAGTCCCACGGGAAACCAGAATCCACCGTGGTGACAAATTCAACCGTGACCACCCGCGAGTGGTCGACCGGTATCGCCGCTGCTTCCACTGCCGATAGGCGGCCTGTCTTACCATTCAATCCCGTCACTTCGCAAAACACGTTATACAGTGGCACCAGCAGGTAGCCGAAGCCGAACATGATGACCACCAGCACCATAAGCTTGGAGACAAGCCGACGGTTCGCGATGATCGCAGGCTGAGACATACCCCTAAACCAGGTGCTGTAAGACAAATATGCCGTATACGCACAGCGCTACAAGCGCCAGCACGACGGCGGTCTTTCGCGCCCGTTGTCGCTGAAGGTGCGGCGCTTCGGGGTTGTGCATTACCGATTACCGCCTTCAATAGTGGCCGGTTCGGGCGGAGTCGAGAAACTGTGGTAGGGCGGGGGCGAGGACAAGGTCCATTCCAGACCATGCGCGCCCTCCCATACCTGGGCAGTGGCTTTGGCCCCGCCGCGTGCACATTTGACGATCCCGATCAGGAACAGGAACTGTGACAAGCCAAACACGAAGCCCCCGATACTCGAGACCATGTTCCAGTCTGCAAACTGCACCGAGTAGTCTGGAATACGGCGCGGCATCCCGGCCAAGCCCAGAAAATGCTGCGGGAAAAACAGCACGTTGACCGAAATCGCCGACAACCAGAAATGCCACTTGCCGAGCGTTTCGTCATACATGTGGCCTGTCCATTTCGGCAACCAGAAATACGTCCCGGCCATGATGGCAAAGATTGACCCGGTCACGAGCACGTAGTGGAAGTGCGCCACCACGAAATACGTATCGTGATACTGGAAGTCAACTGGCGTGACGCCCAGCATCAGTCCAGAGAACCCGCCAATCGTGAACAGCACCACGAAGCTGATCGCGAATAGCATGGGCGTTTCGAATGTCATCGAGCTCTGCCACATGGTGGCGACCCAGTTGAATACTTTCACTCCCGTTGGCACGGCTATCAGAATCGTGGCGTACATGAAGAAAAGCTCACCCGCGAGCGGCATGCCCACGGTGAACATATGGTGTGCCCACACGATAAACGAAAGGAACGCAATCGAGGCGGCGGCATACACCATGGAGCTGTAGCCAAACAGCGGCTTGCGAGCGAAGGTGGGGATGATCGCCGAGGCGATCCCGAACGCCGGTAGAATCAGAATGTAGACTTCGGGGTGGCCGAAGAACCAGAAAATATGCTGGAACATGACCGGATCACCGCCACCGGCTGCGCTGAAGAAGGCGGTGCCAAAAAACTTGTCTGTGAGCAACATGGTCACGGCCCCGGCGAGCACCGGCATGGCGGCAATCAACAAAAATGCCGTGATGATCCAAGTCCAGACGAAAAGCGGAAGCTTCATGAGCGTCATTCCGGGCGCGCGCATGTTGAACACCGTGGCGATGACATTAATAGCGCCAGCGACGGATGAGGCGCCCATAAAATGCACTGCAAAAATCAGAAACGGGAATGCCGCGCCGGTTTGCAGAACCAGCGGTGGATACATCGTCCAGCCGCCGGCGGGTCCACCACCAGGCATGAAGAGCGTGCTCAACAGCAACGTGAATGCGAACGGCAGAATCCAGAAGCTCCAGTTATTAAGGCGGGGTAACGCCATGTCAGGCGCACCGATCATCATCGGTATCAGCCAGTTGGCGAAACCTGTCCAGGCCGGCATGACCGCGCCAAAAATCATGACCAGCGCGTGCATGGTGGTCATGCTGTTGAACAACTGCGGATCGACGAACTGCAGACCCGGCTGGAAGAGTTCGAGGCGAATCACCATCGCCATCGTGCCGCCGATGAAGAACATGACCAACGAGAACACCAGGTACATCGTACCGATGTCCTTGTGATTGGTGGTTGTCAGCCAGCGCGTGATGCCACCTTTATAATGGTGGTCTTGGTGGTCGTGAATAGCTGCTTCGCTCATACGCGGTTCCTCGTTCGATGCCGATTGCAATAAGGGTCGGTGGCGCTACTGCTGGACGATGAATTGACCAGCAGTCGCTTGCGGTGCGCTGACCGCCACCGGCTTGGCTGGAGTCTGAGCTGCTCGGTGTTCTGCGAGCCATTTCTGAAACTCTGGCTCGGACACCGCACGCACGACGATCGGCATGAAGCCGTGGCCCCTGCCGCACAGTTCGGCGCATTGGCCGCGATAGACCCCTGCTTCCTCAATGGTTGCCCATGATTCGTTGATGTAGCCGGGAACCGCGTCGCGCTTCCAACCCAGCGCTGGCACCCACCACGCATGGATCACATCTGCTGCAGTGGTCAGAAAACGAATCTTCTTATTCACCGGAACCACAATCTCGTTGTCGACTTCGAGCAGGTAATTCGCAACTGACTTGGGATCGATGCCGGAGTGCAGTTGGCTCGCGATATTACTGGTCTGGGCCAGCGTGCTGAATACACTCACACCTTCATTGATGTAGTCGTAATGCCATTTCCACTGATAACCCGTGACCTTGATCGTCAGATCGGATTTGCTGACGTCTTCCATCATGATCAGCGCGTTGGTCGCCGGCACCGCCATCGCGATCAGAATCGCGAACGGCACCACCGTCCAGAGGACTTCTACGGTGGTACTCTCGTGCCACTGCGCCGCCACCGCCCCCTGCGATTTCCGAAATTTCAGAATGGAATAGAATATGGCGCCGAATACCACCACGCCGATTGCCACACATACCCACAAAACCAGCATGTGCAATTCGTAGACTATATTGCTGTAGGGCGTCACGCCACGCGTAAGATTAAGCTGATTCCAGGCGGCGTTCGCATACCCTGGCAGTAACATCATGACCAACGCAAGTGCCGCGCCCATGCCACCAAGTCTAGAGTTCGATCTCATCATTACCATTGGCTCCCCACAAGCTCCCGAAAGTGCAGAATCGCTATGCCTAGTCCACATCGTTAAAGCCGTTACTTCCGCCGCGGAACAATCTTCGTGACACACGGCACGTGATCGCGCTCAGGTTTCGTAACCGAATTTTGGTCTCGGCGGACGCTAATCTCGCGCAGTCTAACGGGTTTTGTCGATGGCGTTAATCAATGATCGCGCTAATTCCGCGCATTCCTCATCGATGAGAAAGTACCCGAGGTAAACCTCGCGGCCATGCGCGGTCAGACATAGGCGATTGGGATACCCTTTTCGAACGGTCTTAATGGTCCCCATCATTCAGTGGGTGGCGCCTATCCTCCAACGCAATCGCCACGGCCGTCAATTGGCTCGCCATAAATTCTTGGGTCGGCGCGCCAGACCAGGGAATGCGGGCAAGACATGGGGCATCGATACGCGCCGTGAGTGCCGTGATCGTATCCTCAGCATAGGGATAAACGGGATCGATCACATTGGCGATCCATCCGAGTAAGGTGCAACGGTCTTGTTTAATCGCCGCGACCGTCAACAGCGTGTGGTTAAGCGCACCGAGCCGGATGCCGGCGATGAGAATCACCGGCAACGACCAGCGCCGCGGCAACTCTGCCTGCATTAGGTCTTCACTCAAAGGAACTTGCCAACCACCAACGCCTTCGACCACTACCACATCTACCGCCGTTGCAAGCGCGTGGTAGGCCATCGCGAGCGGCATCCATTCGACCACTCGATTCTCCATTCGGGCGGCAATATGGGGCGCCGTGGGGGCCTTGAAAACGTAGGGGCTCACGGTGCTGGCAGCCAATCCAGGGATCGAGCAGGCGTGGAGCGCGGTGACATCATCATTGAAGCCCGCGGCGTCGATCCCGGCAGCCACCGGCTTCATGCCCGCCACCCGTTTGCCGTTTGTCCGCAGCGCGGTCAACAATCCGCAGGTCACGGCGGTTTTGCCAACCCCTGTATCGGTCCCGGTAATAAAGCAGTTCATGTGGTTCGTCTGCGGAGGTTCTTGAGCGGGAATGTTGCCACGGTACTGCCATCCTGCGCGCGCGTATCAGGGAACGGCGCCCAGGCGTGCCCGAATAAAAGTTCGTAGGTAGCTGGCAGCACCCCGTCTTGCCGAAATGGTTCGTAAGCCGTACTCAGGGTCTTAAGGGTTGCGCTTCCTGACAGCCCTCTCCTGCGCTCAACATGACTATTAACAGCCCCAATAGATTTTAGATCCTGCGTCAAGCCGGTGAGGTCCTTGTAGGTCAGAGTTAGATTATCGCGATCCAGCACCGGCGCGGAGAAACCACTGCGCACGACGGCGTCTCCGATGTCATGGATATCGAGAAAGAAATGAACGTGCGGGCGGTCATCAATCGTGGCCCAGGCCGCGCGCAATTCTTGCAGGGTGGCGGGCCCTAGTGTCGAGAAAAGCAGCAGCCCGCCCGGACGCAACACGCGACGACATTCCTGGAATACCTGCAGTAAATCTGCGCACCAATGCAGCGTCAGGTTTGAAAAAATTAAATCTACCGAGTGGTCGGCGAGGCTCATGTGCGCGGCGTCGGCGCACAGTAACCTGGCGCGCGGGAACCACCGTTTCCCGTTCTTGCGAGCCATCGTCAGCATTGCGGGCGCGAGGTCCAGTAGGAGGATCGTCGCGCTTCGATAGCGCGCTTCAAGCAGCCGCGCACAGAAGCCCGTACCTGCCCCAAGATCGAGCACGACCGCGGGATCAATCTGCATGAACTGTAAACGGGCCTCGAGGCGTTCACCCACCTCGCGCTGCAAGACGGCATACTCGTCGTAGGTTGCGGCAGCATGGTTGAATGCACGCCGGACTGCCGACTGGTTCAACTGTACGGGCGGTGGTTCAGCCATGCCGTGCGAAGGGCCGAAATAGCGCGCGATAGTCCCTTAAGCCATCGATCAATCGATCGATATGTCGATGCTCGTGCGCCGCGCTGATGCAGATCCTTAGGCGTGCAGTCCCTTGAGGCACCGTCGGTGGCCTGATCGCGCGGACATAAAGACCTTTCGCGCGCAAACCTGCGGCTACTTGCAGGGCTGTCTCACCTTCCTCAAGGAGTAGCGGCTGAATCGGGGTCTCGCTGCTTGAAAGCGGTATACCCATCGACTCAACCGCGGTGCGAAAATACGCAAGATTGCTAAACAGTCGATCGCGTAATGAACGGTCCTCGGTAACCAACCGCAACGCGCAACTTGTCGCATGCGCTAAGGCAGGCGAAGGCGCTGTGTCATAGATGAATGTGCGTGCACTCTGCAGCAAATTTTCTATTAGCACGGACGGCCCAATCACCGCGGCACCCGCGGTGCCCAACGCTTTACCGAACGTAACGACCAAAAGCGGAACGTCAGACTCTTTCAAATTAAAATGCGCCACCGTGCCTGCGCCGTCGCCAAGAACACCGAAACCATGCGCATCGTCGCAGACCAGGATAGCCTGGTGGCGAGCTGCAAGTGCCGCAATTCTCGGCAACGGTGCAATATCACCATCCATGCTAAACAGACCGTCCGTCACCACCCAGGTACGATCTGGTAGGCAGGACATCAACGCGGCTTCGAGGGCTTGCGTATCGCCATGCGCGTATCGCACATTCTCCGCTCTGGAGAGCCGGACGCCGTCGATCAACGAGGCATGGTTGAGTTGATCCGAGAGAATTCTGTCATGACGGGCCACTAGCCCTGATAGTAGCCCGAGATTTGCCATGTAGCCTGATGAGAACACCAGCGCGCGTTCTCGGCTAGTCACTTTGGCGAGCGTTTCTGCCAACCGATGATGTGCTTCGCTATAGCCCGACAATAAAGCCGCTGCGCCTGCACCCACGCCGTAGCGACGGGCGCCTTCCTGCAACGCCTCGATCAGCAACGGATGGTTTGCCAAGCCCAGGTAATCATTGCTGCAGAAATTCACCAGCCGGCGATTATCGATATCAATTTCTACGCCCTGCGGGGCGGTGTTTATTTCAAGCGAGCGAGTCCGATTGTCTTTTGCGACGAGGGCTAGCGATTCCGCAAAGCGAGCGAACAGCACCGCTGGTCACCCATGGACAAGGGTCGATGTTGAAAGACCAAGCTTCGAAAAAAGTTCGCGATCTTCTGCTGTCTCCGGGTTCTCTGTGGTCAACAACTGCTCACCGTAAAACACCGAATTTGCGCCAGCGAAGAAGCATAGAGCCTGAGTTTCCTGACTCATCTCGCGACGACCAGCCGATAAGCGCACATAGGCCTTTGGCAGCATGACTCTAGCGGCCGCTATGGTTCTTACCATCTCGAAGTTATCGGTCGCGGGCTCGTTGGCCAAGGGCGTTCCCTGCACGCGAACGAGCATATTGATGGGCACGCTTTCTGGTTGGACAGGCATGTTGGCCAGCGTGCATAACAGGCTTGCGCGATCGTCCAAGGATTCCCCCATCCCGATAATGCCGCCACAACACACGTTGATGCCGGCATCGCGGACCGCGTCAAGCGTATCTAGTCTGTCTTGATAGGTGCGCGTCGAGATAATGTTGCCGTAGAACTCGGGTGAAGTGTCGAGATTATGGTTGTAGTAATCCAGGCCAGCCCCTTTAAGTTTTGCCGCGTGATGAGGCTGTAACATCCCTAAGGTAACGCAGGTTTCCAGCCCCAGATCTTTCACTGTTTGGATCAGCGGAATCACGCGATCGAGATCACGATCCTTGGGTGCACGCCACGCGGCGCCCATGCAAAAGCGCGTCGCGCCTGCGTCTTTGGCGTTTTGTGCGGCCGTTCTGACTGTTTCGACATCAAGCAAATCTCCCGCCGATACATCGGTCGCGTAGCGGGCGCTTTGCGGACAATAGGCGCAGTCTTCCGGGCAACCCCCGGTCTTGATGTTCAGCAGGGTACTGAGCTGTATTTTGTTCGGATCGAAATGTGCGCGATGCGTTGTGTGAGCCGTATAGAGCAGGTCCATTAACGGCTGGCTCAATAGCTTGCTGGCGTCCGCGATGGACCAGCGGCCCTGCGTGCGAACCTGTTGGGGTTGCTGGTATCCTTCACTGAGCGTTACCACGGACATTGCGCTGCTCCTGAATCGGTTGTTAAGTGACAAGGACGTCACGATATGGTTGAACCTCTCCCATCACCGTCAAACTTAGCGCAGTCTCTTAGACTTAACAATTGGTCTAGAATTAGACAATTGCTGGGGCGCACTTTGAGACCCGATCGCTGCCGGTTATGTCTGTGCCCAAACGCGAACTTCGCCATTTGTGCGAACTGTCGCGAGAATCTGCCATGGCTTCCAGATTCGAAGAATTACCGGCGTCTGTTCGGTACGTCGATTAAATGTGCATTTTCCTACGAATTTCCGATTAACGCCTTGATTATTCAGGCGAAATACCATCGCGATGTGGGCGCGTCAATTCTTCTAGGTTCATTGTTGGCGTCGTGTGTGAACCTTAATGGCCCAATGCCGGACTTCCTGGTTCCTATTCCGATGCCATGGCCAAGATTACTTTGGCGCGGCCACAATCACACCGTTCCAATGGCGCAGACACTGAGCGCTATGCTGGGTATCCCGCTCCAAACGCAACTACTCGTTCGCAAGGGCTGGCAGCGGCCTCAAAAGGGTCTTACGCGCCCACAACGCCACCTGAACCTCGCCCACGCATTTTTCGTGGACGGCGATATTAGGGACCGATACGTGGCGTTAGTCGATGATGTTTCAACGACCGGCGCGACGCTTGAAACGGCGGCAAAAATACTGCTTGCCGGTGGGGCGCGAAGGGTTGATGCGTGGGTTGTCGCATCAGCCCAACGAATTCTCTGAAAGACGGCTAGGTATCCAGATTAGTCACGGTGAGCGCGTGGCGTTCGATGAACTCGCGTCGAGGTTCGACTTGGTCCCCCATCAACGTTGAGAAAATTTCATCCGCAACCACGGCATCTTCGATTCGGACCTGCAGAAGATGCCGGGTATCGACATTCATCGTGGTTTCAGAAAGTTGATCGGGGTTCATCTCTCCAAGACCCTTATAGCGCTGGATATGAATGCCGCGTTTCGAATCCAGCAGCAGCCAATCAAGCGCTTCGCGGAGTGTCTTCACCGGCATCGAGTCTTCGCCGCGCGCGACGATCATCTCGATCTGAGGTTTTTCCAGATTTGCACTCAACGAACAAAGTTGCCTGTATTCATAGGAGTGGAAAAAGTCTTTATCCAGGAATACGTGACGCTCGACGCCGTGCGCCCGAACGTCGAAGCGGATCTTCCAGGCCTCAATTTCCCGAAACTCCAATACAGCAAAAAGACCCTGGTTGGCGCCGAAGTGCTCATTTATAGCTTCGTTGATTTCCTGCACCCACTGCTGAAGGTACGCCTGCATGTTAGCGTCCGAATGCGTGTATTCGCTCACTTTTTGTAGTATTCGGAGGATCGAGTCATCCGAGCGACGTGACAATTTGTCCGTTAACCGTTTGAGATGAAGATACTGGTCCCCTAGCACTGCCAACCCGTCAGCGTCGATATTCAATTCTGGCGAACGCACTTGCGTGTCCTGTAGCGCAAGCTCAAGCAAGTACTCCTCAAGTGCGCTTTCGTCCTTCAAATACCGTTCTTGTTTTCCTTTCTTCGCTTTATAAAGCGGCGGTTGCGCGATAAATATGTGTCCGCGTTTGAATAATTCTGGCATCTGGCGATAAAAAAACGTTAGCAGTAGGGTCCGGATATGCGAACCATCAACATCAGCATCCGTCATGATAATGATACGGTGGTAACGCAGTTTATCCGGATCATATTCATCCGCCCCGATCCCACACCCTAAAGCCGTAATGAGCGTGGCCACTTCTACGGACGACAGCATTTTATCAAAGCGAGCTTTCTCGACGTTTAGAATTTTGCCTTTCAACGGCAGGACTGCCTGATTTTTACGATCCCGCCCCTGTTTTGCCGAGCCGCCCGCTGAGTCTCCTTCGACGATAAAGAGTTCTGAGCGACTTGGATCCCGTTCTTGGCAATCAGCGAGTTTTCCGGGTAGACCTGCAACATCCAGGGCGGTTTTCCGGCGGGTTAGTTCGCGAGCCTTGCGTGCGGCTTCCCTGGCACGGGCGGCTTCAATGATCTTTCCGGTGATGACTTTGGCTTCGTGCGGTTTCTCCAGCAGAAAGGCTGATAGGTATTCAGCGAAAACAGATTCAACCGCCGCCTTTACTTCGCTTGAAACAAGTTTTTCTTTGGTCTGTGACGAAAACTTAGGATCATGGACTTTTATGGACAAAATAGCGGTCAGACCCTCACGAGCATCCTCTCCGGTTACGCTAATTTTGTGTTTTGCCAGGATTCCTTCTCTTTCAAAGTAGGTGTTGATCGTTCTCGTCAAACCCGCGCGAAAACCCGCGAGGTGGGTTCCACCGTCCCGTTGTGGGATGTTGTTGGTATAACAAAAAACATTCTCCTGGTAGGAGTCATTCCATTGCAGTGCAATTTCAACCCGAATTTTGTCTTTAACGGCATCGATATGGATGATGACCGGGTGGAGCGGCTGACGAGTCTTGTGCAGATGCTTGATAAACGCCGTAATTCCGCCGGCGTATTCGAACGTATCCGTACGGTTGTCGCGCTCATCAATCAGGTGAATTCTTAGGCCCGAATTGAGGAACGCCAACTCACGCAAACGATTAGCCAGAATTTCGTACTGAAACTCTATGTTCTTGAAGATATTAGGACTTGGAAAAAACGTGATTTTTGTTCCACGCTCAGTGGATGGCCTGAGCTGCTTGAGCGGATCCACGGGATTACCTTCGTGATACTCCTGAAACCACTCGTAGCCATCTCTACAAATATTTAGACGCAGGGTCTCAGACAGCGCGTTAACCACGGAAACGCCAACGCCGTGTAATCCCCCAGAAATTCTGTAGGCATCGTCATCAAATTTTCCGCCTGCATGGAGGGTTGTCATGATGACCTCGGCAGCAGATAGCTGCTCTCCCTCGTGCAGATCGACGGGAATACCGCGGCCATTGTCCGCCACTGATACAGCGTTATTGCTGTGCACCTTAACCGTAATTTCGGTGCAATGACCCATAAGCGCCTCATCAACGCTGTTATCCACCACCTCAAAAACCATGTGATGGAGGCCCGTGCCATCGTCTGTGTCCCCGATGTACATCCCGGGCCGTTTTCGTACGGCCTCCAAACCTTTAAGAACTTTTATACTCGTTGAGTCGTAATTAGACATGTTGCTTTTATAGCCAAGTTATCAATTTAGTGACGAGCGTTCACAACACCTTGTTCCACGTGAAACATGCCCTCGGTCTCAAATAACGAATCTTTTATGAACTGATTGTTAATTGAGGTCAGGAAAATTTGCGCTTTTGTCTCGCGCAGCATTTTAAGCGTTAACGAACACATAAAGTCGTCGAGTTCCGCTGCGAAATCATCGACTAAAATTATCGGTCGGAAACCGATAGCCTGAAACATGTAATGCACCAAGCCTGCGATGATAGAGATCACGACGGTCTTTATCTGTCCTCGTGACGCGGTTCTTGCGACACCGCCTCCTCCTACTAGGATTTCTATTTCCGCTTTATGAGGGCCACTTAAGGTCATTCCAGAACGTATTTCTTGCGATAGGTTCAGCCGGAGGGCTTCATTCAATGTCAGTCCGTCTTTCCAACCCTGTTTATAGTTCAGTTGGATTTGACCTAGTACGTTGTCTATTTCCGTTCCTGAAAAGAAAACCGAATTAAGCGCTTTTACGCACCGACTTCTAGCAAGATGTATTTCTTCCCCAAACCGGGCTAGCTCTTCGCCCCAAAACGCTAACTGACTTGTCTTAGCGTTTGTCTTCAGTAAGTGATTTCTTTGACTGAGCGCTTGGACATAACCCCGGGAGTTTTCGAGAAAATTCTGTTCCACGTGAAACGTCGCTCTATCAAGCAGAGACCGTCGCACCCGAGGACCTCCTTCCAAAATTCCAAAACTGCTTGGCTCTACAACCAGTAAAGGAAAAGCCTTTGCCAAAACAGCCGCGCTAGTAATCGGAAGATCATTAATTTTGATAGTGGTAGAAAGATTCGCTTTCTGAACCTTGAACGTTAGTGCGCTGTCATTTTCTAAATTTTGGAATTTGACGTCACCGCGAACCCCCAACTGATGCTCGCCATGCGTGACCAGATCAAGGAATCGACCTGATCGAAAAGATTTACCGGAATGGAGCGTGTGAATGGCCTCGAGTAACGTCGTTTTCCCGCTGCCATTCGAACCCCAAATCAGGTTTATCCCCGCAGTTGGAGTGATATCTAGTAAGCGGATTTTGCGTAAGTTATAGGCTCGCAGACGAGAAATTTGCATTCTTCAATTACGTTAAAAGCACCGTTTCGATCACTACAATCTCATAGGCATCACGACGTACTTTCCCGTGGAATCATCTGGTCTCTGTATTAAGCAACTGGAGTTCGAGTCAGAAAGGATAATTTGAATATTTTCTGTCTGAAGAACACTCAATACATCAAGAAGATACGAAACGTTGAAGCCAATCTCTAAGTTCTCACCCTCGTAATCTATCTCGATCTCTTCTTCCGCTTCTTCTTGTTCAGGATTATGCGCGGAGGTCTTTAAGACTTTCGGATTGAAATTTAATCTCACCCCTCTGAATTTTTCGTTTGACAGTATCGAGGTTCGCTGCAACGCCGATTTCATAATTTCTCTATTGGCGAGGACTACTTTGTTTCCACCCTTGGGTAGCACTCGTTCGTAATCAGGAAATTTACCGTCAAC
>JAYTEX010000294.1:0-3744 GCA_043734785.1 Pseudomonadota bacterium | reverse complement strand
TCACTTCCAGTGAGCGCTCCGATGACCGCCACGAATCCTCGCCGCATCCACATCGGCAATCGGAATTTCAACCCTTCGCAGTGGACCGACTTCGGATGGAATGATCCACGGCACGGGCCGCAGATCAAGGGCGAGGTGGCGGTGATCCGCGACGACGGTACCTCGGGTAGCCTCCAGTGCGGGCTGTGGCGCACCGGTGTGGGTCTCGCGGGCTGCGCGCCGGATCGATCGGCGAGCGTGCGCCGCGCGTCGCCGCGCGGTGACGAGACGATGCTACTGCTCGAAGGTCAGGCGCAGCTCGTCAACGATGAAACCGGCGAGATCTACCATCTCGAGGGCGGCGACGTGATCGGGCTGCCCGCCGGCCTGCCTGTCACGTGGACCTCGCGGGGGCCGTACCTGAAGCTCTTCCGGGTCACGACCCGCGCCGCGTGAGCGCGAGATTGCAGTGTGCCGGCCTCGGACGCCGGCTATTCGCGGGTCACGATCAACGAGGAGTTCTGCCCGCCGAAGCCGAACGCGTTGACCTGCAGCACATCGATAGGCCCTTCCGCAGGCGCCTTGATCACCACGTGCAGCCGATCCACTTCTGGCATTAGCTCGCGTTCGTCGTAGGTGCCGGCGGTCGGCATCAATGCGTTCTGCTGCATGCTGAACAGTCCTGCGAGCAGCCCGAGCGCGCCGGCCGGGCCGTGCGGATGACCGAAGTTGCCTTTCGGCGACATCACGCGCATTGGTTTGGCGCGCGTGCCGTAGAGGCGGTTGAGCGCCGCGAGCTCCGCGATGTCGCCCACCGGCGTACCGGTGCCGTGCGCGATCACCGCGTGCACATCGTCCGCGCCCCCCGGCAGGCGGGCGTTCTCGATTGCGAGTTCCATCACGCGTTGTTCCCAGCGGCCCTCGGGCTCGGGCGAGGAGGGATGGTAGCCGTCCGCCAACGTCGCGTAGCCGCGCAGCCGTCCGTAGATCTTCGCGCCGCGCTTGCGCGCCCGGTCCGCGCGCTCCAGCACGAACATGCCGGCGCCTTCGCCGAGCATCACGCCGAAGCGCTCCACGTTGAACGGGCGGCAGGTCTTGAGGGGATCTGGCTGCGGCGTGAACATCTTGTTGTTGCGTGCGCCGAAAAACACGAGGGGGCTTATCGCGCAGTCGGTGCCGCCGGTGATGGCGACGTCGATCTCGCCGGATTCAATCATCCGCGCGGCGATGCCCATCGCATCGTGCGACGACGCGCAGGCCGTCGCGATCGCGAGCTGCGGTCCGTGCAGCCCGTAGCGCAGCGAGATGTGTGCGCCGGGCATGTTGAGCAGCGAATTCCCCATGAACTTGGATGAAATGGCATTCGGCCCGCGCTCGGTCAGCTGCGCTTGGTCGAGCGCGTAGCAATCCACACCGCCGAGCGCGCTGCCGATAACGACCGCGGTGCGTATCGGGTCGAACTCCTCGAGGCCGGCATCGGTCACGGCCTGCGCAGCGGCGGCGATCGCGTAGTGCGCGAACGGCGCGCTGTTGCGGACCACTCTATCCTCCATCCATATCGCCGGATCGAAGCCCTCGATCAGCGATAACCAGATGTTCTCGTGAACTTCCTTCCACGGCGCTGCGCGCGCGACCACCGTGCCCGCGAGCAGGTTGTCGTTGAAGGTCTGGACATCCAGCCCGATGGATGAAATTACTCCCAGACCGGTAATGGCGACGTTTTCCACAGGGGCACTCTCCCAGAGACGGATGGCATGGGATCGGCCATGAGACCGATGGAGGGAGTGTAGCAATTTCTGGCGGGTTCGGTTGGATCGCGAAACACCTCTCGTTGTCGGTTATCTCCAAACCCACTCACGGTTCAGCTCCATCCGTTTCAGCTTGCGGTAAAAAGAGCTTCGTCCAATCCCGAGCAGCACTGCCGCTTGCTTCACGTTGCCGCGCGCGGACCCGTCATTAAGAGTCTCATTCCGCGGGCAGATCGGCCCTCTCTATGCGGCCGCTTAGCGCGAGGGTTGCCCGGCCAGTCGTAGGCCATCAGCCTTGCAAGCGTGTCCGGCGCGATGTCACACTCGCGGCGGCAACGTGAGCGTCCCGCCGTTGAGCCGGTAATACAGATCCCGGCGAGGTGCTTCTGCAGCGATGGCCTCGGCTGGCTCACGATAGGTTGCTGAAATGATGCGCACATCAATTGGCCGGCCCGGGTCCGCGCCCACCGGCACGACGTTGCCATCATGAATCACCCGCAAGGATTTGACGAATTGGCACATGTGTGTCACTTAAAGTGTCCCGATCCGGGACTTTCGTAGCGTCGCGTCTCAAGCTTTTTTGGGCCGCATAAACTCGGAGCGGGCATCACGATCCAGAGCCGCGCCAAATGCAGCAACGAGTTCGCAGGCTATCCTTATGGTTTTTCCGGATTACCCGATCCCCGCGTCTCCTACGGGGTCAGATGTTGGGTTACTGAACTGCCCATCTGTTAGGACTGGCATACAGATTGCTCACCTTGCTCACCTTGCTTAACAACTTACCGCTGGAGGCTGTCATGAAACTGTGTTGGTTCCACTTAATGCCCTATCGCGACCTACCGGCTGACTTTCGCGAGAAGCACAACTCCGTATGGGTAACGATCGATTCGCGACTGTTCGATCCGGAGCGTGCCCACCAGATCTACAACGATTCGATGGATGAACTCGAATTCGCCGCCGAGCAGGGATTTGATGCGATCTGCGTGAACGAACATCACAACAACGGCTATGGCCTGATGCCCTCGCCGAACCTCATTGCGACCGCGCTTGCGCGCCGCACGCGCGATGTGGCGATCTGCGTGATGGGTAACTCGCTCGCGCTCTACAATCCGCCGGTCAGAGTCGCAGAAGAAATGGCGATGATCGACTGCATTTCCGGCGGTCGTCTAATTGCAGGTTTTCCGGTGGGCACGCCGATGGATACCTGTTATGCGTACGGTCAGAATCCCAGCACGCTGCGCGATCGCTACTATGAGGCGAACGACCTCATTATCAAGGCTTGGACTGAGCCAGATGTCTTCGCATGGAACGGCCGATTCAACCAACAGCGCTATGTGAACATCTGGCCGCGCCCCATCCAGAAGCCTCATCCGCCGGTCTGGATTCCGGGCGGCGGCTCGATCGAAACGTGGAACTTCTGTGCCGAGCATAACTACGTCTATGCGTATCTGTCGTACTTCGGATCGCTGTCGGCACAGGAAACGATGCGCGGCTTCTGGAACGAGATGGCGCGACTTGGTAAAGAGCCGAACCCCTATCGCGCCGCGTTCCTCCAGTTCGTGGGCGTGGCGGAAAGCCGTCAGGAAGCGTTAAAGCTCTACGCTGAGGCGGGTGAATATTTTTACCGCCGCTGCCTGCATGTCGCGCCGGAGTTTTCGGCGGCGCCTGGTTACACGACCGAGGCAACGGCGCGCGCGAAGATGAAATCCCAGGTGCAACAGGCAGCGAACTACTTTCCCGAGTTGCCGCAAACATTCGAACAAATGGTCGACAAGGGCTACGTGATCATCGGCAGTCCTGACGAGGTGGCCGATCAGATGCGTAATGTGGCAAAGCGACTCCACATAGGCCACCTGATGCCGAATCTGCAGTTTGGCAACATGCCGACCGATCTCGTACGTTACAACACGGAACTCTTTGCAAAACGCGTAATTCCGCAAATCAAGGATGTGTTCGACGACGAATGGGAGGATCACTGGTGGCCGACGGGGATGCGCGGCAAGCCCGCAATACCGGC
>JAYTEX010000293.1:0-1573 GCA_043734785.1 Pseudomonadota bacterium | reverse complement strand
CCGCAGGGCCCCCGTCGAGCACCATCAAATCAGCGCCGAATTCCGCGCGGACATGCGCGGCGGTAGTTGGACTCACATGACCGAAGCGATTAGCCGACGGCGCGGCCAGACCCGCGACGCCTTGTTTCGCGCACTCGCGCAATAATTGCAGCGCCAGCGGATGCGCCGGACACCGCACCCCCACTGTCGCCTGTCCCCCTGTGACCGCATCCATAACCCCGGGGGCGCGGGGTAGAATCATCGTCAATGGCCCAGGCCAAAACAGCGCAGCAAGGCGTGCTGCCGCCGGCGGAACAACCGCGGCCCACGCCGCGAGCGCGAGCGATGATGCCAGGTGCACGATCAGTGGATGATCAGCCGGACGGCCTTTGAGCTCAAAAATTTTCGCCACCGCAGCCGCATTACCCGCATCCGCGCCCAGACCATAGACTGTCTCCGTCGGAAACGCGACGATCCCACCAGTGCGCAGACGCACCACTGCGGCGTGAATAGCGTCGGTAGTAGAGCGGATCACCAACGGGACTGGATCCTCGCGATGGCGCGCTGTATTCATTGGGCGGGTTTGCCGCCGGACTGCGCCTCAATGGCGGCATCCAGATCTAGCGTGTTCTGTTGGATGGCCTCTTCGACTTTGACACCCGTGCGTTGGACGATGTTAGTCGCGGTGGCTGGCGTGACGTCAATCGTTTCCTTGGTCGGTGGTGCGTTATCGCTGCCGCAACCGGCCAGCGCCAATACCAGCGTGAGTCGGCCTAACCTCTTAGTGCTGAGCGGTGCCATCACGGCTTGCGCTCCGTGCCTGCGGTAGCCCCCGGCGGTTGGTAGTTTGGATCAAACGGCGGCGGCGGCGGCGCTTCGGTACTGAAAACTGGCGCTGCTTCCTCGGCAAGCGCTGGCGCGCTGAATGCAGGCAGCGGTTTCCGTAACGCGGGAGCCTCCTGCTCGTCCGCTACTGCATCAGCCAGCACAGGCAATGCGCTCGTGAGACTGAAGGTCAAGAGCACAGGCCAGACCAAGGCCTTGAGTCGTCGATTTCGTTCCATGGATTTCCTCCGCGTGGGCGCGTTCGATACAAGCGGTTATGACCGAGCTGACGGCGCGCCTGTAGCCTATCATTCACTCGTCAAGGCAGCCATGGCGGGAACTAAATAGGGTCAGACTCGATTAAATCGATTTAATCAACGATAACGAGAGCGATAAAGATTAAAGCGGATTAAATCAAGTCTGACCTTAAGTTCTTCCCCGCAGGCGAACACTTTCGAGCAGACGCAAACCCGATCCATCTTGCAGGCAGGCCACTAACCAGATGCGACCCGGCAGATGGGAGAGCAGCCGGCCGACCTCATCGACTGTCAGCACCACCGGCAGGCGCTCCCGGGGTTTGGCGCACACGATACCCGCGAGCTCGCCGAGTGGACGGTCCAACACCGCTTTGTACAGGAACACGATCGCGTTTAGCGCCTGGTTCTGCGTGGCCGGTGAAACTTCGCGCTGAACCGCGAGGTCACTCAGGAAGGCAGCGACCTCCGTTTCACCCAGCGTCTGCGGGTGACGGCGATCATGAAAGACGATA
>JAYTEX010000292.1:0-8701 GCA_043734785.1 Pseudomonadota bacterium | reverse complement strand
GCGTGAGATTTCTCTGACACGTCTCCCAGTCACGATCGCGTGTGCTAGATTCCGATCTCTAACATTCAGATTGAGGAACCGCACCATGGATCAATTGATGCGCCTCAGTGCCACTGAGCAGGCCCGACTCGTGCGCACCGGTGAAGTCTCTGCTGGCGAACTGCTCGACGCCGCGATCGCCGCCATCGAACGCCTCAATCCGCAACTCAACGCGGTCGTGTTAACACTCTACGAGCGCGCGCAGGCGTCGCTCAAAACGCTCGATCGCAATGCGCCGTTTGCGGGTGTACCCCTGCTGCTGAAGGACATGCTGGCGGAATACGCAGGCACGCGCATGACCGAAGGCTCGCGCTACCTACGCGACTACATTTCTCCGCGTGACAGCGAACTCGTGGCGCGCTATCGACGCGCCGGCTTTGTGATCGTGGGCAAGACTAACACCCCGGAGTTCGCCTCCAAACCCACGACCGAACCTTTGTTCCTCGGCAAGACCGGCAATCCCTGGAATCCAGGGTACTCGGCCGGCGGTTCGTCCGGTGGTTCAGCCTCAGCGGTGGCGGCGGGGATGACGGCGGTCGCGCACGCCAACGATGGGGGCGGCTCGATTCGGTGCCCGGCCGGCTGGTGCGGCCTAGTGGGCTTGAAACCCACCCGCGGACGCAATCCTCTGGGCCCCGACTATGGCGACATGGGCGCAGGCCTGATCTGCGAGCATGTGGTCACGCATACCGTACTCGACAGTGCCGCGATTCTGGACGTCACGGCAGGACCCGATCTCGGCGCACCGTATTATCCGCCGCCCCCCGCGCGCCCATTCGCGGCAGAAGTGGGCGCACCACCAGGGCGGCTGCGCATCGCGTTCAGTACGGTGCCGCTGACAGGGACTCCGGTCCATCCGGAATGCAAACAGGCTGCCCACGATGCCGCGCGCCAATGCGAAGCGCTCGGCCATCACGTGGAAGAAGCCACGCCGCAGGTATCGGCGGAACGCTTCAACGAGATTTTCACCACCATTTGGCTCGGCATGGTGGGCTGGGCCATTCGCGACTGGGCGCGGCGTACTGGCCGCGAACCCACCCCCGATCAATTCGAAGCGCACACCTGGAAGATGTATTCCTACGACGCGCAACGCCGTCCATCCGATCTTTTCCTCGCGATTCAGGACATGCAACGAATCGCACGCGAGCTCGCGCCTTTCTTCACGCGCTACGATATCTGGCTCACGCCGACCACGACCCAACCCCCGCAACCGCTCGGTTGGTTCGATTTCGACCCGGCGCATCCTAAACAAGCGACGGAGCGGATGGGGGATATTCCGCGTTTTACCGCGATTGCGAACATGAGCGGGCAACCGGCCATCAGTCTGCCCCTCCATTGGACACCCGAAGGGTTGCCGGTCGGCGTGCAGCTCATCGGCCGTTATGGGGACGAGGCGACCTTGTTTCGGCTGGCGGCCCAGCTCGAGCAGGCCTGTCCATGGCGCGGGCGTGTGCCTTTGGTCAGTTGAGACCGGCATTGATATCGCTCTCAATGGCCGAGCCCACACCGCGCAATCCATGCCTGAATTGAGAATCGCGATCGATGTCGGTGGCACTTTCACCGATGCGGTGTCCAGTGATGAAGAAGGTCGTTTGCGCACCGCCAAAGTTCGCACGCGACCGGATGCACTCGCCGACAGCGTGGCCGAGGCGGTTGCTGCCATCCTGGCCAACTATGCGCCCGACCCACCCGCCATCTCGCAGCTTCTCTACGGCACGACGATCGCGACCAACGCCCTGCTTGCGCACGCGCTGTCACCCATCGCATTGCTGGTCACCGCCGGGTTTCGCGAAATCCTCGAAATCAACGGTATGCATGATGAGGATCACCACGAACCCGGTGGCCACCATGAAGCTCAGGCTCGCTTGGTGCCGCTGGAACACATCTACGAAGTGCACGAGCGCATAGAGCGCGATGGTCGCGTGCGGGTGGCGCTCGACCCCCTCGAAATCGAGCGGATTGCGGCTTTGATCACGGAAAGTGGCCGCACCGTCGTCGCGGTGACGCTGCTGCACAGTTATCGGGAGCCCCTGCACGAACAGCGTATCCGCGAAATCTTCACGCACTGCGCGCCCACCTTGCGCGTGGTGCTCTCGGCGGAGGTGTTGCCAGAGCTGCGCGAGTACGAACGAACGATCGTGACCTGCCTGAATGCGGCGCTGCTGCCGCTCATGCACGATCATCTCCAGGAAATTGACACCCGCTGCGGCTCCAGACTGTTATTGATGAAATCGTCCGGCGGCCTCAGCAGCGCGGAGGTTGCGCTGCGTGCGCCACTCACCACCGCGCTGTCCGGCCCCAGCGCGGCAGTCCTTGGCGCCTGCTATCTCGCGCGCCAGCTTGCGCTGCCACAGGCGATCTCGATCGATATCGGCGGCACCTCGACCGATGTCGCGTTGATCGAGCAAGGCCATTATCGCATCACCACCCGCGCAGAAATTGCGGGTTACCCACTCAAAACGCCCGCTATCGATCTGCTCACTATCGGTGCCGGCGGTGGATCCATGGCGAACCATGGGTCAGATCAACGCTGGCGGATTGGGCCCCAGAGCGCCGGGGCGGTGCCGGGCCCCGTGTGCTACGGGCAGGGCGGCAAAATCGTGACCTTGACCGATGCGCATCTCGTCCTCGGCCGTCTACCCGCCAGTTTGCTCGGCGGCGCGGTACCGCTTGATCGCGCACGGGCAGAGGTCGCGCTTGCCGAATTCGGGCGCGTGCGCGACCTCGATGCGATCCAGACTGCACGGGGTTTGCTCCGGATTGCGAGCTTTGCGATGTGCGGCGCCATTCGTCGCCTCGCCGTACAGCGCGGCTACGCGCCGGAGACCCATGCGCTGATCGCCCTAGGCGGCGCCGGCCCACTGCATGCCGCAGAGCTCGCGCTGCTGCTGGGGATCAAGACCATCGTGGTCCCGCCGGCACCTGGGATGGCCGCCGCTTTCGGTCTATTAACCGGTGCGGTGCGAGAAGATGCGGTGCAAACCTATCCGCAATCTGAAGACGCCTTGGATGTGGCGGGTTCCGCCGCACACTTCGCCGCGCTCGAAGCCCGCGTACGTGAGCGCATCACGCGCAGCGGATTCTCGCTTGCAGCGCTGGTCTTGCAGCGCGCAATCGATATTCGCTATGTCGGCATGACCACCGAATTTACCGTACCGCTGGCGGCGGGTCCGCTGGACGAACCGGCGCTCCTGAACGCGCTTGAAGCATTTCACACTGCCTACGAGGCCTTCAGTGGTCGGGCCTATCGCGGCCAACAAGCGGTCGAAATCATCAACCTGCGGATGTCCGGCACGGTACGGTTGCCCGCGCCACCTGTTATTCGGGTGCCCCGTGTACAGAACACTCCACTACCGATCGGGGAACGTGCCGTTTATTTTCTCGAGACCGTAGAGGCTATCCGCTGTCCCGTGTATTCTCGCGACACGCTGGGTGCCGACAGTCGGCTGATTGGGCCTTGTGTCATCGAACAATACGACGCGACGATCCTGTTGCCACCGGGTTTTACGCTACGAGTTGACGACTATGGAAACGCCTTGCTCAGCAACCCTGCGTGATAAGTCGCGTTTTCGCTGGCTCGCTTCAAGCACCAAGGAGTAATCCGTATGAGTTGGCGAATTGCGGTCGATATTGGCGGCACATTTACCGATATCGTCGCCCTTGAAGAACAGACCGGCGCATTTCACCTCGCCAAAGTCCCCAGCACCCCCGAGGATCCGGCGCGCGGCTTCATCCAAGGGATTGAACACATCACCAAGCTTGGCGCCATTCCTCACCAGGAGATCAGTGCAGTTTTTCATGGCACGACCGTGGCTACCAATGCAATTCTCGAACGCAAATATTCCGCACTCGGCCTTATCATCACGCGCGGCTATCGCGAAGTCCTGGAATGCGCGCGCCAGACCGTGCCTGGCGAGTTCGGCGATATCACTTGGTGGATTAAGCCCCCGCGTGTGGTGCCACTCGAACTCGTGCGCGAAGTCAGCGAACGACTCGACGTGCACGGCAATGTGGTGCGCCCGGTCGATGCAGAAGAAGTCCGCGCAATCGCGCTGGATTTCAAGCAACGCGGGATCAAGGCCGTGGCCGTGTCGTTGCTCCACTCCTACCGCAATACGGTCCATGAACTCGAGATTCGCGAGATCCTGCGGGCCGCTTATCCCGAGTGCTTCATTTCGATTTCCTCAGACATCCTGCGCGAATACCGCGAGTACGAACGCACCAATACCACGTGTTTGAATACCGCCTTGATGCCGCTGCTCTCCGAGTACCACGCAAAACTGGAACGCTATCTGCGCGACCAAAAGATCACGGCGCCCTTCTTCATCATGCGCTCCAATGGCGGCCTCGCCCAGGCGGAAGAGATTGCGCGGCTGCCGATTGCCGCCGCACTGTCCGGCCCGGCGGCGGGGGTCGTTGCGGCCACCTACTACGGTAATCTCAGCGGGTTCAAAGACGTGATTGCGTTCGACGTCGGTGGTACCTCGGCGGATATCTGCCTGGTAGAGAACGGGGCCCCGCACATGCTGACGGAAGGTCGGGTGGATATTTACGATATCAAGACCCCGATGATCGATATCCACACCGTCGGGGCGGGCGGTGGCTCGATCGCGTGGCTGGCCGGCGGCCGCAGTTTGAAGGTGGGCCCGCAGAGTGCAGGGGCGGTGCCCGGCCCGGTTTGTTATGACCGTGGCGGCACGCAGCCGACCGTCACGGATGCCAACCTCGTGCTTGGCCGTTTGACCGGCGGGCTTGCTGGCGGCGGCATTGCCTTGAATCGCGAAAAAGCGGTCGCCGCGATCGCTGCACTCGCCAAAGAACTGGGGCTGGATCTGATTGCCGCCGCCGAAGGCATCCTGCGGATTGCCATCGAGAAAATGGCAGCCGGCATCCGGACCGTCTCGGTCAAGCGTGGTCGTGATCCGCGCAGCTATGCGCTGGTGCCATTCGGCGGTGCCGGTCCCCTTCACGCCTGCTATCTGGCCGACTGGCTCGGCATGACGCGTATCGTGGTGCCGCCCAATCCGGGCGTGACCTCGGCCTATGGTCTGCTGCTGACCGACGTGCGCATCGATCAGGTGCATACCGACGTTCAACGCGAAGATCGCTTGAATATTTCACAGATCCAGCAGGAGATCGACGCGATCGAGCAACAGGTCAACCGCCGACTTGCGAGCGAGGGCTTCACCGCAGAAGGCCTCGTCGTGCAAGACTTCATCGACCTGCGCTACAGCGGACAGGCCTACGAGATCCGTATCGCGCTGCCGAGAACCGAGGATGATCTCGCAGTCCGCCTACGCATGGCGATCGACCAATTCCACGCCAGCCACCAGGATCTCTACGGCTATTCTTATCAGGGCACGCAACTAGTCGAACTGGTAAATGTGGGCGTCACCGGCCTCGGCTTGCTGGCGCGTCCCCAGATTCCGGAGACCCTACTCGCTGGCACCGACGCCAGTGCCGCCTTGCGTGGGCGCGCAACGGTGCATTTTCCGCAAACACAGGGCACGGTGGAGTGTCCGATCTATGACCGCAGCAAACTGCGCGCAGGCAACGAGATTGAAGGGCCGGCCATCATCGAGCAATACGATTCGACCACTGTGCTCAACCCCGGATGGCATGGGCGAGTCGATCAATGGAGCACCCTGGTGCTGACCAAAGATCAAGTCTAAGAGAGAAATTCGACACGCCTGAAACACCTCGAAAGGATCGCGATGAGCATGACCAACCCCTTTCCGCCAAGTTATCACGCGAAACGCGATGAAGAAGTCGCGTTCAAGGATTACGCGGACTTCCGGTACGGCCGGGTGCCCCAGGATCCCGCCACCCAGAAAAGGATCGCGGCACTGCGCGAAGGTATCGACCCGATCCTGGTGGATATTGTCGACGGCGGCATCGAGGCCGCCGTGATGGAGGCCGAAGCGGCAGTCGAACGGACGGCGCGCTCCACCATTATCCGCGAGCAGCACGATTACCGCGCTTCACTCAACACGCTCGATTGTCTGTCGGTGTCGCGGGTTTCGTGGGCGGCCACTGCGGATCCGATTCGGATGAAATTTCCGCTTGAGAAAATCCACCCTGGCGACGTTTTTATCTACAACGATGTGTACGAATCTGCGGGCACCATCGGCCATCTCCCCGATTATTGTGTGGTCACGCCGATATTCTGGGAAAGTCGCGTCATTGGCTTCGCGCAGATTTTCGGACACGTCAGTGATGTCGGAGGCCGACAAGCGGGCTCCTGGCCCAATACTTCGACCAGCATTTTCGAAGAAGGCACGCTCTGCCCCCCGGTCAAGCTGTATCAGCAAGCGGCACTCAATGAGGCGCTCTACGACGTCTTGCTGCGCAACAGCCGCTTTCCAGACGATCTTCGCGGCGACATCGATGCCTTCGTCGGTGCCAACGAGATCATCCGTCGGCGCGTGGTCGAACTGTGCGAGCGCTTCGGCGGTAACTTGGTTGAGGCTGCGTTCTACGAAATCATGGATCGTTGTGCGGAAGTCGTGCGCGATGTGGGTTTGCCGATGTTCCCGGATGGCGAATATGTCGGCGAGGACTTTATCGAGAACGACGGCCTCACCCTGGACCAACCCGTCAAACTGAAAATCACGATCCGCAAATACGCGGATAAAATGATCCTCGATTTCGAAGGCACCGACCCGCAGACCCGTGGCCCGGTGAACTGGCCGCTCGACGGTCGGCATTATTCGAAATGGCTCGGCGCGTTCTTTAAGGCACAAATCCCCGGCATCATCATCAACGAAGGCGTCACTCAGGTCTTCCGTTGCCGGGTCCCGAAACGCACCATCCTCAGTTCGGAATTTCCGGCGCCCGTCGTCAGTCGCATGACCTGCATGTTGCGCATGGTAAGCGCCTATACGGTGGCGCTCGCCAAAATGTTCAACGGCAATGTGGTCGCCGATATGCAGAACATTCAGATCTATGGCCTCTATGGCCTCGATCTCGAAGGCAAGCTGTTCCTGATGCGTGAGATCTTCGGTGCCGGCTCGGGTGCACGGCCGTATGCCGATGGGACCGATGCAGTCGATCTCGTGCCCTATTCCAAGAACCTGCCGGCCGAGTTCATCGAACAGCGGTTTCCAGTCACGGTCGAGCGAGTCGGGCTCGCGATCGATTCAGGCGGTCCTGGGAAATATCGTGGCGGCCTGGGCTATGTGAAGGAACTGCGCACGCTGGTCGATGGCCACTACACCACCGTCACTGAGCGCACCGCTTTCGCGTGCATCGGCATCAACGGCGGGCGGTATGGCGCGCCGGGTGCCTCGGTCAAAAACCCTGATACACCGCAGGAAGAGCGCGTGTATTTCAGCCGCGACGCGGTACCCGTCAAAGCCGGCGACACCGTGCGGTTGGTCACGCCAGGCGGCGGTGGCTGGGGCGATCCCCTGGAGCGGGAAATTGAAGCCGTACGCATGGATGTCGTACGTCGCCTGGTCTCACAGGGCTCGGCAGAGCGCGACTACGGCGTGGTGATAGATCCGCAAACCTTCGCCGTGGATTTGAGTGAAACGGCCACGCTGCGCGCACGAATGGCGGCAGAACGGGGCCCGACCACGCTGATCGATCGTGGGCCCTACGCGCAGACGCTCATTCAGCGCGGATTGCTGGAAGTCTCCGATCCAGAACTTGAAAGCACACGTTGGGCAGATGAAAAAGTGCTCGACGAATACTGGAAGAACCTCTACAAGTACACGCCGCAGCGGCTGGGGTGATCACACTCGCCCCGTCATTCCAGAAGTCGCGCAGCGGCTATCTGGAACCCATGAGAACATCCACCCCGTCATTCCAGGTCGCTGCACTGCTTGCCTTGCCTGAAATGATGGGGTTTTATGCGAGGGCTCCGGACGCTCCCGTCCCCCTTCCACATAAGGCACAATCACCGCACCATGCCGATTGACCTGCGCTCCGATACCGTCACCCGCCCCACCGCCGGCATGCGCCGCGCGATGGCCGAAGCCGAGCTTGGCGATGATGTGTTCGGCGACGATCCCACCGTCAATCGCCTGCAGGCGTATGCCGCCGAGTTGTGTGGATTCGAGGCAGTGTTATGGTTTCCGAGCGGTACGCAATCGAATCTTGCGGCACTCATGAGTCATTGCGCGCGCGGCGACGAATATCTGGTCGGACAGGAAGCACATACCTATCGCTATGAAGGGGGCGGCGCCGCGGTACTCGGTTCGATTCAACCCCAACCGCTACCTCACCGCACCGACGGCACCCTCGATCTTGGTGATCTGGAAGCGGCAATCAAGCCTGACGATGCGCATTTCGCGCGCACTCGACTCATCGCCCTAGAAAATACCATTGGCGGGCGCGTGCTGCCGCGCGATTATGTGACCGCAGCCCTCGCGCTTGCCGCGCGCTGCAACCTCGCCACCCACCTTGATGGGGCGCGGCTGTTCAACGCCGCAGTGGCCCAGGAGCGCCCCATCGACACGCTCTGTCGTGGCTTCGACTCCGTGTCGATTTGTCTTTCAAAGGGGCTGGGCGCGCCCGCCGGCACGCTGCTCTGCGGCGCTCGAGAATTCATTGCGCGCGCGCATCGTAATCGCAAACTGCTGGGGGGTGGCATGCGCCAGGTGGGCGTTCTCGCAGCGGCGGGCCTCTACGCCCTAGCCCATCAGGTTGAGCGCCTCGC
>JAYTEX010000291.1:0-11572 GCA_043734785.1 Pseudomonadota bacterium | reverse complement strand
GATTTCGGCTTGTTCACACGGCTCGATCTCCAGGCCGCAGATGTGCCGCTGGTCAACAACGAATCTTACTCGGCGGGCGGCGTGGATACGGCGCGTGGCTACATTGAATCAGAAGCGTTGGGGGATGATGCGGTCGCGCTGAGCGCCGAACTGCGCTCACCCGATCTGCTGCATCCACGCACTTTGAATTGGATGAATAAGCTGCAGCTGCTAGCGTTTACGGACACGGTTCTGCTCAACACGAAAAGCCCTTTGCCGGGCCTCGACCCAAGCCAGCTTTTGTGGAGCGCAGGCCTAGGGTTGCGCCTCACTGCCGTCGAGAGTCTTCAGGCAACGGTGTTCTGGGCCTATCCCCTGCTAGAAGGTGATCGCACACCGCAAGGAGATGACCGCTTTCATTTCAACGTCGGTTACGATTTCTAGCACCGCATCTGCGCAGATCTTCAGATTAGCGGAATCTGCTCAAGACATTCGACCGATATCGTCGAGTCGATGTTGGAGCGTCAGCGAGTCAATGGCAGTCAACGGCAGGCTGAGAAATAGCGCGATCCGGCGCCGTAAAAAGCCTGCCGCTTGGGCGAATGCTCTGCGCTTGTCCAGATCACTGCCCTCAACTGCGGCAGGATCTTCGATTCCCCAGTGCGCGGTCATGGGTTGACCCGGCCAATGCGGACACACCTCGCCTGCCGCGTTGTCACAGACGGTAAATACAAAATCCAGCGGCGGTGCGCCAAGCACGGCGAATTCATTCCAGCTCTTACTGCGTGCGCCTTCGGCGAGCGCACCCCGCGCGGAAATTTCCTCCAGTGCGAAGGTATTAACCTCGCCCGTCGGCCGACTGCCCGCCGAGTAAGCGCGGAATCGGCCTTGCCCAAGCTCGTTCGTAAACGCTTCGGCCATGATCGAGCGCGCCGAATTGCCGGTGCACAGAAACAGCACGTTGTAAGTTCTGTCGGTCATCGAGATCTCCCTCCGATAGAGCGCTGCGCTAGTGAACAGCATGAGCTTGGTACGAGATCAGTGTTGCTCAATGATAAATCCTAAGAATCGCTAGTCAATCAGGGTATCTAAAAGTATCAAAATTCAACGGGCTCTGCTAACGGCTAACGACGCCTAGGTTTTCGGAATTTCGTCATTCATCTGTCACACCCTTGAAATAAAGCGACGCACATAATGCGCTCGCACTTAATCACCCTCTCGGAAGCTAGAACTGATGACGCTGAAACATGCGCCCCTGGCGCTGCTGTGCCTGTTGTTCACCAACACCTCATTCGCGTGGTGGAACCCCGACTGGACCTCGCGCAAAACCATTGCCCTTGATACCACCGTCACGGGCCTGAATATCACCACGCCTGTCACGGACATGCCGGTGCTGCTGCGCCTGCATTCAGGCAATTTTCCGCAGTTCCTGAACATCCAGGATGGCGGCGCAGATTTCCGCTTGATCGCGGGAGACGATAAAACACCGCTCAAGTACCACGTCGAGAAATTTGACGCGGCGTCACAGATAGCGTTCGTTTGGGTGAAGGTCCCGGTGCTGTCACCGCAATCAAAAGACAACAAGATCTATCTTTATTTCGGCAACCAGGCCGCACCGAAAGCCGACGATCCGGGCCTCACCTTCGACGTGGATACCGCCGCTGCCTTTCATTTCGGCGATCCCACTGGCCTAGTCACAGATAGCACTGCTTACGCGACCGCCACGGTCGGCCAGATTATCAGCAATCCGGCTTCGCTAATCGGCAGCGGTGCTGCCATGAGTGGCGCACAAGTACTGCAGATTCAGGATGCGCCCCATCTGCGCCTGATGCCCGACAAGGGTTGGGCCGCCAGCCTGTGGGTGAAATTCGATGTACTGCCCGCCGAACCCGGTTATGTGCTTGACCGCAGTGATGGTACGCAACGGCTGAGCGTTATGCTCGTCAACGGCCAGGTGGTGGCCAAGCTCGGCGACATGGAAATCGTACACGCGACATCCATCGCGCCGGGTCAATGGACGCACATCGCAGTTTCCATCGTCAGTGGTCAACTCAGTTTATTTGTGAATGGCGCGTCCGTGGGCGAAGTACCGGTCGGCATCAGCGAAATGGGCGGCGCACTCATCCTGGGCGGCGGCGTGGGCGGCGAAGGACTTGTGGCCATGCAGATGGACGAAGTGCGCATCTTTTCGCATGCGCGCACGGCGGATTTTTTCCTCGCGCAAGCGGTGTTGGAGGGTGAGCGCAACGACGCCGTGATCAGTTATGGCGCCGATGAAACCCCGGGCCAGGTGGGTGGTGACGGAGAGACCAAAACTCAGAGCCACTTCGGTACGATCATCCAGTTTGTGTTCGGCAGTAAGGATGCCATTGTCGAACAGCTCGTGATCGGGGTCTGTGTTTTGATGGCCGCGATCGCCATCATGGTGATGTTCGTCAAGGCCATTTATCTCTCTCGCTGCCGGCGCGCGACGAGTCGCTTTCTCAGTGCCTATCACACGCAAGTCACCGCCGACACCCTCGATAGCCTGCTGTCAGGCCAGAAAATCTTCGGCGACTCGCCGCTCTTCAAGGTCTACCTACAGGGTCTCGCCGAGGTGCACAGCCGTCTCTCACCGAGCGTTGGCGCCGCCAGTGCCCGGCTTGAAGAAAGATCCCTGATCGCCATCCGGGCCACTTTAGATGCGACCATGGTCCGCGAAAATCAGCGCATCAACGGCCTGTTGGTCCTGTTGACCATCGCCATCTCTGGCGGGCCTTTCATCGGTCTGCTTGGCACGGTGGTGGGCGTGATGGTGACCTTCGCGACCATCGCCTCTACCGGGGATGTGAATATCTCCGCGATTGCGCCCGGCATGGCCGCCGCCCTGCTCGCCACGGTGGCGGGCCTGGGTGTCGCGATCCCGGCCCTGTTTGGCTACAACTACCTCGGTTCTAAGGCCAAGGAATTGGTGGCGGATATGCATGTGTTCGCCGATGAGTTCCTCGCTCGCCTTAACGAAGTGCACGGGGTATAGGAGACCAAGATGTCCGCAAAAATCAAAGACGACAACGAACCGTACGACGATATCAACATCACGCCGATGGTCGACTTGACCTTCGTGCTGTTGCTCATTTTCATCATTATGACCACCGCCTCGGTACAAGGGATTAAGGTCAATCTGCCGCAAGCAAGTACGACGCCTTCGCTGGCCGAGCCGAAAACCAAAGCGGTCACGATCACGGCGGAAGGCAACATTTATCTCGATACCTACCCGGTCACGATCCAGGAACTCGAAGCGCGACTCGCCTCGTTATACGGTGCGGATCCTGAACTGCCGGTCGTGATCAAGGGCGACGCTACGGTGCAGTACCAACTGGTAATGGATGTGCTCGACCTGGTCGGGCGTGTCGGGATTACGCAGATTGGATTGGTGACGCAGAAGATCGTGAAGTAACGCGCGCGGGATACCACCCCAAGCCGCACGTGCATGATTCAAGAAGAAGAAACATTCTGGCACCGACATGGACCGCTGATCGGCGGTCTGGGCTTGTTGGCAGTGTTCAGCATCGTTGGTTATGTCGCGTTGCAGGGCCTGCGCGGCGCGGGAACACCAGAACCCCCGAAGGTCCAGGAGATCTCGCTGATCCAGCCGCCCCCTCCGCCACCACCACCGCCCAAGTTGGAGGAGCCGCCCCCAGAGGAACAGGTCGAGATACCAGAGCCGGAGCTCGAACCGGTGCCGGAAGAAGCGGTTTCAGACGAGCCCCCGCCAGGCACGGATCTCGGCCTCGATGCGGAAGGCGTGGCCGGCGCGGATGGCTTTGGCCTGCGGGCCAAAAAAGGTGGCCGGGGGCTTATCGGCGGTGGCGATCGCAACCGGTGGTACGCCGGTGTGATCCAACACGACTTGCAGGGACTGCTCGCTGACAACGACGACGCGCGCGGTGCCAAGTACTCGGTGATCGTGAAACTGTGGATCAGTGTCGATGGCAGAATCGAACGATTCGACCTTAGCGACTCGACCGGCGACGACAAGACTGACCAAGCGCTCCGCGCGACGCTGACGGGCTTGCGTCTGAGCGACCCACCGCCAAATGACATGCCGCAGCCAGTCAAACTGCGGGTTGTTTCGCGTTAGAAACATTTTTGAATTTTGAAATGGAACCTGTGTGAAAAATATCTCCAAACTCACGGCTGGCATTTGCCTCACGGCACTCGCTGGCATGAGCGCTGCGCCCTGCCCTGTGTGGGCCGACGAACGGCAGGATCTGCTCACGCTCAAGGCCACCGTCGTTAATCTGGTCGATGCCCTGGTTAAACAAGGCGTGCTCAATCAAGAAGCTGCGGATGCGTTAATCAACACAGCGGTACAGGATGCCAGCGCGCAGGCGGCGCTAACATCGCCAGAAGAAGTCGCGGCGTCGCGCGCCAATCAGAATGTCGTGCGCGTGCCGTATGTGCCGGAGGTTGTGAAGCAGGAGATTCGCGAGCAAGTCCGCTCAGAGCTGCGCCAGGATGTGCTTAACGACGTTGCGCAGAAGGCTAAACAGGAACGTTGGGGCACCCCCGATGCACTGCCGGCCTGGGTCAGCAGCGTGAAGCTGTACGGCGACGTGCGCGTACGTCATCAACTCGACCACTACGGTAGCCAGAATCCCGAGACGTTGAGCGTCGATAATCTTTATTTGGATATCCTGAAAATCAACCAGGCGGGCGGCATCAGTGGCGCGGGCACCGATGCCTTTCTCAATACCTCGCTGAATACCCACCGCTGGCGTGAACGGGTTCGGCTCGGTCTGAGTGCGAAAATCGCCGACCGTTGGACCTTCGACACGCGCATCGCGACCGGTAATCAGGCGGATCCAGTATCGACTAATCAGACCTTGGGTAACACGGGGCGGCGCTTCTCAATCCAGCTCGATCGTGCCTCATTGCAGTTCGATCAACCTGCTGAAATTGGACCACCGTGGTTGACCTTGGCATTCGGCCGCATGGCCAATCCGTTCTACTCAACGGACCTCTTGTGGGATGAAGATCTGCATTTTGACGGCGCCGCCACAACCTACCGTTACCGTTTGAGTGAGGGCGGACTGGAAGATTTCGGCGACCGTCAACGAACATTATCTGCCACCGTGGGGCTCTTTCCGCTGCAACAACTTGAGTTCGCAAGTGAGGATAAATGGCTGGCCGGCGGGCAATTGGCGGCCATCTGGGAATTCCAGAACCAGACCAAGATTCAATTGGGCACGGCCTTCTATGACTACATTCATACCATCGGCAAGCGTAACGCATTGGGCAGTAACCTCACCGACAGCACCCAACCGGGATTTCTGCAGAAGGGAAATCTGCTGTACAACATCGCGAACGACCCCAATTTAGATGGGGGCCAGAATGATCAGATTTTTGCTCTGGCGTCTGACTATCGTTTGTTGAACCTGACGGGCTCGATCGATCTTGCCTATCTCGCGCCCTATCACGTGATCCTCACGGCCGATATTGTCAAGAATTTTGGCTTTGATACCAAAGAAATCACGACTCGCACGGGTGGCGTCACCTATCTGTATCCGATCAAGGAGCGCACCTTGGGCTGGCAGATCGAATTGATGACCGGCTGGCCGCAGATTGCGAAATGGGGGGATTGGCAGATTGGGGGGGGCTACCGATATTTGCAACGCGACGCGGTGTTCGATGCGTTCACCGACTCCGATTTTCACGGCGGCGGCACCGATGCCAAAGGCTATCGCTTAAACGCGAAATACGGCCTTGCGCGCAACGTGTGGCTACGGGCAAATTGGCTGTCCGCGACGGAGATCGATGGCCCGCCGCTCGCAATCGATGTGTTTCAGGTGGATCTGAATGCCAGGTTCTAACACGACGCGCGGCTGGCCTTCGTGCTTCATCGGCCTCGTCGTCTTACTCGGCATTTTCGTGGGCGCGCTTCCTGTGCACGCCGACAATCCACAGCAGACCCAACAAGCCTTGCTCAGAGCGCAGGGCTTGTTAAAAAAAATCGCCCAACAGAAATCCCTGGCGGAAGCGGAACTCGCCAAGCTGCGCGGAGAGCTCGCCGGCAAAGAAAAGGCGCTTGCCAACAAGACCACCGAGGTGGAGGCGCAGAACTCGGCACTGGCTCAAGCCGAAGCAGGCATCAGTGCCGCCGGTCAGCGCAATGTTGCACTGACCGGCAATCTCGAACGAACTAAGGAAAGGCTCGGCAAGACCGTCGATAAGCTGCGCGAAGTGGCCGACACTTACAAGGAAACGCGCGCCAAGCTGCAGGAAACCGAGGCGGCACGGCAAACCTTGGCAGCACAACTCGCGGTAACGACGAAAGACCTCCAGGATGCCGAGAAAAAAAATCTCTCGCTCTACCAGATGAACAGAGACTTGTTATCGCAATACAAAGAAAAATCGGCCTGGGACGCTGTGCGGCAGCGGGAGCCCTTTACAGGGATCCGCGAGGTCGCGAGCGAGAATCAAGCCCAGGCGGTAGAGGATCGTCTATACGAGCAGTTACGCGACATGAATATCGAGGCGGCAGAGAAGTAGCAACGCCCTTTTCTCGCCGTTGTCATCATCCTGTTATGGAATTGAAACATACTCCACTGACTTAAAATCCAAGGCGCAATCAATATGTCCGATGCAGTTGCCATAAGGCACACGCGCGCCAAGCCATTGGCGCTGGAAAAACTCGGCATGGAACTGATTAACGATAACAGCAAGCGCAGCGTCTCTATCCGCATCAACACCTCGGACTTCGGTCGCATCAAGGCGGTCTCGCGGCGACTCAAAGTGCGCGAGTCGGACGTGTTCCGATTTTTGGTCAAAATTGGCCTGGCAGAAATCTCGGCCCTGTGTCGTAGCAATGCCAGCGCGCAGGAATTACTGGCCGCTTTCGCCGTACACGGGGCGGAGCTCGTAAGCCATTTCAATCTCAATGCACGGCGGCTCGATCAAGTGATTAACGCGGGTTCCCTCTCCAGTCCGCCACCAGTCGAGACCGATGATCTGGAACTGATCGCCATGTCGGCGCTGCCCGAGCGCTATCTTGCGCTGCGCCTGCAGGAACTCGTTGGTCATCCGGTGTCGCCGGATGTCGCGCATCAAGCCCTGCAGGAATATCTAGAAGGTAAGTATCTGTCGAGCGGCGTGAGCACTGCAATCGACCAGGTTGGTGCCGCCTAGCCAACCGGCGCGTCACAATCTGCCGCAACGCGCGTGATCGCCACGACGATCACCCATCCCTTGCGACCGCCGGTCTACGCCGCGTGAATGGCGGCAATAAGCTCTGACCACCGTGAGAAATTTCCGTCACCACCCATCGTCATATATAACGAGACGCGGTCGAGGAGGCCTTCGTAGCGGTTGCGGATCATCGTTCCGATTTCCCCAGGCTTACCGATCACGGCGACTTGTTCAAGCAAAGCATCCGGCACGGCAGCGGCCATCTCATCCATCTTGCCCTCGCGCATCAGACCGCCGAGTTGTTTGCCAAGATCGTGATAGCCGTGGTACTCGAGAACCGCAGCATAACTCGGGGTACTACCGTAGAAGGACAACTGCTTACGGACCAGTGCAGTCATCGTGTCGATCTCAGCTTGTGTCTCGCCGCTGATAACGAACACCGGAGAATAAAGCGTCATATCGCTCACACGCCGGTTGCGGGTCTTCGCGCCCTCGTCCAGAGCCGGTCTAACCACATCCCGCAGATAGCCGGCGGAATGCATCGGATGCACATGGAAGCCATCCGCAACCTCCCCTGCCGCCCGACACATGCGCGGGTTTACCCCCGCAAGATAGATCGGAATCCGGGGATTCGGCAGCGGACCCGGATCGAAAAACGGATTGATCAACTTGAACTGGTAAAACGGGCCTTGATAGTTCGGCCGCGTTTGATTCTGAAACGTATCCCAGATGGCGCGCACGCAGCGGATGTAATCAGTCACGCGCGCCGCCGGGTGTTCGAACGCTGCCGAAAAACGACGCTCGACATGCGCGCGCACCTGAGTGCCCAGGCCAAGATGAAATCGCCCATTCGAGTAGCGTTGCAGATCCCAGGCAGTCTGGGCCATCGCGAACGGCGTGCGCGCAAACGCGACTGCGATATTGGTACCGAGATCGATTTTAGAGGTATTGGCGGCGGCGTAGGCCAACGGAAAGAAGGCGTCGTTCGTCGCCTCGAAGGTCCACACGCCGTCGAAGCCGAGACGCTCAAACTCTATCGTAGTTGCAGCCACTTGGTCCGGCATGGCGGCCGGCATCAGGCAATCAATTTTCATCATTTTCGCTCTCTTGAAGTTAAAACGCCTCCGCCGGCAGCGCCATCATCGGCTCCGCGCCCACTTCGACGCGCGCGCGATGCATTGACGTCTCCGGCAGCACATAACTGAAGAAGTACCGCGCGGTCGTCAGTTTGGCGGCATAGAACGCCTGGTCGTTCACCTCTGCCGCCACCGCGGTGTGGGCGGCAGAAGCGATTCTGAGCCACATATAGCCCATGGACACCAGCGCCATCAAGTAGAGATAAGGAGTAGAAGCCGCCCCCGCGTTCTCTGGTTTCATCAACGCATTTCGCATCAACCACTGCGTGGCGGCGTGCAGATCATCAAGCGCTTTTTTAAGCGCCCCCGCAAACTCCGCCAGCGCCGCTTCACCGCTCGTTGCCTGAACAAGTGCGCCCACTTGGCCCGTGAACAGGCGCAGCGCACGGCCGCCGTTCGCGGCCAGCTTACGTGCGACCAGGTCAAGTGCCTGTACGCCGTTGGTGCCTTCGTAGATCATCGAAATCCGCACGTCACGCACGAATTGATCCATGCCCCACGCGCGCACATAGCCATGACCACCCAAGCACTGCTGGGCATTGGTGGCATTGACAAAACCCTGATCGGTGAAATAAGCCTTGATCACGGGGGTCAGCAGGCCAATCAGATCATCCGCCTGCTGACAGGCCTCGGGCGTCTCCGCGAGGTGCGCAAGATCGACCAGCACTGCGCCCCACAGCGCGAGCGCGCGAGCGCCCTCGTTGAAGGCTCGCGCATTCATCAGCATGCGGCGCACATCGGGATGCACGATGATCGGATCCGCTTTGCCGGCCGGATTTTTCGGTCCACTAAGCGATCGACCTTGCAGGCGGTCGCGGGCGTAAGCGGCGGCGTTTTGATAGGCCACTTCGGAAAGTGACAGGCCCTGTAGCCCAACCCCTAGCCGCGCCGCGTTCATCATGATGAACATGGCGCGCATGCCTTTTTCTTTTTCGCCGATCAGATAACCGGTCGCGCCGTCGTAGTTCATCACGCAGGTGGCGTTGCCGTGAATGCCCATCTTCTGTTCGATAGAACCACAGGACACGGCATTCCGTGCGCCTAAGGTGCCGTCTGCATTGACCAAAAATTTGGGCACGATAAACAGCGATATGCCTTTTACGGTATCCGGGGAATCGGGCATCTTCGCCAGCACAAGGTGAATAATGTTCTCGCTAAGATCGTGCTCGCCGGCGGAAATAAAAATCTTGGTGCCCGTGATCCGGTATGTCCCGTCGGCCTGGAGTTCGGCCTTAGTGCGCAGCAACCCGAGGTCTGTGCCGCACTGCGGTTCGGTCAGATTCATCGTGCCGGTCCAGGTGCCGGCCACCATGTTAGGGATGTAACGCTGCTTCTGTTCTGCCGAGCCGACGGCGGTGATCGCCGCAATGGCGCCAAAGGTGAGGCCGGGATACATCGTGAATGCCATATTGGCCGAGATCAGGTACTCCTCGAATGCCGTCGAGATGACATGCGGCAGGCCCTGGCCGCCGTAGGCCGGGTCTGCGGACAAACCGCCCCAGCCGCCTTCGTTGAACTGCTGATAGGCCTGTTTGAAGCCCGGCGGCGCGTCGACACTGCCATCGGCGTGACGGGTGCAACCGATCTCGTCGCCGGAGAGATTGAGCGGTTGGAGCACAGTTTCGGTGAATTTGGCGCCTGCGATCAGAATTGCGCTGATCAAATCGGGCGTCGCCTCGTTGAAACCCGGCAGCGCGCGATACTGCTGAATCTGCAAGACTTCATTCAGAACGAACAAGGTGTCGCGCACAGGCGCCTTGTAACTCGGCATCGAATCGCTCCAGTTTAAGCCGTGGCAGACGGCTCCATTCGGCATTATGCGCGCCACGTGTAACCCAGACCAGGGATCGCATACCGCAATTCAGGTCAGACACTGACCACCCCGGGTTGTCTTATTTTGTCACGCCGAGGCGTTGGCGCATTCTCGTGCTTGGCACCCGAGCGAGACGCTCTTAGAATCAACCCAGATTCAATGAACATAACGCACCCGTTGCCATGAGTATCAAAGCGCGCTTCGCAGTCACATTGGGGCCCTCCCGGGAAGGCGTCGTGTGGTCGACGACTTACACCGGCGCGCGTGCACAACTTATTAGCGCCGGCATCGTGACGCCTGCGCAGTTTCCACGCCTTACCAAAGCGCGCTCGTCCAGCAATGGCGGACACCCGCAAGCCGGTCGCTGGTATTTATGGCAGGAACGACCGATTGACGACGTGTGGTCGGTCACCTACTACACCGATGGCATCTTCGAAGATCTGGATCTCGATGAACTGCGTCAGCTACAACGCCATCTGCTCAATGATCTACAGATTACCCCAGAGACCATCGGCAACATTGTCCAACAATGGCGCCGGCGCCTGATCGACAACAACGAGCATCCCGCTGCGGGACGTGCCGGCGCATCCTGATCTACGAAATCACCGTCTCGCGCGATGGACCGTTGAACGCGCCCGAGCTGCTGGCGCGAGCGAGCGGACTCTCCAAGTCCCGGATCAAGGACGCCATGCAAAAAGGTGCCGTTTGGCACAGCCGTGGCACCCGCAAACCCCAACGTCTGCGGCGCGCAACGGCGCCACTGCAGGCGGGTGATCGCCTCGCGCTCTACTACGACAGCACGATCCTCGATCGCACGCCGATCGCGGCCAGCCTGATCGCCGATCACGCGCGCTACAGTGTCTGGCACAAGCCAGCGGGGCTACTGGTTGAAGGATCCCGTTACGGCGACCACGCGACCCTCCTCCACCAGGTCGAAGCACACTTCCAGCCTGCGCGCCGAGTTTGGCTGGTACATCGGCTTGACCTGGAAGCCGCTGGTCTCATTTTGATCGCGCACACGCCGCAGGCGGCGGCCCGGCTGTCCGCGTTATTTCAAACGCGCACGATCGACAAACAGTATTACATTGAGGTGCAGGGCAAGCTCGGTGTGAGCGACGATCGCGGACGTTACGCATCCTCGCTCGACGCCAAGCCCGCAGTCACCGACTATCGCGTCGACCACTACGATGCTGCGCACAATCGCACAGGAGTGGAAGTGACCATGCTGAGTGGCCGATACCACCAGATACGGCGTCATTTCGAGGCGGCGGGCCACCCAGTGCTGGGCGATCCTAAATACGGACGCGGTAATTCGCATCCGGAAGGCTTGCGTCTGGTTGCCGTGCGGCTGGGTTTCATTGATCCGTGGCAGGAAAAAGCGGTAACGTTCTCGATCGCGCCTGAGACGCGTCTGCGTTGGGGATGGATCTAGGGAGCGCGTGCCAGGTACCGCCGCCAACCGCCCCAGTGCGTAATT
>JAYTEX010000290.1:0-18226 GCA_043734785.1 Pseudomonadota bacterium | reverse complement strand
AATGGCACCCCGAGAAACACATCAGCGCTGCGTTGATAGAGCTGGCACGACAACTCACCATCGGCCACATAGCACTGGAACAGCGCATGACAGGGCGCCAGCGCCATACGGGGCAACTCCCCCACATTCCAGGCGCTGACCAGGTGCCGCCGCGAATCAGGGTTCTTCTGCAAGCCGGCAATCAGTTCACTGATCTGATCGACCACCCCGCCGTCCGCTGTGGGCCAACGCCGCCATTGCGCGCCATAAATCGGCCCAAGGTCGCCATTCGCATCTGCCCAGTCGTTCCAAATAGAGACCCCATGCTGGTTGAGGTAGGCCGTATTGGTACCACCCTGCAGAAACCACAGCAATTCATGAATAATGGATTTGACGTGTAGCTTCTTGGTGGTGAGCAACGGAAAGGATTGTCGAAGGTCAAACCGCATCTGATAACCGAACACGCTGAGGGTGCCGGTGCCGGTGCGATCGCCCTTGCGTACGCCGTGTTCACGCACGTGGCGCAAAAGTTCAAGATAGGGTTGCATAGCGTGAAATTCTAAGCCGAAGAACCGCGCTGCGCACGGGCCCAGATCAGCATGACCATGCCGGCGATCGCCATTGGCGCCGAGAGCACATGGCCCATCGTTAACCAGTGGTCATAGAGAAATCCCAGATGCTGATCGGGCTCACGAATGAATTCGATGCCGAAACGAAACACCCCATAGCCAAGCAAGAAGGCGCCCGAAATCGTCCCGCGTGGCGGCCGCAGGCGCCACAGCCAGTGCAATATCGCGAACAGGAGTAGCCCTTCCAAGCCCGCTTCGTAGAGTTGTGAAGGATGCCGCGCGAGCCCGCCGGCGGCCGGATCTGTAAACACCACCGCCCAAGGCAAGGTTGAAGGCGCGCCCCACAGTTCTTGATTCACGAAATTGGCAATCCGTCCGAAAAAAAGCCCGAGCGGGACGACCGGGATCACAAAATCCGTTACTTCGAGAAACGCCCGCTGACGGCGTCGCGCAAACAGACCCATCGCGCAGATAAAACCGAGTAAGCCGCCGTGGAAAGACATGCCACCCCGCCACACAGCAAGAATTGCCGATGGCTCGCGCAGGTACTCCGCGAAATTATAAAAAAGCGCATAGCCGAGACGCCCACCGAGCACGCCGCCCAGCGCCGCGTAGAACACCAGATCGGCCACCTCATCGCGCGACCACTTGCCCTGGGATCGGCCTGCGCGATGATTCAAAATCAGCCAGCCGAGCCCGATGCCGACCAGATAGGCCAACCCATACCAGTGGATCGCGAGGGGTCCAAGCCGGACCGCGACCGGATCGATTGCGGGAAATTGCAGCATCGCTGGGATGGATTCTAGCATGGCAATTCAGTCGGCCATCTTGCGGCACGCCACGTCATCGTGGAAACACCTCGTGGCCCGGATTGCCTCAAAGCTGCGCGCCTCGAAACGTCGGGAACGACCGCTAATGATCGCCTATGACCTCAAACTTCACGACGCCGAGCGCGCCATAATCGACTTCATACTGACCGGGCCGGCCCGGATGCAAGCCGGTCAAATTGCCCGGGATGATCACAAAGCCCGGGGCGATCGTATACCCCTGCACCAGCACGAACTCGTTGACTATCCACAACACGTTCTGCCACAGATCGTCGGGTGCGTTGGTGCCGTCGCGCGTGCCGATGACTTTAGACTCGAACCGCGTCGCGACATTGAGATGATTCACATCGATACTCGCCGCGTCGCGCGCACTCCCGAGCAGGACTTGCCGGGTCGCGACATTATTCGGGATCAACGCCCGGCGTAGGCGCGCGCGGTCGGTCTTCAGAATGGCCAAGTCATGCACGGCGGCATCAGGTAGTTCCACTGCCGGGCGCACCTTGCAGACCACCTTCTTCAACGCCGTGGTATCTGCCAGCGGCGCCAACACGGGCGCGCAGAACTCGAAACCAATTTCCGCTTCGATCAATAAGCTTACGTATGACCCGCCGTCGATCACGGCCGGCGCATTTATAAAGCTTTGCTTGAACAGGACTCCCCCGATCGGTGCCGCCGGAATGAATCCCCCCTTGAAACCGCCAATCTGCTTGCCGGTCTCAAGATGGTGCGCGACGAAGCGGTGTTGCACCGCGAACAGCGCCTCGTCATTGAGCGCCGGATTGAGGCGTGCGATATCCGGATACGGCTGGTGCGCCCTTTCTGCCTCGACCATCAAACGCGCCATATAGTCGATATCCGGCGCGACGTGTCCGGCGGCTGTCGCCAGCACGCTCCAGGTCAAACTAAACCCCAAAATCGCCCTAAATCGCCACATGTGCGCCCCTGCTTGTTCCCTTTTAGATGCATGGGCACTATAGCAACATGTCAAATGCGCATGCTGCGATCCCGAACCATTTCAAGGTTTTCCAATTATGACGATCGTTGCCGAATCCAAGCAGTCGCTGCCCGCGCCGCCCGGCCCCAGCCTGTGGCAGGGCCTTAAAGCCTACGGGCGCGATCCCGCCGTGTTCATGCACCGGCTATTCCTCGATCATGGGGAAGTCTCGGTGTGGCGCGGCATGCTCACCATCTACATGCTGAATAATCCCGATCATGTCCGCCAGGTACTGAGCCAGGCGCATCCCGAGTTCACCAAGAACCTCTATGACTACCGGGTTCTCGCCCAGACCATGGGCAAAGGCCTGGTCACTAACGATGGCGAGGACTGGACCAAGCAGCGTCGTCTGATGCAGCCGATGTTTCATCACAAAGTGGTGAATGCCTTCGATGAGGCGATCAATGGCTATACCAGTTTGCTCGCGGCGCGCTGGGCTCTGCTGGCGCCGGACGCGCCCGTGGCGCTGGAACGCGAGATGAGCCGGGTGACTTTCCAGATCGTCGCCGCCACGTTGTTCGGCTCTGAAATCGACGAGCATGCCGACGAGATGGTCGACTTTCTCGACGTCATCAATATCAACACCAAAACCCTCGCGGCGTTTTTCACGCTGTATCCACGGATCCCGACCGCCCATAACCTACGCTTCAAACGGATCATGTCCCGCATCGATCACATCGTGTACAAGATCATCAATGGCCGCCGCGCTCGCGGCGTGGAGACCAAGGATCTGCTCGATCGTCTACTCTCGGCAAGCGATGAGCAAACGGGGCTGGGCATGGAGGAAAAGCAGATCCGCGATGAGGTGGTGACCTTGATGCTCGCGGGACACGAAACCTCGGCTACGGCTTTGCAGTGGACTTTCTACACCTTGTCCCAGCATCCAGAAGTCGAGGCGGAACTGCTGCACGAGTTGGATTCAGTGTTGTGCGGCAAACCAGCCACCGCCGGCGATCTTGCGCGGCTGCCCTACCTCAAGCAGGTGGTGCAAGAAACGATGCGGCTTTATCCACCGGTATGGGGCATTGCACGGCAATCGACGCACGAGCAGGCGTTCGGCGGTTTTCTGTTGCCGGCGAACGCCTATATTTCGATCGTGCCTTATTCTCTGCATCGACATCCCGGACACTGGCCCGATCCTGAGCGCTTCGACCCAACGCGGTTCAGTCCTCAGCGGAGCCAGGGCCGTCATTCGTATTGCTATATTCCCTTTGCGGCCGGTCCCCGGGCCTGCATTGGCGTCGGCATGTCGATGCTCGAAATCCAGCTGGTGCTGGCGCAATTACTGCAACAGTTCCGAGTGCGGCCCGTGCCAGGGCATCCCGTAAAACCAATGGCGACCATCACCTATCGCCCGCGCTTCGGCATGCAGGTGTTCATCGAAAAACGTACGAGGATTTCCTAATGGCGGGCTTGAAATTCGGTCTGTGGTATTCGCTGCGCAATCCCGCGCAATGGCACCGTCCCTATTCTGAAATTTACGCGGAAACCCTGCGTCAAATTGCGTGGGCGGAGAAAATCGGCTACGACGACGTATGGCTCACGGAGCATCATTTCTGTGAGGATGGCCATGCGCCGTCGATCCTCCCGCTGGCTGCCGCCGTCGCCGTGCGCACCGAGCGCATGCGCATCGGCACCAGTGTGCTGCTGTTGCCGCTGCATCATGCGGTACGCGTCGCCGAGGATGCGGCAACCATCGACGTTCTCTCGAATGGTCGCTTTGATCTGGGCGTCGGGATCGGGTATCGCCCGCAAGAATTTGCCGGCTTCGGCCTGACCAGCAAGTCGCGCGCTGGACGCATGGACGAAGGACTCGAGATCATCCGCGCGTTATGGCGTGGTGAAACGGTTAACTACAGCGGCAAGCATTACCAGGTCGAAGGCGCGAAGCTTGCGCCGCTCCCCGTACAGAACCCGATGCCTTTATGGGTCGGCGGTTTCGCACCCGCATCGGCCCAGCGTGCGGCACGGCTCGGCGATGGCTATATCGGCACCGGCGAGATGGGGCCGATGATCAAGGTCTACCGTGAAGAGCTCGCGCGGCTCGGCAAGCCGGGGCAAGGACGCGTCGCAGGGGGGCACTTCTGGCTCATTGTCTCGGGCGCGCCCGCGAAGACCTTTGCCGAGGTCGCCCCGCGCATCCTCTACCAGGTCCAGATGTACAACCTGTGGGCGCAAGAAGCCGGACAGACGCTGTTCCCCGCGATCACGGATCCCCAACAGCTTATCGAACACGGCATCCTGTCGGTGGTGACACCGGCGCAGGCGGTCGACTTGGTCGGTGCCTATGTGGAAGCGACCGGGATCGAACGCTACTACACCTGGACCGTCCCCCCGGGCATGCCAGAATCGCAGATGAATGAATACCTGCAGCTGTTTGCCGAAGAAGTGATGCCCAAATTTCGCTAGGCCAAAACTTGCTAGGAGTGAGGAATGAAATTCTACGATTGTCAGATGGCGCCCAACCCGCGCCGCGCACGGATCTTTATGGCCGAGAAAGGAATCGAAATACCAAAGGTCGAAGTCGGTATTTTGGACGGTGAGAACCTGCGCGAACCTTACCTATCGATAAACTCGCGCGGCTTGATACCGACCCTCGAACTCGATGATGGCACCCGGTTCGACGAGGTGATGGCGATCTGTCGTTACCTCGAAGAACTCTATCCGACACCGGTCTTGATGGGACGCACGCCGATCGAACGCGCGTTGGTCGAGTCCTACCAGCGCAAGGCCGAATTCGAAGGCATGATTGCGGGTTCCGAAGCCTTCCGTAACCAGCACGAGAAATTTGCGGACCGAAGCATCCCGGGCGCACCACACCAGGCGATACCGACGATCCCGAGCCTCGTTGCGCGCGGACGTCAGACCATCGGGCGCTACTATGACTGGCTCGAAAAGGTGTTGAGCCGCTCAGAATACCTGGTCGGGGATGCCTATACGATGGCCGACATCACCGCGCAGTGCGCGGTGGATTTTCACCGGTGGGTAGAGTTGGGCATTCCTGCGGAGAACGCCCATACGCAGCGCTGGTATCGTGCGGTGTCTACGCGTCCAAGCGCGAACGCATAGTCGCGTTAGAGGCGCTCACCTCCCGCGAATGGTCTCCCGGGCGGTAGTCGCGTGCCCATTTTTTAGCGGCCGCCCGTGACGCCTACTTGAGTTTCGAAACCTGCGTGTCACGACGCAGGTGTTGAGCAGGATTTTTCCGTCGTGTCGTCAATCTTCACTCTCAACGATAACGGACCCAGTCCGATCCCAATTCCAACCGGGACTTTCAACCGGATGCCGATGTTCCAGTCAGTTCGCCGCTGACCTTGCGCCAGAACATAGCAATTGAAATCAAAGCGCTAGGTAATTCGATAACGTTATCTAGTCGTCCCTGAAAAAAGCCGCTGCGCGGTGGAAATAGGGAACTGCTCGCATCAGTGGCGAGATGATTTTGCAAAATTTGTGGGACGAGCCGAGCGAAAGCTTGCAAAATCGCGCACAGACACGAAACCCGATCGGGTTGTTGGGGTGAGCTTGCGAAGCCCGATTGGGTAGGTTGGGGTGAGCTTGCGAAGCCCAACAGTGAGTAGATCAGCTCGGCGGATCATGGATGTTGGGGTTCGCGGTACTCACCCCAACCTACCTTGAACACGCTGCCCGCATGCGCTTTGGCGGCGATAGAAGCGACTTTTTCAGGGACGACTATCTGCCGGATAAGCCGTGTGATTAGCGCAGAGGCGATCGCGTTTTAAATACGCGACCAGTGTGGGTCGTGATGGCGCGCAGGGTTAGTCTGTCACCACTCGGTCAGTTGTCACGCTCGCGTGTACTTTGAGATCGCGTGTGTGGGTGCCCCCCCCGTACGCCAATTGTGCGCGAATGCACGTTTCGCGCATTTGGTCACTCAGGCTTCATAACGTGCGAGGTCGGGGAGGTCCGTCAAGGTTGATTGATCCTCATTCTTCTAAAGTCTTCCCGGAATCTGACGACATACTTCGCTGAGAGAACCATGCAACTTAAATCTGACCAGGATCGAAAAAATGTGAACATCGCGGGGCACACCAATTTAACGATGAGGCGAGACCCACGCGCGTCTCGCGAACGCGGGTTCACGCTACTCGAACTCATGATGACGCTCGCCGTGGCGGCAATCCTGAGTGGGACAGCGGCGCCCGCGCTCGGCACCTTCTTGAAGAATTCGGGCCTCAAGGGTGCGGCATACGAGCTGATGGGCACGATGACTATCGCGCGTAGCGAGGCTGTCAAGCGCGGCAGCCGCACCATCCTCTGCCACTCGGCTGACCCGCATAACGGCACCCCCGCGTGTGGCGGGAGTGCCCAGGATTGGTCCACTGGTTGGCTGGTTTTTATCGATGAAGACGGCGATACAGACTTTGATATCGGTACCGACATTCTGCTTACCGTCGGCGACGCGCGAGCGGACGGCATCGAGCTGCGCTCCAATACTGCGGCCGACAGCACGTTGATTTTTCGGGCCGACGGTTCGCTCGAAAATGCCAGCATCGCGCGGTTCGTGTTGTGCGATAACCGCGGCGCGGTGAACGGCAAGCAGGTCAATGTGACCCGCGTTGGCCGTCCCGGTTTAGTGAGTGGTTCGACGGCCAGTCCGCTCACGTCCTGTAGCCCTTCCTAAACGCGTGGAGCAGACGATGTCTCGCCCCAACCAAACCTGCGGCTTCACGCTAGTCGAAGTCATGGTGGCGGTGTTTGTGTTATCCGTGGGCATGCTGGGGATCGCGGCACTCCAGGTCACCAGCAAACGCACCAATTTCGAGGCCGTACAACGCTCGACCGCGACCTTGCTCGCGCAGGAATTGCTGGAACGCATGCGGACCAACTCGGGCCAACTGACCGTCTATACCGCCGCAGGCGCTGGCCGAACGCTGACCTTGGCGACAGCGGATGGCGTAACCGCCACGAATTGCACCACGGCAAGTTGTGCCAGCAATACGCTTGCCATGTACGACCTCTATGAATTCTCAGAAGCCTTGCGCGGCGCCACCGAGGTCAACGGCGCCATCGCGACCGGCGGACTGGTCACGCCGACTGTGTGCATCACAGGGGCCGAAATTCGCCCTGGTTACGTCGGTATCGCCATCGCATGGCGCGGGACGACCAAGCTGAGAAACCCGAGCAGTAACGCCTGCAGGGCAACCAGCGGTCGCTATGACGCTTCTGACGGGGGAGCCGATCTGTACCGACGCGTGCTGTTCGTCAATACCTTTGTCGATTGACGTGCATGGCATCGCATTTTAAATTCGAAAAGGGCCTGACATTGATTGAATTGATGGTCGCAATGACCATCGGTCTGCTCGTGTCGCTAGTGGTGGGGACGGTGTTCGTCCAAGGCAGCCGCGCCCATGCGGAAGATGACCGCTATGTACGCATGATCGAGAACGGTCGGTTTGCGTTGGAGCAAATCGCCAGCGATCTCCGCATGATTTCGTTCTGGGGCGAGATGTTGGATCCCGCCGCCATCGGCACCGCACTGGTCGCCGGCGAAGACTGTGGAACAGCAGCGTTCAATGGCGCCACCGCGATTCAATTTAATAACGCCCACAGTTCACCCGCCACTGTGCAGTTTAATATTACGGCCAATCATTGTCCCACGGTCACCGGCAGCGTCCGCGCCAGCACCAGCCAGCTTGCCATTAAGCACACCTCGGGCGTGGGCCTAACCGCAGGCGCGATCAATGGAGTGGTCTATCTCCGTAGCAATGGGACTACCGGTACTTTCATCGATGATGCAGGCACAGTCGCCCCGCCGGCCGGCTATCGCGATTGGCCATATGCCCTGAGCGTTTATTACATCAGCGAAACCAACGGCACCCCGAGTCTCTGTCGCACCCAGCTGTCAGGTCTCGCGCTCGAAGCGATCGCGAGCGATGAATGTCTCGCGACTGGGATCGAACAGTTCCACATTCAATTCGGGATTGATTCGGATGGCGACGGTGCCGTGAACCAATACAAAGCGAATCCAACTGCCGCCGAAATGCCCACCGCACTGACCGCGCGGGTTTACGTTCTCGTGCGTAGCGAATCTACCGATCCCGCCTACACCAACGGCAAAACTTATCGCCTGGGTGACCTCGATATTGCGGGCGGTGGCGACCAATTCTATCGTCGTGTGTTCAGCTCAACCGTCAAGCTTCGTAATCCGGCCAATCTGGCATCGTTGCGGTAATTCGACATTGTCACCGGTCATACGAGCCTGCCCCACCTCGCCGCGCCAAGAAGGCGCCGTGCTCGTGATTGCGCTCATCATGCTGACCTCACTCTCCTTGCTGGCGACCGGGGCTGTGCAAACCGCGGTCATGGGACTCAAGATTGCGCGCAACACCGAAGAAGCGGCGAATGCCTTCCAGACTGCGCAGTCGGCGGTCGATTTCGCGCTGTCGAATACGGGTTTGCTGCCGATGACCGGCAACCTCAACACCGCCACTCCGATCGCCGTGACTGGGGCGCCTTTTACGGTGGACAGTTCGGCTGGGGAAACCCTGACCACGACGGCGGCACGTACGGAAGACTGCGGCGCGCCGCCGCGCCTCGCCGCCGGTAGCAGCCTACTCACCTATTCCTCCTTCTCGTTCCGCGTGGCGGCCGATATTAATCGCACCGCGACCGGCCGTGGGCAATCTTCAATTCGCCAGGGCTACCTGGTGCTGGGGCCAAAATGTTAAGCCACGCATACGCTTCGATCCTGCGACATTGGCTAGCGACGCTGCTGTGCGTTTCCTTGACCTGCGTGGCACTCACCACTGAAGCCGACGACACGGACATTTACCTCAAGGCCTCTAGTCCCACTGGTGGCGAGCCGCTAGTGATGTTCGTGCTGGATTGGCGACCAAACCTTGGCGCCACGGTACAGTGCCCGGTTGGCAGCTACTGTGCCCAGTTGCGCGCGGATGGTTATCTCGCGGATGGCAAGACCGCTGCCAGCGGCCAGGCGACCACTTTTTTCGACATGCTGCGGGCGGTACTCACCAAGGTCATCGATCCACTCGGCGGCGTGCGTATCGGCTTCATGCTAAACCATGCCAATAAAAACGGCTGCGCAGGCTTTCCGCCCGCGACCCAGTGCAGCAACGGGGCCTATGTCCCCTTGGGTTTCAGGTCCATGATCGCGGGCGACGATGATCAAAAAACCTGGCAGACCCTTGGCGAAGATTCGGACAAGGTCGAGTTGGTAAAACTGCTGGCCGACATCCCCATGCCGCAGGGGGCTCAGTCCCACCCCTTCCAGGGTAAGGAACTTTATTTTGAGCTTTTCCGGTACCTGACGGGGCAGGGTATCTACAACGGCCATACGGGCTTTATCGACTTCGGCGACAGTCCCAACGATACGAAGAATCTTGATGTGGATCGCCCGAACCTCGACTGGGATGCTTCAATCGAAACTGCTTCCCAAACCCAATATGCCAGTCCGCTCAGCAGCGCGAGCCAATGTACCAAAATCTATGTCATCAACCTGATGTTCCAGGTTTCACAACAGGAGGATGATTCAGACACTGCCATCAAGGCCACCAAGGTCAATGGCGGGATGCAAGGAATCAACCTGACCGGCAGCAACAACCTCTTTGCGACGGTCGTGAAATACATGAATGACGCTGATCTCGCCGACGGATCCTACGGCACCGCGCCGAATCTAAACGGCAAGCAGAACGTGGTGTCATATTTCATCGTCGATCCCACCAAGATCAACACCACCACCACGGGCTACGCGGCCGCCGGTGGTACCGGCGTGCCGCTCGCGTTGAGCGACGATCCGGAACTGCTGGTCAATACTCTCCAGAATGTGTTCAAGAGCATTCTGTCGGTGAGTACCACCTTCGTCGCGCCCTCGGTGCCAGTGAACGTGTTCAATCGCGCGGAGATCATCAACGAAGTATTTCTGGCCTTATTCGAGGCGGACAAAGATGCACTACCGTTTTGGCCCGGCAACTTAAAGAAGGTCAAGATCGCAAATAACGTCGTGACCGGGGTGCCCGAACTCCAGGATTTCAACGGCGTGAACGCGATTGACATCGATGGTCGCCTTAAGCATTCCGCGCTGACTTTTTGGACTGCCGCGAGCAGCCTGGCAGCGCCGACTGACGCCGAAGTCGCGGGCAAAGATGGGCGCAGTATCAAGCGCGGTGGCGCCGGCCAGAAAATTCCGGGTTTTATCTCCGCGAATCCCGGGCTCAATAATTCGCTCAGCGGCGCCCGCCAACTGTTTACGGAGGATACCAGCAATCTCATCAGCGGCCTGCTGCCCCTCGGCGGCGATGCGATTACCGCTACCGCCGTGTGGGGTGACTTGACCGCACGGTGGAGTCCGGCCACGACCGCGATTTCGTATGGCACTGCGACCTCTACTGAAAAAGATAAGGCGGTGCTCGACCTGCGCTACCTTCGTGGGTATACGGCAGCGGCGATCGCCGATACGACCTCAGCGCGTACCTGGTTCCTGGGCGATCCCCTGCACTCGCGACCGCGCCCGATCAACTACGGCGCGCGCAGCGGCTACAGCAAAGCGAATCCCGACATCCGGATTCTGATGGCCACTACCGATGGCGTGCTGCACCTATTTACCAACACCGGTACAGACGGCAGCCAGTCGGGTGCCGAAAAATGGAGCTTCATCCCGCGACTAGCGTTAGCCGGGCAGCAGCGGTTGCGCACGGCGTCGACCAGTAGTTCGCCGGTACACCCGATCAGTTTCGACGGCTCGCCGGTGATTTATCAACTCGATACCGACCGCGATGGCACCATCGAGCCCTCGGAAGGCGACAAGGTCTATGCGTTCATCGGGATGCGACGGGGGGGCAAGGCCTACTACGCCCTCGATATCACGGATCCCGACGCACCGAAGTTCCTGTGGAAAATCGATCAATCGATGCCCGACTTCGCGCAGCTCGGACAAACCTGGTCCAACCCCAGCATCGGCCACATCGATGCCGGGAGCGGCATCAAACCGGTCATTATTTTCGGCGGCGGCTACAACGGCGACGACGGCGGCGATAACGCAGGAGATCTCGGCAAGGATGCCGCCAATCGTAACGGCGCGTCTGGGAGCAACGACGACGAAGGCAACGCGGTCTTCGTGGTGAATGCCACTACCGGCGCCCTGGTATGGAAAGCCGTCAAGGGAGCCACTCAGGGTTACTCAGCTTCCAGCAAGGCTTACTCGCACCCCAATCTCGAGGACAGCATCCCGGCCGATTTGGCGGCCGCTGACATGAACGGAGACGGCAAAATCGATCGCCTTTATTTCGGAGATACCGGCGGTCGTGTGTGGCGCGCCGATCTCGAAGGCCCCAATCCTAGTGCGTGGACACTCAGCGTACTCATGAATGCCGGGCGCCATTTCGACAGTGCGGCCACCAATGATCTGCGCTTTTTCAATCGGCCGGATATCGTCAAGAGCAAGGACAGTGCCGGCAATTTCGATGCCGTACTGATTGGCAGCGGTGACCGTGAGAATCCTCTCAACACGACGATGGTGAACAAGTTCTTTCTGCTCAAGGATCGCGCGACGACGAGCGGCTCCCCATCGAGCACTGCGTTGATTCCCACCAGCCTCGCCGATTTGACCGTCGACTGCGTCACTGCCGGCAATTGCACGACTGCCACCCAGGACAACTTAACCCTCCACGGCTGGTTTCTCGGGTTGACCTCCACTGGGGAGAAAAACCTCGCCGCCGCCGTCACCGCCGGCGGCACCGTGTTCTTCACCACCTTTGTGCCGAGCGCGCCATCCGGCACCTGCGGCCTGAGTGAAGGCAGTGGGTTCGTGTACGCGGTGTCGCTCGGAAATGCGCAACCGGTTCACAACTACGATACCGCGAATGATCTCGCTGGCCTGGTGCTGGACCGTCGCGATGCGCTGGGCGGCGGCGGAATTCCGGTCGAAATCGTCCCCATCGGCGATAAATACGTGCTGATTCAGGGCCAGGAGGTCGGCCAAAACGTGCAAGCGATCAACGCCACCACCAACTGGCGTACCTACTGGTACGAGATCCCGAAATGATGCCGAACCTTGCGCGTACCCACGGTTTTACCCTGGTTGAACTGATGATCGTCGTGGTCATTGTGGGGATCCTCGCGGGCGTCGCTTATCCGAGCTTTCGGGAGCAATCCAGGCGTTCCGCGCGGGCCGAGGCCCGGGCCGCACTGCTCGATGGCGCCTCGCGTCAGGAGCAGTATTGGTTGGATAACAAATCCTACACCGCGACTTTATCCGATCTGCAGATCGCGGCTACGACCGAGTCTGAGAAATATGCCATCAGCGTCGATGCTGCGTCAGCGGGCTGTCCCATCGCGCGCTGTTACAGCCTGCGCGCCACTCCGCAGGGGCCGCAGACCGAGGATGCGAGTTGCAGCGCATTGACACTAAATTCCAGTGGCGTAAAAAGCGCGACGGGTACCACGCCCACGAAATGCTGGTAAGGATCGAACATGCTAACCACCTCTAATCGCAAGCGCTGCCCGAAATGCCTCTATCTGCGACATCCGAACGACGATGCAAAGGCAACACCCGATACGTGTCCGCGCTGCGGTAAGGTCTATCAAAAATCTGTGCGCATGGTCGAAACTGAACGCCGCGAACGCTCGTTCCGCACCCATCGAACGATTGAGTTCAGGTATTGCACGCGCTGCCATGAGCCGGTCTCGGTTTACGCGGCGCAATGTCCTCATTGCGAGACCCGGCAAATATCAGGTCGCCGTCAATATCCACTCGCCCTGGCCGCCGCACTGTTCGCAGTGGTGGGTCTCGCGCGTCACTACCAGTCACCGGCAGCATCAAGCTCTCCGTGGCCGGCGATTTCGGACACCCTGTTCACGCGTTGCGCGTCGCTCTCCGATGACTACGAAAGGGCCAGAGGAACCGCCGGCCCGGGGGCTCAGCTTACGCTCTCATTGCAGAATCAATGGCACGCCGAATGTTCCCGCAAGGCATTGCGCGGTCTCGCGGAAAGCAGCCGGACGGCACTCCCCGTCACGCCGCAAGATTGGCTCGCCTGGCGTCGTTCCTAGGCCAGAGAAAGTCAACCCTCGTCGAACCCGTCGAACCACTGGGGGGACGCAGCAGGCGCCCCTCCCCCGGCGGTCTAGGTCAAGGTTTCAAGAAAGAAGTCGCGTGCCGCAGTACTCGTTTGATCGAATTTTTCGATATACGCCGCATAGTGATCAGAGTTGATCATCACGAGTTTCTTCGGCCCAGGCACCAAGGCATAACACTCGAGCGCGATATCGCTGGGCGTGGTGGTGTCGCAATCCGAGAGAATCATCAGGAGCGGGGTGGGACTGATCCGCACCATGAAAGACGTCACGTCGTATTCGAGCATGTACTCGAGCGAGCGAATGGTGACCTGGTTTTCCCAGGTGCAATCCGGGTCGCGGTCCAGATAATACTGGATATAGTTGTAAGTTTTTTCGCCCGGAAAGACGTGCGGCTCGGTCGGATCGAGCGAACGCATTTTCATGACCTTGGACTCCTCGCCGTTCATGCGCCGCAGTCGATCTTCATCCAGCATCTGCTGAAACGGCACCCAGCCGTCGATCGGTAGAAACTGCTGCAGGTTCTTGTGCCCGACCATGAAGGGCACCTGACTCACCACGGCTTTGACGCGCCTGTCCAAGGCCGCGACCATACACACTGTGCCACCGGTATAACTCGTGCCCCAGATCCCGATGCGATTCTGGTCGACCTCGCGCAAGGTCTGGGCGTAGGTGATCGCGGTGCGATAGTCGCGGCGCTGCCAGGTCGGATCAATTTCGCCGCGCGGCCGGCCATCGCTCGCACCGAGACAGCGATTGTCATAGACCAGTACGGCCATGCCGGCCTTCGCGAACACCTCGGCGAACTTGTCCAGGGACATTTCCTTCACCCCGGAGAAGCCGTGTGCCATGACAATGGTCGGGTATGGCCCCTTACCCTTGTCGGGCTTGTAGAACCAGCCGCGTAATTGCACGCCATCGGCACTGAATTCAATATTGCGTCGCATTGCCAACCTCCTCTTTATGGGTATGGTGCCCGGGATAGGGTGAATCAGTATTGACACCTTTATAACCCGCCAGATGCGCTGCGCACCAGTAACGCCGCCGCGAGATCGTCCCACGCATGTCCGACAAAGCCGGATACCAGCACGATCCGAGGCTCGCCGACTACCCGCAGGTAGCGCAGGATGCCGTCGGGATTGTGATCACCCAACTCGAACTGCAGCAAGGTGCCGCTGGCATTCGCAAGTGTGACGGTCAGTGCCGCCGGTGCCAGACCGAACTGCGCGAGATCGTCAGCGTCGAATTCCGAGTCTGCGAGAACGCGCACGGGGGCGGCCGTGTGCATGAAGCGCACCGCCGCCGTCAATTGCACGGCGATCGCGGGCGGCAGCGCCAGCGCCGCCTCGCTTACCCACTGCCCGCCGGCGAGTCTCGCCCCATACCGGCTGTTCGGGCTGCGCAGTTCGACCTGCGTGACGGACTCCGCCGGCTCGCGCAGGAGTCCTGCGGCTTCATATGCGTTGAAATGCGCATATTCTGGCAACTGGCCGGCGTGCCACATCCAGCCGAAATAGCCCAGCGCAAGTGCCGCTGCGAGCCAGCGCGAGACGCGGCGTAGCGTCTTCATCGGCGCCGCCACCACACCACCGCGCCGAGCAACGCCACCAGTGCCGGCAATACGACTTCCACCCCCATGAACACGGCCTGCCTCTGTGGCTTGGTCAGCATCAGCACCGGCGGCACTGGGATACGGGATGCAATCGCGGGCCGCGTATCTTCCCGTAACAGCCACCGCACCATCGCGAGAATCAAATCGCTGTTGGCGGCGTATGGGTAGAAGGAATTACTCGCGAAGTCGGCATCCCCCACCACCACTGCGCGTAGCGCTGGTCCCGGCACCTCAGACCATTGGCCTTCGATGGTCGCCGCTAACACTTGCGCTCCCGCAGCGTAGGTCGCCACCGACGAAGGATGCGTCAGCTCGACCTGGCGTTGCGCAGGTTCGGCGACAGACCGCCGCTGACTGCTACTGCTGCTCAGAATCAAAGGCAGGGTTTTAAGCGTGGGACGAGTGGCTTTCAGCTGCAGCGGCCGAATGCCCGGAAAAAACGTGTACGAGATATCCTTGGTAATGGCATGCGTTGGGTAAGCGGTGACTGCGACCATCTCCGAGTCAGTACCGTAGTGACTGTGAGGATCGACGACGACCGCAGGTGGCAGCGCCACCCCGAGATCCGCGAGTAGCCGATTGAGCCCTGGCTCCAGCACAAATCCTAAGTCAACCATCAATAGCGCGGCTCCCCCACGGGCGAGATACGTGCGCAACGCGGCGGTTTCGCCGGGCAGGTAGGTCGTCCTCGGGCCTGCGTTGATCACGAGTTGGCACTCCGGTGGCACACCGGCTGCATTGGCGAGACTGAACGTTTGCACCTCGTAGCCCAGACTTTCCAGCGAGCGTCGCAGACGACCATAGCCATGGCGCGTGGTGTCGATCACGCCAGCGCCAGCATCGTCATGACTGTGACCGACCGCCGAATCGAGATGCGTGTGGAACTCGAAATTCTGGCTCGCGTACTCGCCATGCCCTTCCGCAAAACACACGCCAACCACACTTTTACGCAGCACCCGTTCGATGCCGATGGCGAACTCTGTTTCATCGGTGCCGCGCACCAGTACCTGGCGTCCGGCCGCCTCGATCACCGCTGCGTTGTACAACTTCACTCCGTAGTTCGAGGCCAGACTCGGGGCCTTGTCCGGGTCGACGGCATGGACGGTCAGATAGGCATTACGTCGATGCATGATCTCGAGAATATCGCGCGCGCGCATGGCATTCGGATCATCACTGCGGTAGAAATAGGTCACCTTGACCGGTTGCTGTAGACGATCAACCACCCCGAGCGCTGCGGGCGCGGGCGTGAAAAGCCGTTCACGGGTCAGATCAAACTGCGCGTCATGCAGTGACAACGCGAGATTCGCGAGCAGCGCGATGCAGAAGGCGACGACCATCAGGAGCATGGGTGACAGCCGCTGCCACCCATGCACGCGCGTTTGGATCAAAGGCAAATGGATCCCGAGCACGAACAACGTGACCACCGCGAGCACCCAACCGGCGAACCAGCCGAGCGCATTCCAGTCGATCGCGTGAGCGTCCATCAATCGCGCGCCAGCGCCCGCACACACAGAAACAAAAACAGGCACACCAGCGTGGTGAAATAACCGATATCACTGAGATAGACCGCGCCGATCGACAGCGGGGTAAAGTGCGTGAGCAACGAGCAGTTCACGACCACCACGTCATAGGGGTCGGGCAGCAGATTGCCCAAAGTATCGAGCCCCCAGAGCAGCAGCGCGATGCCCAAAGTGACCACCGCCGCCACCAGCTGGTGGGTGGTAAGAGCCGAGATCCAGAGCCCCAGCGCAACCAGCGCCGCCGCGAGCAGCGAAAGACCGAGATACCCGCTATAGACGACGCCCCAGTCCGGTTGCCCGAAGATCTGGAGCACCAGCGGGTAGACCAAGGTCAAACCCAGCATCGTAAGCACGACCACGAGGCAGGCCAAGAATTTTGCGCCCACGATCGCGACTTCACTCGCCGGTGTAGACAACAGCAGTGCCAAGGTGCCGTGTTGGCGCTCTTCCGCGAAGGAACGCATGGTCAGCACCGGCACGAACAGCAGCAGCAGCACGGCCGCCTGGTGCAGCACACGCACCAACGACGCGGTTTGGCTAACAAACAGCCAGGCGATGAAGGTGTAGCCCATCAACAACAAAAACACCGTGATCACCACATAGGCGATCGGCGCCGTGAACAGCGCGCGCAGTTCCTTGCTCAACAGGGCGCGGAATTCACTCATGCGCCGGCACGCGCCGTGAGTGCCAGAAAGCGCGCCTCGAGATCGCGGCTTATCGGCGATAATTCGAGCACCGCACACTGCGACGCGCGCAGGCGATGCGCCAAGATCAACAAGGCGTTCGATGACACCAACCGCAGTTCGAATGCCGTGCCCAGCGTCGCACGCTGCAACTCCCTCTGCACCTCGACCTCAGGCGTCGCGTCGAGCAGCTCCCGGAGGACTACGCCGGCCGGTGGAATAGCGTGCAAAATCACCCGGTCTAACCCGCAGACAACGACGGAATCCGTGAGCAGGCGTCCGTTCAGGAGGATGCCGACGCGGGTCGCCACCCGTTCGATTTCGCCCAGGATGTGCGAGGTGACAAGAATCGTATGCCGCGGCGCGAGTCGCTTGATAAGCTCCCGCAGTTCGATGATCTGATGCGGATCGAGCCCGTTGGTTGGTTCATCGAGGATCAGCAGCGGCGGCTCATTGATCAGGGCCTGTGCAATCAGAACCCGCTGGCGGTAGCCATGCGAGAGCTTGCCGATCGCGAGGCGTTGTACGCCAGCCAAATCGAGCGTCGCAATCACCGCCTCGAGCGCCGCCGGCAATCTGGACCGGGCAACACCTCTGAGGTGCCCCATAAAACGCAGAAACTCGTTGACCCTCATCTGCGGGTAGAGTGTCGAGTCTTCTGGCACATAGCCCACCAAGCGACGCGCTTCACGCCCTTGACTGCCGACATCGAACCCTTTGACTGCGGCGCTCCCCGCACTCGGCGCCAGCAAGCCGGTCAGCATTTTCAGCAGGGTGCTCTTACCGGAGCCATTGGGGCCCAACAGTCCGAAGACTTCGCCCGCTGCAATCCGCAGGCTAACCTTATCCACGGCACGCCGCCGACCGTAGTCCTTGGTCAACGAATGGATATCGACGATGGGAATCGCGTTCATCGGGTCACGTCGCAGCGCATACCCTAGAGACGAGCGGGGCCACTCACGGCCCCGCGCGCCAACAAGCGCTCGGCCT
>JAYTEX010000289.1:0-10819 GCA_043734785.1 Pseudomonadota bacterium | reverse complement strand
CAAAGGCGGCACGGCGAGTGTTCTCGCCGGCACGATCAGGCATTCCGGAGAAATCAATGCCGATTCTGTGGGCGTGAACGCGGCGGGACGCGTCGTCCTTAGAGCGTCGAGCAAAGTAGAACTGGCATCGCACAGTGTCACCAGTGCGTCGGCAGCCGATGGTGCGGGCGGTGAAATCGAGGTGTCCGCAGGCGCCGGCCGCGTGTATCAGATGGGAGCGATCCGTGCGGACGGCGCGACCGGAGGCAAAGTGACTGTCACGGCGGAGCGCGTTCTATCTACAGGTCCCATCAGCGCCAAGGGCACGGGCGCAGGCGGCACGATTGCGGTGACCGCGCGCGAGGAGATCATCGCCTCGAGCGAATCGAGCGCGGATGCGTCGGGTGGCACGGGCGCCGGCGGCACGGTCAAGTTCGACGGCGGTAAGGGCGTCTTCAGTTCTGGACGTCTGCGGGCCACTGGCCAGACCGGCGGCACGATCCAGGTACTTGCCGAGGATATCGCGCTGGCGAATGCCAAGCTGGACGCCAGCGGTGCTTCGGCGGGGGGCAATATTCGGGTGGGCGGGGGCTTCCAGGGCGGCGAGGGGCTAACCCGCGCGAAGGTTGTCGACATCAATCCTTCCACCACGATGAATGTGAGCGCGCGTGAGCGCGGCCACGGCGGGTCAGCCGTGGTGTGGTCGGATGGCACCACCCGCTACCAAGGCACGATTCTCGCCAAAGGTGGTGCGGAATTCGGCGACGGCGGCAGCGTCGAAGTCTCCGGCAAGGAAGCATTGGGTTTCGACGGTAGAGTGGATGTGACCGCCGCTCATGGCTTTGCGGGCAGTCTCCTGCTTGACCCGAAAACGCTCCGCTTTGTGAATAGCACCGGCTCGATCGCGACGACATCCCTGCTCGATCCGCATCCGGGCACGAATAACCATTTCGGCGCTTCCACGCAATTGCTGTTCGAAATAGACGTCGTTGGCAGCTCGGCTCCGGTCAAGATCCTGGTGTTCGACCCGTTGGACGATTTCGGTGGCACGGATGCTGGTGCTGTCTATATGTTCCGTCTGTCGGACGGCGCCTTGTTAAGCGCGCTCACGGGCAGCCAGGCGGGAGACCTTGTCGGCAATACCGGGTTCATCCAGCATGAATTTTCGACCGATATCAATTTTCTGCGGAGCCCGAGTTGGGGCGGCAGTGCTGGCGCTATCACGGCTTTCGATCTCATTAACGGCACCAGCGGCGCGGTCAGCGCGGTCAACAGCCTGGTGGGCGCCAACGCCGACAATCCCGCTACGGTGGGGATTAACGAAGGCGATCAGCTCGGTTCGGGCGGGATCTTCTCCCCCGATGGCATACAGATTCAGATCAACAGCCCGGACTTCGATGGCGATCGCGGCGCACTCACGATTCGCAACCCCGGCAATCTAGTCGGCGTGGTCGGAGCGACCAACAGTTTGATAGGCGCAGTGGCCGGCGATCGGCTCACCAGTTTTTCCTTCGAGCAATTCTTTGGCAGTGGTAAATCAGTCATTCGTTCCAGCAACGGCGGCCGGGGCGCGGTGACCTTTTTTGACTTGAATGCACCCACCGTCGGAGTCATTTCCGCGAGTAACAGTTTGGTGGGGGCGCTGATCACTGACGGCATCGGTAACAACGGCATCGTCAATTTTGGAGCCAAGTACGGCGTCTTCAGTCCCAATTTTAGTAGCAATGCCGGCGCACTGACCTTCGGTAGCACGGCCACAGGGCTGGTCGGCACCGTGTCTGTAAGCAACAGCTTGGTCGGCGGCTTTGGTGGCGATTCCTTCTCCAGTGGCAGCCAAACAGCGCTGGGCGGCGGCAGATTTGCGCTGCGCAGTCTAAACGGCGGCTTTGGGGCCGTGACCTTCATCGATCCGAACGCGCCAACGGTGGGGTTCATTTCAGCGAGCAACAGCCTGGTCGGGACGGCCAGAACGGAACCCATCGGGAGCGGGGGAGTCGTCAACTATGGTACGAACTACGGGGTGTTCAGTCCTGAGTTCAACAACACTGCCGGCGCGCTGACCTTCGGCAGTACGGCTACAGGGCTGGTCGGCACCGTGTCTGCGAGCAACAGTTTGGTCGGTGCCTTTATTCGCGACTTATTCTCCAGTGGCAGCCAAACGGCGCTGGGAGGCGGTAGATTCCTGCTCCAGAGCACACACGGTGGCTCTGGAGCCATCACCTTTGTTGATCCGAACGCGCCGATCGTGGGAGTGGTGGACGCCGCTAACAGCTTGGTAGGCCCGAGCCCCACGGCTAACCTGGGGGCCAGCAGCATTCAGCTTCTGACTGGGTCGATATTTGCGATCAGGAGTTCCGGCTGGGACGCGGCGGCAGGTGATACCAACGAAGGAGCGGTCACTTTCTTTGATGCGGCGAGCGGCACCTTCGCGGGCACGGCAAATCCGTTTGTCGGTGTCGTGAGCGCGGTAAACAGCCTGGTCGGCGTAACAGCCGGCGATTTCATCGGCAGTGGCGGCACTCGTTTCGTGACGGATAACGGCATCACGCAGACCTTTGGGGTGTTCAGCCCGAATTTCGATAACGGTGCGGCCAGCAATGCCGGTGCGGTGACGTGGTGGTCGCCAGGAGACAATTTGACTGGCGCAGTTGGTGTTGGGAACAGCCTGGTGGGTGGCTTTACCAATGATGGTCTCGGCAGTAATGTCTTCGATGCGCTGCAAGGATTTGGCGCCAACGGCGTGTTCTTCGTATTCTTGAATGGTAACGCCCTGTTGCGCACGCCAGGCTTCAATAGCGCAGCGGGTGCCGTCACGTTTCTCCCCGTAGCCGGACCGCGAGTCGTGGGCGTCTTAGGCTCAGGCAATAGCTTGGTGGGTTCTACCGCCAACGATCAGGTCGGCAGCGGCGGTATTCTGATCACGGCCGGCCAGTATGCAGTGCTGAGCCCCTTCTGGAATGACGTTAATGCACCGAACGCGGGCGCGGTCACCATTGCCTCGAAGGCGAGCGGGATCAGTGGCGCAATCAGTAGTACTAACAGCATCGTTGGCTCGAGCACCACCGGCGATTTCGTGGGCAGCGGTGGCATCCGGATCTTGAACAACGGCAACGGGTTGCTTATTAGCCCGTCTTTTAACGGCAATCGCGGCGCAATCACCTTCCTTGATTTTGTTAACAACCATCTCTTCGGCGCTGCGCCCGGGAATTTCGCGGCCGTGATTAGCGCTACCAACAGCTTGGTAGGGGGGACAGCCAACGACAACATCGGCAGCGGTGGAATCAGTGCACTGTCGAGCGGCAACTATGTCGTGCTGAGTCCAGACTTCGACACCTTGTCGGGGATCTCCAATGTAGGCGCGGTGACCTTCGGCGTCGGCGTGACCGGCGTCGCTGGTATCGTGAGCAACACCAACAGTCTGACCGGCTCGCAGCTAAATGATCGCGTTGGGGAATTCACGCCTGGGACGAGCGATAGCGTATTTCAGTTAAGCAATGGGCAAGTGCTGATCCGAAGCCAGGCCTGGAATTCCAGCGCGGGCGCGGTGACCTTTCTCGACCAATTCACAGGGCGCTTCGGCGGCGCGAGCGGCGTGTTGGCTGGCGATCTCGGCGTGGGCAACAGCTTGATCGGTGGCACGCCGAACGACAGCCTGGGCAGCGACGGCATCGGGGAATTTGTCGCAGGCGCTAACCATTACTACGCCGTGTTCAGTCCGTTATTTGACAACGGTGCCACCGATACCGGCGCCGTGACGTTCGCGAATGCGAATACAGGCGCATTCGGTTTCGTGTCGAGCGCGAATAGCGTGGTCGGCACCTTTGCGAATGATCGCATCGGATTTAACGCCGGTTTCCAATCACTGAGCAACGGCAACATCGTGTTGCTGAACCAACAGTGGAACGCGCGACGCGGCGCCGCGACCTTTCTGGATCTCGTGAATAACCTGGAGCTGCAGGGTGATATTTCGGTGTTGAACAGTGTGCTCGGCAGTACTCCCGAGAGCAGGCCGGGAAGCGGCGACGGCGATGAAGTGGGCAGCAACGGGATCCTCGAATTATTCGGCACCGGCGTTTTTGCCGTTTTGAGCCCGAACTGGAACTTGACCGCGGCGGGTAACTTTAATGGCGCCATCAGCTGGGGGAATGTGGCTACCGGTTTTGGTGTTCGCGGTGCGGTAAGTGCCAGTAACAGCCTGTTCGGCAGTTTTTCAGGCGATGGAGTCGGGACCAGCTTCAACTTTAATTTCGATCAGGTCGCAGGAACCTCGCTGCGGTTCGTGCGTACGCCCAACTGGAACAGCGGTGCCGGCGCCATCACTTTCTTTGATCCCAGCGTTGCGACGCCATTTGGTGCGATCACAGATTCCAACAGTCTCGTTGGCAGTACCGCCGGCGATGCGCTAGGCAGAGACGGTATCTCTGCGGTGTTTACAACCGCAGGCACCAAAGTCCTGGTTGAGAGCTCTTTGTGGGATAACGGCGCTGCGACGGATGCCGGTGCGATCACGGCATTTCTGGCGAGTAGTCCGATCTCGGGCTTCGTCAGTGCGACGAACAGCCTGGTCGGCTCCAACACCAACGACCGCGTCGGTGGCGGGTTCGTCGAGTTCTTCAACAACGGCAATCGCGCGTTCGTCACCACCAGTTGGAATCAAAATCGCGGCGCCTTCACGTTCTGGAACCCAGCCAACGCACTGGTTGGGACTATCGACTCTACCAACAGTCTGATTGGCGCGACCGCGGGTGATCAGATTGGTAGCTTTGGCGCTCGGGAAATCGGCACCGACCGGTTCTTCCTGCAGAATCCGGGTTGGAATAACGACATGGGCGCGTTGACCTTCGGCAGCACCGTGACCGGCATCACTGGGGAGGTGTCGGCGGCCAACAGCTTCGTTGGAAGTGTGTCGGGTGACCGCATTGGAGGCAACGTAAACTTTCTGAGCTTCTCCACTCGCTTGATGGTCCGGAGCCCTACCTGGAACAACAGCGCAGGCATGGTGGCCTTCATCGATCCGAACGCGCCTCCTATCGGGGTGGTGTCCGCCGCGAACAGTCTAATCGGCACCAACTCGGACAATCTGGCCACGCTCAACGTCAATGAAGGCGATCAGATCGGCGGTAATCTCCGACAACTGTTTACGATCGATAATCGCGGCCTGGTTGTTTTGCAGAGCCGTTTTTGGAACAACAACTCAGGCGCAGTGACGGTGGTTGATACAAACGCACCGATTGTCGGCGTGGTGTCTGAATTGAACAGTCTGGTGGGTCGAGCGGGCGATCAGGTCGGCGAGGGAATCGACGGCGCTCCTACTATCGACGAGCTTTCGAATGGCGCGTTGCTGATCTTCAGTCATCAGTGGTCCGATGGCACCGACCAGCGATTTGGCGCCGTGACCTATATGGCGAAAGCCGGCGCAGGTAGCCCGGTAACCCCGGTAACCGGATTCGTGTCTGCGGCGAACAGCCTGGTCGGTAGCCACCTTGATGATGGCGTCGGCAGCGGCGGCCGCCACGGACTGGAATCAGGCAACATCGTCATCAGGAGCCCGAACTGGAATGCGAATCGCGGCGCACTCACTTTCATGGATATCAAAACGGGGCTGGTGGGAGTGGTTTCTCCCGAGAACAGCTTCACCGGCGAAGCGCCGAAGGACCTCATCGGCAGTGGTGGCATCGATTCACTCGGGGGCAATAAATTCATCGTGTACAGCCCGGATGCGTTATTCAACGGCGTTGTTGGCGCTGGTCGTATCGACATCGTCGATGGCGGCACCGTACAGGCTGTCACGGGTGACGTCGGCTTCAGCTTGAATCCAGCGGGCGAACTCCTGATCTCCGTGCAATCGGTAATCAATTTCCTGAATGGCGGTGGCACGCTCAATCTGCAGGCCAATAACGACATATTCCTGCCGTTCGGCGCCGATCTCTTCGCGGACGCTGGTTCTATCACCTTCCGCGCAGGGCGCAGCATCCAGATTGAGAGCAACCTGGTGCTCCTCAATGGCGCGCTGACCTTGATCGCCAATGACAAGGGAGGTGACCTCAACTTCCGCGAATCGGGCGATGGCAATGTGACGCTTCAGGCCGGCACCTCTCCGGTCAGGGTGCAGGCGCGTACATTGCGGGTAGATGCGCAGAACGTGTTCGTCAACGGCGGCACTGGTACGGGTGCCTATGCGGCGTTGATCGGGACAGATTTGGCTGAAATCGTCGCGCATGGCAGCGGGTTGATCGAGCTCGTTGGGGGTAACGACCCTGCTGCGATTCTGGGTGAGATTCGTTCTACAAATGAAGTGTTTACGCAATTCCTGGAAAATCCCTCGTCACTCACTTCTGCGGCGGCCTTCATTCTCGGCGGCAGCAAATTGCAAATCCATGCGGACACTATCAACCTGCTTGGAGGCGCCAGCGCTGGTGCCTTCGCGGCACTCGTTTCGTTCGGAGAATTTAGGGTTGAATCCATCGACATCACACTCACGCCGGGTGTCGGCGCCAATGCGGATGCGCTGTTTGTTGCGCTTGGCGGCGTCCCGGATCTTAAATTCGAGACCTGTACCGGTTGCGGCGACCAATCACTGCTGAGCGATCCGTTCCTCGACCCGGAATCCAATAGCGGTATTTTCATCAGCGGGCTGCTCGAGGAACCATCGGTGAACGCGATCCTCTCAATGCTCGATCGCACCGGGGATAGAGATGATGACGGTGACGACGATGACGACGACGATGACGACGACACCAAGGAATGCGGTCTCTAGGCCTGATCATAATGAAACGAAACTAACGCGGAGCTGATATGCGCGAACTGACGCTTGTTGAAGTTGAAACCTTGCTTAAAGAAGGCGTGGCCTATGCCCAGTCCCTGGGCCGCCCGAGTTCGATCTCGGTGGTCGATTTCGGCGGCAATCTGCGCGGCGCGCTGCGCCCAGACAAAGGGCGCATCGCGAACATTTTGATTGCGGAGAAGAAGGCATGGACGGCGGTGGCGTTTCAACGCCCCACTGACATGGTGCGCGATGTGATGCTGCCGGGCGCGTTTGGCTATGGGTTGCAGCATACGGATGAACGCATTTGCATGGTCGGCGGCGGCTATCCGATCTTTGACGAAAAAGATGAAATCATCGGGGGCATTGGCGCCAGCGGTGGCACGATCGATGAAGACTGCGAATGCTGTTTGGTCGGCATGCGCAAGCTGGGCTTCAAGACCGAGTTCGCGAACCCACTGGCGGCGGTCAAGAAGTAAATTCAGAGGATCATTGCGGGTCTCGTAACGTGACTTGAAATGCCTGAGGTTCAAGTTCACCGCGACGCTTAAACCTCGTCAGCCCGGATAAGCGTGAAACGCATATCCGGGCCCCACACCGAATAGTCAACGCCTTTGGATCCCGGGTCTGCGCGGCTCGCCGCTTCACCCGGGATGACGTGATTGAGAGACTGCGGCCTACCTATCATGCCGCGTTCTTCCAGCAACTACGCGGCGCGCAAATAGAAGAGTCCCCATGATTCGTGTCGAGCCAGCACCAGAAACCCCTGCCGCGGCGATGCCCACCGATCTCGGCTTTGGCCGCCACTTCGCGGATCGCATGTTTACCCAACGCTACACCCAAGGGACCGGTTGGCACGACGCAGTCATCGGACCCTACGCTCCGATCACCCTCGACCCGGCAGCCCAGGTGCTGCACAACGGTCAGATGATATTTGACGGCACCAAAGCCTACCGCCGACCCGATGGACACCTAAACCTGTTCCGCACCACTCGCAATGCCGAGCGCTTCAATCGATCAGCCACCCGCATGGGCATGCCAGAGGTTCCGATCGCAGCGCATCTTGAAGCGATTACCGAACTGGTCAGGCTGGAAGCTCGTTGGGTGCCGAGTCAGCCACAAACCGCGCTCTATATTCGGCCGGTGATGCTGGCGACCGAAAAGGATCTCGCCATTCGCGCGCCACGCGAGTTTCTGCATTTCATCATCCTGAGTCCGGTGGCGCCTTATTTCGCGGGCGGCTTCGCGCCGATCGCGGTCCATGTTCCGCATGACTATGTGCGCGCGGTGCGTGGCGGGACGGGTGAAGCGAAAACGCCCGGGAACTATGCAGGCAGTATCAAGGCGACCGAAGACGCCATCGCGCAAGGCTACCAACAGGTGCTGTGGCTGGATGCGGTGGAACGACGCTATGTCGATGAAGTGGGCGCGATGAATATCGCCTTCATCTACGAAGGGAAGACGTTGCGCACGCCGGCGTTGTCTGGCGCCATCTTGCACGGGGTCACGCGCGAATCGATCCTGATATTGGCGCGAGATGCAGGCCTTGCGGTGGGCGAAGAACGAATCGACTTCTTCGAAGTACTGGAAGACATCCAGCGCGGCCGCATCACCGAAGTGTTCGGGATGGGCACCGGCGCTGTGATAGCACCCGTCGGGCGCCTCGGCTACCAGGGACGGGACATCCAGGTTGGCGATGGACAACCCGGGCCAATCGCGCGACAGATGTTCGATACTCTGACCGGTATTCAGTTTGGACTGCGTGCCGATCCCTACGGCTGGACGTGCACGATCCGCCTCTGAATTGCTCGCGAACAGGCTTGCGAGGGCAGTGACGAACCTATGGACCGCCACGTGGGCCGATAGGCGGCCTGTCAGACGATTAGACAGGGGGTTGGGACGGGGCGCGACACTGGTTGCTCACCCGCCGCAGATCCTGCACTCTTGGCCCCACCATAGCCGCCTGCGGGCGGGTCGGGGATCATAGCTTCAATAAGCTCACAATCAGGAGGTTTCAAATGGGATATTCAGTAGTCGTCGAGAAGACGATTCCGGTCGCGCGATCCAAGGTATTCGCGGCCTTGATGGATTTCGGTGGTGTGGCCAAAATGCTGCCCGATATGATTGAATCCTGCGTCGTGACTGGGAGCGGCGTTGGAGCCCTGCGCACGATTAAACTCAAAGACGCACCGGGTGAAGTCATCGAGCGTCTTGAGTGCGCGTATGAACAGCAGGTCTTTGCGTATTCAATCGTCGCGCCGTGTCCGCTGCCGGTTGAGTACTATCACGCCGTCGTCACCCTGTCCGATGCCGCCGCCGGTGGTTGCCGCGTGGTGTGGGGCAGTAACTGGGTGGCCAAAGGCGCGCCGGAAGCAGAGATCAAGACAATGTTGACCGATCTCTACAACAACTTGATCGACGCACTCGCTAAAAGCTGAGCTAGCTGCGATTGTCATGTGATGCGGGGGGCCAGTGGCCCCCCTCTTTTTGGTGGATGAAACATGAAGCTGGAAGGCGTCAAAGTAATCGACTTGTCGATGTTTCTGCCAGGGCCTCATTTCACCATGATGATGGCCGATCATGGTGCCGAGGTGATCCGGGTAGAACCGTTCAGCGGCGAACCTGTGCGTCAGGTCGGCTGGCAGCAGGCAGGAGAGTCAATCTGGTTTCGCAATACCCATCGCGGCAAGCGGAGTCTGCGGCTGAATCTCAAGGATCCACGCGGGACGGCGTTTTTGCTCAAACTTGCCGAGTCTGCGGACGTCTTCGTCGAAGGCTTCCGGCCTGGGGTCATGGAACGTCTCGGGCTTGGCTACGCGACCTTAAAGGCCCGTGCCCCGCAGTTGATCTACTGTTCACTGTCTGCGTTTGGCCAGGTCGGGCGCTATCGTGACAAGCCTGCGCACAATTTGGCGATGGAAGCGCTGCTCGGCGTGATGTCGTTCAATCTGGGACAGGACGGCAAGCCCGCACTGGTCGGCATGCCGTCTGCAGATATGTGTGGCTCGCTAACCGCCTTCGCAGGGGTACTCATGGCACTGGTGCGGCAACGCACGACCGGGCAGGGAGATTATCTGGATATCGCGATGCACGACGCCCTGCTGGCATGGACGGCGCACTATCAAGGGCCAATTTTTGCGGCGCGCCAGGCGCACGAGGTCAAGTTCGAGCGCAATTGGGGTGGTCAGGCTTTCTATAACGCGTATGAGACACGAGACGGTCAGTGGATCGTGTTGGGCGGTATCGAAATCCATTTCTGTGAGAATTTTCTGCGCAAAGCAGGGCGACTCGATCTGCTCGATCTCTGTCGAGAACCGCCCGGAGCGGTGCAGGCGCCAGTGATCGATTTTCTGCGCGAGTTTTTCGACGTGCGCACGCAGCGCGAAGCACTCGATTGGCTGGCGGATGTGGACTGCTGTTACGCGCCGTTGCGCACCTTGCTTGAGGGCACGCTGGATCCCAACACTCGGGAGCGCGACATGCTGCTCACAGACGAGGCAGGCCACGATCACCTAGGCATTCCGATCAAGTTTGCGGATGAACCCGGGCGCGTCGATTTCAAGGTGCCGGGGTTAGGCGAACACTCGTGCGCGATCGCGCGCGAGCTGGGTTACAGCGAGGAGGAGATCGCTGCGCTGCAGGCGGAGAAGGTAATTTAAGCGGCGTGAATATTCGGTAGTCGTCCCTGAAAAAGTCGCTTCAATCGCCGCCAAAGCGCGTGCGGGCAGCGTGTTCAAGGTAGGTTGGGGTGAGGGGCCTCGAACCCCAACATCAATGATCGGCCGAGTGACCCCCCTGTGTCAGGCTAGTTGTCGCGAATTCGAGTATCCGCGCGAGCGGGTCTACGCACTGTTGGGCTTCGCAAGCTCACCCCAACCTACCCAATCTGCAGACCGTGGCCTACCTAGTCGTCCCTGAAAAAGTCGCTTCAATCGCCGCCAAAGCGCGTGCGGGCAGGGTGTTCAAGGTAGGTTGGGGTGAGCAGATTGGGTAGGTTGGGGTGAGCTTGCGAAGCCCAACAGTCAGTAGACCCGCTCGCGCGGATACTCGGATTCGCGACGACTAGCCTGACACAGG
>JAYTEX010000288.1:0-6398 GCA_043734785.1 Pseudomonadota bacterium | reverse complement strand
GTTGTCGGTGCGCTGCTAGGCTTTGGTGTCCAGTTTTTAGTTCCCCTTCTACACCCTCCCCGTCACACATTTTATGTATCCGGCTGGTATATCGTGCTGGCACTGGTGTTCGGTCCGATCGCCTACGTCACAGGACAGTTCATCCCACAATATGTCGCGCCAGGTGCTGAAGGAGCCGCTATCTCCGGGCTTTGGATACACGACGCGGTCGGGGTAGTGGTGACGCCGCTAGCCTTGGCGATTGCCTACTACGTGATTCCCACATCCACTGGACGACCGATCTACAGTCATTTTCTGTCCATGGTGGGTTTTTGGGGACTTGTCTTCTTTTACCCCATGAACGGGATGCACCATTACGTTTTTTCCCCGTTGCCGATGAGCGCTCAGAAAGTTTCCATCATCGCCTCAATGTTCATGGGGATGGATGTCATTCTCGTCGTTGCCAATCTTTTGCTGAGCTTACGAGGTTGTGGAATACTCGTGGTCCGTAATCTTTCACTACGCTGGGTTTGGACCGGTGTCATATTCTATTTGATCGTCTCGCTCCAGGGAGCTGCTCAGGCGGCAATGTCACTTCAGGAGCAATTGCACTTTTCGGATTGGGTGATCGGTCACTCACACATGGCGATGGCTGGCTTTGCGACCTTCACAGTGATCGGTGGCATCACACATCTGTGGCGCAGAGTTACCGGACAACTACCTGACTCTCGACTGCTTACTTGGGCGTATTGGGTGTCGCTAGTCTCCTTACTAGCAATGGTAATAGACCTTACCCTGGTTGGGCTTGTACAAGCTGGCATGTGGATGACAGGAGAGCCTTGGATCAATAGTGTTATCGCTTCCAACGTTGGTTGGCAGGTTCGGACTTGGAGCGGTGTAATGCTCACGTCAGGATTTGTGTTGGTGCTGTTTTCACTCCGGCCGCGCACCACCCCTCTTGAAAATCCAGCGACAGACGCTCTCGGCCTTGCGGCAGTAGAGGCTAGCGGGCCACCGGAGGCACTCATGCCTGACATCAACCCTGAGCCGAACGTTTCCAAGGTTGCGGCGGGAGATGAGCCACAACCCGGCACCCATCGCTACCAGCGATTTCTCGAACATGTCGAAGTCATCATCATTCTGGCGGGCTTCGGTTCATTTCTTCTGTCTTTTGCGACTCTTGGACTCGTGCCAATCCTGAGCCTACGGCAGCAGGTCCGTGAGACCACCCCAAAGGAGTTGCGACCTTACACTCAGTTCGAAGCCGCCGGATTCGAGTCATATTCCCGGAATGGCTGCGCTTTCTGCCATAGCCAGTTCGTGCGGACCCTTCCCTCCGACACTCGCCTATTCGGTGCGCCCGCCGAGGCGTGGGAGTTTCAAAACGATTATCCACATTTATGGGGCACGCGCCGCATTGGACCTGACCTTTCGCGTGAATCAGGAAAGCGGTCCGACGACTGGCACTTCGCACATCTTTACAACCCGCGAAGCACCGTACCTCAATCGATGATGCCAGGCTTCCCGTGGTTGTTTACGAATTCCGCGGACGGAACGCCCGTACCTAATGACGAGGCGCGGGCCGTTGTGGCATACATGACATATCTCGGCCGCGCCATGCGGGAAGCTGGTCCGCAAATATCACCCAGTCATGGAAGCATGTTCGGGAAAGGCTCGCACGCCGAGCAGAAGAAAGCAAAGCAGCCAGGGATGAAGCCATGAATGAGATTCAAGCACTATTAGAAAACATCATGTTCGTCGTCGGCATAGTGTTGATCGGGGCTTACGCCCTAATGTGGCTTGTCAGTCCGAGACTGCGCCGAGAAATTGAAAAACCAAAGTATAGAATGCTTGAACGAGACGATGACGTGTGGAAGCAGGACCCATGACATCGTCGCGACCTGGGCAAATCATATTGAAAATTAGAGCAATAGTACTGATCTGTACGCTGATGCTCTTCGCTGGAGGGGAGTCGTCAATAAATGTACAATCGGCACGAGCGCAGAGCAAGGTGACCCAAGGGCAAATCCACGGTTTCGTCAAGAATGCTACCCCGGAGAAGTCTCAGATCACGCCATCCGGCGGGTCAAGTGTTTATTCAAGGAACTGCTTGATCTGTCACGGGGGGCTCGGTAATGGTCGTGGGCCTTTAGCGACTAACCAGCCCGACAAGCCGAGGGACTTTACCGACAAAGCTTGGATGATCAATCATGCTGACGGCACACTCTTTCTTTCTATCCTTCGTGGCGTCCCAGGAACTTCAATGCCAGCTTTCGCAGGCCGGCTTAGTGAGCGGGATCTCTGGTCTGTTGTCGCGTATATTCGTGGCTTTTGGCCTTATAGCCCGCTAACGCGTCCTCCTAACGATGGTCAAGCGGCATCTCGGACGAACGTAAATGACGGCATTTTGTTGTACTTCCAAAAGTGCTCGGGGTGTCATGGTGATAACGGCCGGGGAAACGGTAAAGCCGCCGCTTTTTTCGACCGTTCTCCCCGTGACCTAACCAACCGCGACTGGATGGCGAGCCGCAGCGACGAAGCGCTTCGCGGCGTGGTGCGCTACGGCGTGCCAGGTTCGCCCATGCCCGGCTTCGTTGATGAAATGCGGGAAGATCAGCTCACATCCCTTGTCGCCCATCTGCGAAGGCTGAGTGGCACCTTGCCCGGCAACAATTCTGTGGGCGGAATAGGTGCCGCACTTTACACCCGCCACTGTGCTGCCTGCCACGGGGTCGAAGGAGACGCAAATGCTCCTGGTGCTAACCAGTTCTCGCCTCGCCCCAGGGACTTCCGAAATCCCCTCTGGATGAGTGGCCAAACCAGTCACGAGTTGGCGACGGCTATTACCTACGGTCGTCCCGGCACGAACATGCCTCCTTTCCGCGCTTTGCTTACACCCGACGACACCACAGCACTCGTCAAGTATATTCGCGGCTTTGCCCAATCCATTCCGGGCGCAGGGGCCAGCAAAATGGTTTACCCAGAAGAGTTGCCTGGAGTGGAGGCGGATGTATATCCGTCCAAGCGCTCATTCGGCGAGAAGAGAGGTAAGCCATGAACCGACGTCGCTTTATTTCGGGTGCATTGGGCGTTCCTGCTTGCAGCCTGATTTTACAACGATGTTCGCGACCGGCCGACCGAGGTCTTGCGGCAACCGCGAACAAGGTGAATGCGCCGAGCGGTACGCCATATCCGCTCGTCGCGCTTCCCGGCAAAGCTCCGCTCGGACAGGTCTACGATCGTCCTCCCAACTACGAAACGCCCACGTCGCACCTAATCGGCGACAGGACTTATCCGTATACAAACAGCGAATACTATTACGTGCGGTACCGCGAAGCTGATATCCGGTCCATCTCCCGAGACGACTTCCGTCTGAGAGTTGGCGGAGAAAGCGCCCGGACAACCCTGAATTTGACCTTGCATGATCTGCAAAAGTTTCCCCGGGTTGAAATTGGCGCCGTCGGCGAGTGCACCGGCGAAGGGCGCGGCTTAGTTCGGCCCGTTGTGCCCGGACTGCCGTGGACAAAGGGCGATCTGTCCTGCGCACTTTGGGCTGGCGCCAGTCTCAAGGCGGTGCTTGAACAAGCGGGTGTTAAACCGGGAGCAGCGCAAGTTGCGTTCAAAGGTGGTCGCATCATTTCTCTCATGAAGCCCGAATACTGGCGGGCTTGCCCGCTGGAAACCGTGATGCAGCCGGATGTATTGCTTGCCTATGAGATGAATGGGGCAGACCTTCCCCTCTGGAATGGCTACCCGTTGCGCCTCGTGGTTCCCGGTGCCTATGCTCCGGTCTGGGTCAAACAGGTGCGCGAGGTCGAAATTCGAAGCACACCGCATCCCCTCGAATGGTCCGGACGCCCGATCACACCGGGCGAGCTCAAGACTTACTCGCTCATAACGACTCCACCTGACGGAACGCTGGTTCCCATCGCCTCGCCGGTCACACTTACGGGCGTCGCCTGGGACTCCGGCAAAGGCATCGCAAAAGTGGAGATCAGCCGGGACGACGGATCGACTTGGGAGGAGGCGCAGATCGAGCGGTCCTACGGAAAGTATGTCTGGCGGATCTGGCACTACATCTTGCGCACGCCTCCGAAGGGTGAGTTTCGGATCCTGAGCCGCGCCACCAGTGTGGATGGCGAAACGCAACCAATGGATGTCTCCGCCGAAATCGTCAAGGCGGGCGCACGGAAAAACAATGCGGTGCGAACCTATGCTGCCGTCCTAATCGGAGTATGAGATGAAAGAGGTCAGACCATATAGATTCCCGATGCTGGTAGTGCTCGGCGTTGTGTTCGTGATCGGCGGAGCCTATGTTATCTATCTACGTAGCGTGGAATCATCATCCCCATTAGGCGCGACCTACGGACCCGTGAGGGGCGGACTTTCGTCCCTGCCAGTAGCCGACTTTAGCCTCAAGGAAGGCAGCGCACAGGGCCTGGTGCAGGCCTATTGCACCACGTGTCATTCCCTGGCGCCTATCGTGCGCCACGAAGGATTTACAGTCCAGACATGGGCTGACGAAGTGCAAAAAATGCGCCAGCAATACGGATGTCCTATTGACGATGCAACTGCGACTCGCATCACGGAATATTTGCAGAAGCAATACGCCGCCCCACTGCCGCCAGGCAGAGGCGCTTATCCGGCTTCCACCGAGGAGAAGAAGCCATGGACGGCACACCGGTGATGTTACAGCCTTGCCGACAAAGTTACCAATTTGAAATGAGAAGATACCATGAAACTACCACTTTTTGTATTAATCCTTGCGCTTGTAGTCGCACCGCGTGGAGTGAACCTCGCATCCGCCCAAGGGAAGCTGGGTGGACGCGAAACCCCGGTCGAAAAGGGCGGCCCGTTTGACAGAGTCTATTATCCAGAAAACGTACCCGCTGCGGTTGATGTTGGTGCCTTTCCGCAAGAGTGGTTACAGGCTTACGGAAACGCGGAGCGAAACGCCGCATCGAGAGTAACTGACAGTGCTCCTCGTTGGCTTAAGGAGGGAGTCTCCTGGCAGTTTGCGGAGGCTCGCGCTTGGCCGCTCGCCAACAAGCCTTATACTAGCGATGCGATTGGCGAAGCAAGTGGTGATACTACCCTGACCCAGTGGATGGGAAATGCTGTAGGAGTAACCGCTATAGCCGGGGTTATCTATGCGCAGAGCGATGATCAGTTTATCTATGCGGTAAATGCCCGAACAGGAAAACTCATCTGGCGCACGAGCCCGATCGGAACGACTTTTATGGGACAGCCTCTCGTCCAGGGCGACACCGTTTATATCAACGCCGGAACCGTTGGGTTTAATTTCTCGAATGTTCAGGCATATGCAAAAACCGGTGGTGCGACACGCGGAGCGGGCGTCGCATTCAACGGAATTTATGCGCTTGATCGGCGAACGGGTGAACTCTTGTGGCACTTTGATACCAAGGGCGATGTAATGCCGACACCTGCAATCAGCGAGGGACGCCTCATTTTCTCTACGGGGGCCGGTGAAATCTATGCGCTGGATGCGAAGTCCGGCAAAAAGATTTGGGTCAACAAGGTTGGGGGAATGGGCAACATGTCCAGCCCGGCGATCGACCATGGCAGGGTCTACGTCGGCATGTCCGTACCGGCGTTTCTATTCTGCCTGGATGCTGAGACGGGCAAGACCTTATGGAAAGGCACAATTCCCGAAGCAATCAACACGGGCATGGGAGATGTCTCGCCGGCGGTGTCGGACGGCATTGTAGTAATGGATGCCGTCTCATCGGCGAAAACCGCCGGTGGGAAAGCCACAGTGGACGTTTCAGTTCGTGCTTTCGACAGCAAGACAGGTAAGCCCATCTGGACGCATTTAATGGGGCGGGGCCCCAAGCCGCCGTCCTTCAAAGGCGGAGTTCCCATGATTCACGATGGCACGGTATATGTCGGCAACCCGGTTAATAGCATCTATCAAGCGCTCGATTTGAAAACGGGCAAACTCCTCTGGACCTGGAAAGTGCCAGACCAAAGTGCCGCAGGAGCCGCACGCGGACCGGCAGCCTATTATGAAGGCGCTTTATACATTTCCACCGTTTCCAGCGTTTATGCTGTGAATCCAAAGACCGGCGTACTCATCAGCAAGAAACATGTTGGAGGGCGTTTTGGCATTGTAAGCCCGACGATCGTGGGAGGCACGATATATTTAGGCAACTCATGGGATTGGATTATCGCACTGCCGGTATCAGAGGTGAATCCGAACTACCACCCTGCCTATCCTGCGTCGAGAGGCAAGTGACAAAAGATGCGTATGCGTACGAGAATCCTTTCAATTACCCACAATTCCTTGGAGCCGGAAACCATCTGCTGAGGCACCGCTGGGGATCTGACCGGGGGAAGCGAAAGAGCGTTGCAGGGTAAGTGAGTTGTCCTGCGAGGATCTTGCCTTCCGGTAGCAAGCG
>JAYTEX010000287.1:0-23148 GCA_043734785.1 Pseudomonadota bacterium | reverse complement strand
GAGATTCAAGAGCCGCGCGGCATCCGGGCCAAAGATCTCGAATTTACCGAGCGTGGAAACATCGATCATGCCGATCCGCTCACGCACCGCCTGGTATTCGGCGCGCCGCGAGACATCTGCGCTGCCGCGCCGATAGAATCTGGGCCGTCGCCATTGCCCCGCTTCCATCCATTGCGCCTGCGCTTGTTCATGCAGCGCGTTCAGCGCACTCTCGGCCTGCGGACGCACGCGACGCCCGGCCAAGGTACCCATGGAAACCGGGTGATAGAACGGGCGCGCGGTGGTCGAGCCGATTTCGGCTAAGGTTTTTCCCTGGTAATCCGCCAGCCAGCGGGCGGCATTCAGGTTCGAATGTTTGCCCTGACTCGGGCCCATGCCGTTGGTCGTGTAGCGTTTTAACAATTCGACATTATCGAAACCTTCGCGGCACGCGATCTCCAGGTCGTGGAGCTGAATATCCTCATCGAAGTCGACGAAATTCTTAGCCTTGGCGTGGGCGAACCAAGGGCGGGGGTGAGAGCGCACTTCGCGCTCAAGCGCGGGCCGCTCCCGCCCGACGGCTGGGCGCCCGAGCGCCTGCAAAACCTCCTGCGCGGCGGCCTCGCCATCCGCCACTCTCGCCGCGAAACGATAACGTCCGTTTACCCTACCTGCCGCGACCAACCCCGCTGGCAATTCATGCGGGATCATCTGATCGAGCGCAGTATCGTAGGCAAAGCGCGCGCCCCCCTGATGCAACAGCGCTGAGGCGGGTGCCCAGCCGACGCTCATCAGCAAGCCGTCGCACTCGATTTCTTCCGCCACGCCATCGATCGTGAGCGCGACCCGCGCAAGTGCCTGGCCCTTCGCGCGGGCTTCGAGCGCCTTCGCGTGCCCGATCACTCTGACCCCACGCGATTTCAACACCTGCGCACGTTCGCCGCGGGTCGCGGGATCTTCAAGATCGAGCAAGGCTTCAATGCGCAGACCGCAATCGAGCAAATCGAGCGCCGCATCATAGGCATCGACATTGCCCGCCAGCACCACGCCGCGTTCAAACGGCGCCACCCCATAGCGATGCACCATGCGTTGGGCCGCGCTCGCGAGCATCACACCTGGCAGATCGTTATTGCGAAACACGGCCGGCTGCTCGATTGCACCGGTCGCGACCAGCACGCTGCGCGCAGTGACGACGGTCATCCCCGTCGGTGCAATCAGCGGCACCTCGAAATCCGTATACAGGCCGGCCGCAAAACTGCGCGTGTGCACCGCCACCTGTGCCGCGTTTGCAAGAAAATTGCGCGTGGCCGTGAACCATGCAGATTGTTCGTCCGTACGTGCTGTGTAGCCTAAGCTGCCACCGATCTGCGCGTTCTCGTCGACCAGTAAAATTTCGAGACCCTGATCCGCAAGCACACGCGCCGCAGCCATGCCTGTCGCACCGGCGCCGATGATCAAGCAATCGCAGTACACGCGCCGATGTGGCTGGCGCGTGGCCGGAAACGCCGGGGTCACATAGCCAAGCCCGCTCACGCTGCGGATAATCCTTTCCCACCACGGAAACATCCAGCGCGGTTTAAAAAACGCCTTGTAATAGAAACCGACCGGCAGCAAGGGCGCGAGCCATTCGAGAGATTGCGCCCAGTCCCGTTTAAGTCCGCCAAAGGTATTGACCGCGGTGTACGCTTCGCCGGCAGTGACCGGCTCGACATCCCCGCGGACATTGAGTCGCGAGCCGGTTTGGAGCAGCACATTCGAATCGTGATTTGCCCCCGACAACACGCCGCGCGGCCGGTGGTACTTGAAACTGCGGCCAAGCATCCGGCGCCCGCTGGCGAGCAGCGCGCTGCTCACGGTATCGCCGGCGTAAGCCTCGTACCGATCGCCTTCGAACTGAAACTGCACGGGCTGCTCGCGCGAGATCCACTCGTTGGGTTGCGGGGGCAGCCTATGCGCCATCGACGGGCTCCGCGCGGGACGCAAGTTGGATGTCGACGACGTGATCCGTGGCCGTATCCCGCGCAATCAAAAACCACAGCTGCGACGGTCGATGGAACCACCATTCCTGTTTGACGCGCGCCGTCGCATCGCCGAAATACACGCTGCGGCGCGCGTGCGCTGGGTCCTCCTGCAGCAGACCATTGACGGCGGCGCCGGCACACAGGAATTCACTGGCGGGTCGCAGGCCCAGCCGCGGGCAGTCGAATAGCTTCATCCGTTAGTGCCCCACCGCAGCGGCACCCTTTTCGCCCAGCATGGTCATGCGTTCGAAACGTTCCATCCCGAAGGCGTCGATCAGACGATGATTGGTGTCGTGGGCAACCGTATAAGCCATCGTCTCTCCGCACACCGGCGTCGCTTTGAACCCCCACGTGCCCCACCCTGCATCGAGATAGAATCCCTCGACCGGCGTCTTCCCCATGACTGGCGCGAAATCCGGCGTCATATCTGCCATACCGGCCCACTGTCGATTGATCTTGACACCGGCGAGGAACGGAAATAGGTCGAGCATCTGATCGGCCAGCGAGGTTACGAACTCCAGCGAAGAACGCGTGGAGTGCAACTCGGCGGGATCGACCGCAGCGCCCATCACGAGTTCGCCGCGCGCCGACTGACTCACATACACGTGCAAGCTACCGGAGACGATGATCGTATCAAGCCACGGCTTCATGGGCTCGGTCACACAGGCCTGTAACGGCAGGATATCCACCGGACTCTGCAGGTTGACCATCTTCAGCGTGGTGGGCGTCGCGCCGGCGACTGCGGATAACACCTTGCCTGTTTTAATGCGGCCGCGCGTGGTTTGCACGGCGCAGACTCGATTGTGGTCGAGTTCAATCGCGGTCACCGTGGCGTGCTGAAAAATTTCGACCCCCAGACTCGACGCGCCGCGTGCGTAGCCCCAAGCCACGGCATCGTGGCGCACGATCGCGCCCGGCGCATGAAACAGTGCCCCCACGATAGCGTTTTGGCCACCGCAGCTGAGGTCAATTTCCGGGCACGCACGCTTGATTTCGTCGGGGCCCACCAAGCGGCTGTCGATGCCGTAATGTTGGTTGACCTCAGCGCGCCAGCGCGCGGTGCGCAAGGTGGACTCATTATGCGCGAGCGTAAAATGGCCCCGGTTCGAATAGAACAGGTTGATATCGAGTTCGCTCGCGAGTCCTTCGAATAATTTAACGCTGCGGTCGTAGAACTTGATCCCCTCCTGGGTCAGATAGTTAGAGCGTACGATGGTGGTATTACGCCCGGTGTTACCGCCACCGAGATACCCTTTATCGAGCACCGCCACGCGGGTGATCCCATGCTGTCGCGCGAGATAGTAGGCCGCTGCAAGACCGTGTCCGCCAGCCCCGATGATCACCACATCGTACTGGTCCCGCAGCGCGGCCGGCGTGTTGAACCAGCGCGGCTCCGCGTGCTCTCGATTGAGTGCGTATTTAAGGAGGCGGCGCGACATAGAGAGATAATTTAAAGATTACCTATATGCAACTATTATTCTTAAGATGCATCTTTGGGGCAAGCAGCACTACCGGGTTCACGTGAAGGCAGGTTAACCCACGTAGCAACTTCCAAGTCTGAGCCGTCATCAGGTATCTCTAGGCGCCTCGATCAACCGACAGTTCAACCGAAACCGCTGGTCCGTTTCCAGTTCAGATAGAGCTGGCGAGCGTAACGATTGAACACCGGCATCTCCTGCAACGCGCGCGCCTTCAGCGTCTGCGCACCGCCGCTGCCCAGTAGGCTTTCCAGCGCGCTGGCATACGCCGGGATGCCGTTCCAATCGGTTACTGTTGTGGCCGTAATTTCGACATGGAATTGCATGGACAACGCGTGCGAACCCACACCCATCACTTGATTCGCGCAGCAGGGGGAACTCGCCAGCACTTGGGCCCCCGGCGGTAGCACGCTGACTTCAGCACCGTGCCACTGCAGGACTTCGAACTGCGCCGGTAGCCCCTGGAGGTAAGGACTCGCGATGCCCGCCGCATTCACGGTCACCGGCATGATCCCGACTTCGCTTGCGTGCGCACGACCCACCTGTCCACCGAGGGCTTCCCCCAACAGTTGGTGACCTAGGCAAAAGCCGAGATACGGCATGCGTCGCGTGATTACCGCCTCCCGAATGGCCGCCTTTTCGGCCACCAGCCAGGGGTGCTCTGCTTCGTCCCACACATCCATCGGTCCACCCATGACCCATAAGGCATCGAACCCTTCCAGCGCGGGGATGGATTCCCCCTCGTCGAGCTCGACCGCCTGATAAGAATGACCATCGTCGGCGAGGAATTGTCGAAAAATTCCCGGATGCTCGACGGCGACATGCTGGAAGACCAGTACTCGTTTTGGCGCATGTTTTTTGGGTACGGTCATAGCAGTAGATTCGATTAAATGCGGCAAGCCTGCATTCTGCCGCCAGGTTGGCGGTTGGCGCCAGATTTTTTTGTGCGTAACTACCAGAAGTCTCTGGCATGCCACATCTTCCGTGCACTACTCTCTCGGGTCTTGTTTCAACGCAAAGAACGCCAATGAATCTCACCGCGCACGGCGTATTTATGCAGACCGAGGGCATCCCCGCTACCGAACTCAAAGGAATCCTGCAACAAATTGAGGCTCTCGGCTACGGCGCGGTGTGGTTTCCCGAAGCCATCGGGCGTGAACCCTTTGCGACTGCCGCGTTCGTGCTAAGTCACACCGAACGCCTGATTGCCGCGACCGGCATTCTGAACATCTACGGCCGGGATCCGATGGTGACTGCCATGGGGCAACAGACCTTGACCGAGTTCTCGGGCGGTCGGTTCCTACTCGGCCTCGGGGTGTCGCACAGCAGGTTCGTGGAACCGCGCGGCCATGCCTACGGCAAGCCAGTGTCAACCATGCGCACCTATGTCGCGACGCTGCGCCAATGTCACACCACGATATCGGTGACCAAGAATCTCGCGCTGGAAGGCCTCGCGCCTCAAGCGGTCAACAAGGGTTTCCTGGGCGCGATTACCATTGATCTTGGCGAGATGCCCGTCGTGCTGGCGGCCCTGGGGCCCAAGATGAATGCACTGGCCGCAGAAATTACGCAAGGCTCACATCCTTTCAACACAACACCTGAACACACGCGGCGAGCGCGTGAAATCCTGGGGCCAGCGGCATGGCTGTGTCCGATGCAGCGCGTCTGTCTCACGACGGACGCGCGGCGCGCACGCGAAGTTGGGCGTCGCGTGCTTGGCTTCCATCTCAGCTTAACCCATTACCGCAACATGCTCCTGACCTGCGGCTTCAGCGAAACAGAGCTGGAGAGTGGCGGCAGCGATCGCTTGATCGATCAACTGCTCGGCTGGGGAGATCAGGCGAAGATACGTCAGAACGTACAGGCACACCTGGATGCCGGGGCCTCGCATGTATGCGTACAGGCGATCAATCCCGAAGATCCCGTGCGGCCTTGTTTGCGCGCGCTACGGGCGCTGAAGGAGTGATGTCGGTCGGTCTGCGACCCAACGAAAGCGCTCGGTGGGTTCAGTCTCCGTGCGCCGCGGCGCTATCTCCGGGCGCGCGCTTTTTCACGCGTCAGCCGGGGAGAAATCGGGGACAGACCACGATTAAGCCAATCGTGTAATTAAAGCGTTCAAACCATGACGGGCAGCGCTGGGGTTGGTTAATCCGTCCCTAGTTATCTGCACACCAATTTCTATCTCGGCACGCAGGCTGTCATTGCACCAAAGCGCACCGCAGCGTGGCACGTTTCGCTTCAAACCGCGCCGACGGAACCTTCAGACTCGAACCAACTTTGAGCTGGTCGCCGAGCAAGCGTACGGCCTAGAATGCCGGTATGCCGACCATCAGCGAATTCTTTGGAATCATCATCCGAATGTATTGGGACGACCATCCGCCCCCGCATTTTCATGCGATCTACGGTGAGCACGAAGCGCAATACAACATCACGACCTTGGACATTATCAACGGGGCACTACCACGACGCGCTCACGCCCTGGTCGTAGAATGGGCGTCGCTTCACAAGGATGCGCTGGTGAAGAACTGGGCTAGATGCCAAATCCCTGCGCCCGCTGTACCCATTGAACCTTTGGAGTAATCGTCATGGCAGTTTGGTCGATCATTCGATTTAACGTTTTGCCGAATTACAAGATCGAGGTTTCGTTCGCCGACGGCACGTCTGGAATCGCGGATCTGGCGCCTCGTCTGTCGCAAGGCCCACAAGGTGACGGCTTCGACGCATTGTGCGATCAGAATGTGTTCTCCAAAGTCTACCTGGAGTACGGCGCGTTAACCTGGCCAGGTGGCATTGATTTGGCGCCGGACGCAATGTATCTGCGCATTCGAGCGTCAGGCACATCGGTTCTTGCGGCGAAGAACCAGCGAGTTGCGTGAAGTCAGGGAATCGGGGACAGACCACGATTAAGCCATCGGGACTTGTTCAGAGGCGCTGCAGAAGAGGACTCGGAAAATGAAATTCGCGCGGCGACGAACGGGAACTCCGTGTGCGGTGAGCCCAGGTTCCAGGCCGAGATCCCCTTGATGTTAAACCGACGAGTGAGCCGTCAGCCGGCCGGACGACCTAAGCGTGCAACCGAAGACCGCGATGCGGTTTAGAAATCGCAACAGCTCGCCCGAAATCGTGGTCTGTCCCCGAAAGACTCCGGGCGCGCGCTTTTTCACGCCTCAGCCGGCAAACTCTTCCAGCCACCGTTCGATCCCGTCCAGCCCCTCGCTCGCCCACCAACCCACGCCAAGCCAGGTAAACCGGATCATGGTCGGCTCGTCTTTGAACATCGGGGTGGTCTGATACTGTGGGTATTTCTGATCTAATGCAGCGATCGCGGGCAGCCAGTCGGGATGCTTGCTGGTCAGGATCTCGGCCGTGGCCTTCAACCGGATCCACCAGAGTTCACGCCAATCGTCGGCATAGTGATCGAGTACCAGCATGACTCTTGGCGCTCGCTCGATGCGGGCGATCCGCCCGAGTTGGCCGGCGGGTCCTTTCGGTTTGCCATCGATTGGTGACCATAGACTGCCGGCGACTCGCGCGAACACAATCGGCAGTGCTTCGGGCTGATCCTCCAGATCGCGCAAGGCAAGGCGCGCGACGGGCAGGCAGTCGAGCACGGCCTCGAGCATTTCAGCGGGTAGCGCTTTCATGTCGGAATCAGCCCAGGATCAAGTGTTCGCGCGGCATCATCATTTTTAGTGCTGCCCTAAGTCCTATACGTTTCTAGGTAAGTGAGTTCGCCAGTGCATCCCGAAAATCTGGATGCGCAATTGCAATGAGGGCTTCCGCGCGAGCCCACAAGTCGCGCCCTTTGAGGCGCGCCACGCCGTACTCGGTGACCACGCAATCCACCGCGAAACGTGGCGTGGTCACCGGCGCACCGGGTGCTAGCCGCGCGACAATCTTGGAATGCTTGCCATCCTCGGTGGTCGCCGGCATCGCAATGATCGATATCCCGCCCACGCTCTGGGCTGCCGCCTCGACATAGTCCATGCTGCCGCCTACTCCGCTGATTGGCAACGCACCCAAAGACTCGCCATTGCTCTGGCCTTGCAGATCGATTTCAATCGCTGAATTGATTGACACGAAACGGGGCAACGCGGCGAGGCTGGCCACATTGTGCGTGACCCTGAGCGGTGCCATTCGCACGCGTGTGTCACGTCCGCAAAAATCATAGAACGCCTGATCGCCGGCCAGCTCGCCCGCCGTTACTTCAGGCGTGTGACGCACCTCGTTCAGGTACTGCTGCAGACCACTGGTCAGGAGCCCTGAGAATAGATTCACGCCGGTCTTCTCGGCGAGCCGGCTCAAGACCCGATCAGGCACCGCGCCGATGCCTAGCTGTACCCAGGCGTCGGTAGGAATTAATGCCAGGACGTGTTCGACGATGGCCTGATCGCGCGCCTTGGCGGGCGGGGTCAGGTAGGTGCACAAGGGAGTCGCCGCATCGACCCCGTAATCAATGCACGCTAAAGGCACCCGGCTCTGACCTGCGGTGACCGGCATATTGGCGTTGAACTCGGCAATCACGAGCTTCGCATTAGCGATGAAATCCAGGCTAGCCCCGACCGAAATGCCGAGGCTGACCGTATCGTCTGGCTGCGGTGGAGAGGTCTGCACGATCACCACATCCGGTGTAATGGGGCCGTCCCGGCAGACCACCCGACTCAAATCCGCTAGGCGGATCGGCACAAACCCAACCTTGCGCGGATCATTTTCCTTAAACAATGCCCGCAACGCGGCGGAGGCTTGCCAGGTGACATACCGGAAGTGTTCGCCGATACCGCGCTCGAGATAGCCATAACGGCCAAAGGCGAACCCCGAGTAGAGCGTGAGTCCCGTGTAACGCGCGACATTGTCGCTGAAGGCCTGGAACAAAGTGATGGGCTCAGCGCAGCCGCCCGGCATGATGACATTGCTGTGATTCGGGATTGCCTGCACAGCCTGTGTCGCGTTGACGATCTTCATGGGATGAAATTCCGCTGCTTTGTGCCAAGTGTACCCAATCGGTGGCGGTGAGTACGCATCAAGCACAGGCCGCTCGCCAGTTGCGGCGTAGAATCGCGCCGCGCGCGCATGCTGCTAGAATCGCACCGTGTGCTCAACTGTGTACTTGTGCCAATGCGCAACTCCCCCAACTTGTCCTTTACGCTTGGGTTTGCCTGCCTGCTGGTCTGGGTACCGTTGGCTAGCGCCGCGCCCGACTTTTCCGGACGCTGGACGCTCAACAAGGATAAAAGCGACGACGCACATGAACGTCTGCAGGGCCTGACGGTCATTCGCTCGGACCCCACGCCACGCACCGAGGCAGAACGTGAGCGCGAGGGCAAGTCCCGACCGGCACGCATTTACAATGAACTCGAACTCGCCGAAGAACGACACCTGATTCGTAAGGAGGTCGATGTCGGCGAGCTTACGCACGTGCTGCACACTGAATCGGTGACGGTGGCGAGAATCGAATCCGGCGTCGAAGTAACCTACGACAATGGCTTCAAGCGCCCGCTCAAACCCCGCCCCGGGGGCCAGCGCTATTCGGCCAAGGGCGATGAGTTCGTGCCCGATAAAATCGGGCGCAGCATGGTGTTCTGGCGTGGCAGCCTATTGGTGGTCAAAACCCTGCTCGCGCCGCGCGGCATGATGACTGAAGAGTTTTCGCTGCAACCTGGTAGGCGCAGGCTCGAGATTCACACCGTGCTGCGTAATCCTGATTGGCTCCTCGACGCCGATATCGTGCGCGTGTTCGATCCGGCGCCGTGATCATGTGACCATTAGGGAATCGCGGCTGAAGGCGCGAATGGCTGACCGGGCTGGTCGGTTTCGCAACCCGCAAACTGCGTGATTCCCGAGACGATCAATCCGCCCGTTACCGTGCCGTTGCGGCACTCGCGTCCTGCTTTGCCTTTTCCTGCTCGCGCAATTCACGCCGGATGATCTTGCCGGTGGTCGTCATCGGTAACGACTCGACGAACTCGATCAAGCGGGGGACTTCGTGCTTGGCGAGACGCTGTCGCACGGCATCCTTGAGTTCTTCGATCAAGGCGTCGCTCGGCGTGACACCCGGCGTCGGGATGATGAACGCCTTGATGATTTCGGTCCGCACGGGATCTGGCACGCCGATCACTGCAGCCATCTTGACCGCTGGGTGTTTGAGCAACGCGTCCTCGATCTCGCTCGGCCCTATGCGGTAACCGGAACTCGTGATCACATCATCCGCGCGGCCGTGGAACCAGAAATAGCCATCCTCATCCATCCGCCCGGTATCGCCGGTAATCAGCCAATCACCGATGAACTTGTCGCGCGTCGCTTCCGGCTTGTTCAAATACTCCTTGAGCATGACCGGATGCGGCCGCTTGCAGGCGATGTGACCCGGTTGTCCGGGCGGCACCTCCTGCCCCGCCTCATCGATGATGGCGACGATCGATCCAGGCGTAGGGCGTCCCAATGAACCGGGCTTGATCGGCATCACATTGCCGTTATTGGCGAGAATGACGTTCGCTTCAGTCTGCCCAAAGGCCTCGTTGATGCTGAGTTTGAGTTCGCGCCGGCCCCATTCAATGAGCTCCTTGCCAACCGCCTCACCGCCGGATACCACCGCGCGCAATTTGAGGGTGTAGCGAGACAGGGGATTGGCCACGCCGCGCATCAGCTTGAGCATGGTCGGGGTGAGCAAGGATAGGGTGACCGCATGCTGATCGAGGATGCGGTAGGCCTCTTCCGGTTCGAACCCTTTCATTGCGGTCGCGACCACCGTGCAGCCATGGAACCAGCCCGGGAACAGAACATCCATCAAACCCGCCATCCACGCCCAGTCGGCCGGCGACCAGAGTGTATCGTTCGGCTGTGGAAAGAAATCGTAAGCGAACTCGAGGCTCGGCATGTGCCCAAGCATCATGCGATGCGGCTGCACTGATCCTTTGGGCATGCCGGTGGTCCCGGAGGTATAGGATATCCATGCCGTATCTTCCGCCAGTGTCCGAACGTTCTCGAAGGTGGTCGGTGCGGATGCGATGGCCGCCCAGAAGTTGCGACTCCCTTCGGGCGCACCATCGATCACGAACACATGCTCCAGGAGCGGCGCTTGACTGCGTGCCTCTTGTACTTTGAAAAAATTCGCACTGTCGGTGATTAGCACGCGCGCGCGGCTGTCGTTCAGGCGATAGATCAGGGCATCCGCACCGAACAAGACCGAAGTCGGACACGACACCATGCCCGCTTTCCAGCAGGCGACGTGGGTAATCGCACATTCCGGATCCTGTGCTAGCAGCGCTGTGACACGATCCCCGCGCCCGAGCCCCAACCCACGCAGGGTATTCGCCCATTGGTTGGCGTAGTGGTGAATCTGTTGGAAGGTATAGCGATGAACCTTCTTGGTCTTGATCTTCGTAAATCAGCGCCAGGCGCTCAGGATCTCCGGCCCAACGGTCGCAGACGTCGTCGGCGATGTTGTAGTCGAGCGGGATGTTCCACTTGAAATTGCGATATATCTCTTCGTAGGTATCACCACGCTTGAGCAGGTTCGTCATGGCTGGTCTCCCCTGGCCTATTTAATGGGCTATTGACTGCGCGATTTATTCTGAATCATCCTGAGTGCGTTGCCGTACCGGTCGTCATTATCTCCCTCGCGGACACGCCCTTCATAACCGATCAAGGTTGCGAGGATCAACTATCGCGTCCTCACTGGCCGGTCCTCGGCTGAAACCCGCACCGGATAATGCCGCCACTTCTTTCGACGTGGCGGCGCGCTGGCGTGGCACAGCCCCCCAATCTGGTAGCATGGCCTCATTCCAAAAACAGTATTCAAGGGGAGGCATCAGATGGCGGGGAAACTTCATAACAAGGTCATCATCGTGACTGGCGGCAGTACGGGCATCGGGCGCGCGACCGCGCTGCGCTGCGCGGCCGATGGCGCTAAAGTCGTGGTCGCCGACATCAACACGGTAGAGGCGTCAGCCACCGTCGAGGCGATCAACCAAGCGGGTGGCACCGCGATGTTCGTCAAAACCAATGTGGCGCTCGGCAGCGAAGTCCAAGCCCTGATCGCGGCCACCGTCAAAGCCTATGGCAGATTGGACGGCGCGTTCAACAATGCCGGCATTGAAGGCGATTTCACCAATATCACCAAGATGACCGAAGAGAGTTTCGATCGCACGATTGCGGTCAACCTCAAAGGCGTGTGGCTCTGCATCAAGTATCAAATAGATCAGTTCCTGAGTCAGGGCGCCGGCGGTTCGATCGTCAGCACGGCGTCGGTGGCAGGCTTGCTCGGGGCGCGCGGCGCGAGCGCCTACTGCGCTTCCAAGCATGGGGTAGTTGGCATCACCAAAAGCGTCGCGCTCGAATTCGCGCGTAAGCGAATACGCGTTAATGCGGTGTGCCCGGGCGTCATCAAGACCCCGATGGTCGAGCGTCTGGTTGCCGGAACCGGCGTTGGCGAACAGGCCCTGGTCGCCCAGGAGCCAATGGACCGCCTTGGCGAACCGCGCGAAATCGCCGATGCCGTAGCCTGGCTGTTGTCTGACGAAGCGTCCTTCGTGACCGGGGTCGCACTCCCGGTGGACGGCGGATACAGCGCCCAGTAGGGCGATATTGCGCCAAGCAGACCGCGACCATCATCCCAGGCCGTACGCGCGGCCGGGGATGTGGCGACACGCGGGTTGCTAAGCGGCGCGTTAGCAACCAGACCCCAAGATCCCGCCTGCACCAGGACCCAATCGATTTTGCTGCCCTCTGCGCTGCGCATCTCCGAGTTGATCGTCCGGCACCGTTGGGCCGTCATCATTTTCTGGATCCTCGTGGTAGCCGTGGTCGGTTCCGGTCTGCGGCTACTGAAGATCAACAACAATCATCGGTTGTTCTTCAGCCCCGATAATCCGCAACTCCTGGCCTTCAATGCGCTCGAAGATACCTTCGTCAAGCACGACACCCTGAACTTCGTGCTGGCGCCTGCCGATGGACAGGTGTTTACCGCGCAGAATCTCGCGGTGGTCGCCGAGTTGACTGAGCGGGCCTGGCAGATTCCCTACTCCACGCGCGTCGATTCACTGACCAATTTCCAACATACCGAAGCGCACGACGACGAACTCGTCGTGCGTGATCTGGTGCCCGATCCGGCCCAACTGACCGCGACCGACCTCCGCGAAATACGCCGCCTTGCGTTGTCTGAGCCGTTACTCAACGGGGCCCTGATCCGTGAGGATACTCGCGTGACCGCCGTTAACGTGCTCGTGCAGCTCCCGCGCCAAGACGAAGCGCATGAAGTCCCCGAGGTGGTCGTGGCGGCGCGCGCCCTTGCGGCGGATTTCGAACAGCGCTACCCGGGTCTTAAAATTTATCTGACCGGCGTGGTGATGATGGATCATGCGTTCGCGGAAGCTGCGCTCGACGACATCAAGACGCTGATCCCGCTCAGCTTCGGCCTAATGATTCTATTGGTCGGCGTGCTGATTGGCGGCCTGCAGGGCGCGTTCGGTTGCGTACTGGTGGTTGGGCTCGCGATTGTGCTTGCCATGGGGATCGCGGGCTTCATCGGCTATCCGATCTCGGCCGCGACATCGGCCGCGCCGGTGGTCATTCTGACGGTCGCGGTCGCGAATTGCGTGCACCTGCTCGACGCCTATGTGCAAGGCCTGGGCCGCGGTCAGGCGCGCCACGCCGCCCTGACGGAGGCGATACGCAGCAATCTAGCGCCCATTTTCATGGCCAGCTTGACCACCGTGATCGGGTTTTTGACTTTCAATTTCTCGGAAGTCCCGCCCTTTCGCCAGCTCGGGAATCTCGTCGCGTTCGGCGATGTCGCGTCCTATCTGCTGGCGCTCACGTTATTTCCGGCGTTGCTGGCCATTCTGCCGGCTCGCTCGCCGTTCCAAAGCCCATTGCCGATTGGGGCGTTGACGACGCTGGCCGAGTTCGTGATTGCCTGGCGCCGCCCGTTGGTGTCTGTGATCAGCGTGCTGGTACTGGCGCTAATCGCCTGTATTCCGCGTAATGAACTCAACGACGTGTTCGTGGAGTACTTCGATCAATCCGTCGATTTCAGACGCGCCACCGACTTTACGGTACAGAACCTGACCGGGGTCTATCATTTTTATTACACCTTGGATGCGGGCGAAGAAGACGGTATCAATGAACCGGCTTATCAGCGTGATGCGGCAGCATTCGTCGACTGGTTGCGCGCCCAGCCCGAAGTCAGGCATGTGGCGAGCTACACCGACGTTCTGCAACGCTTGAACAAGAATATGCACAACGATGACCCGGGCATGTACCGCTTGCCCGAGTCGCGAGAGCTGGCCGCCCAGTACCTGCTGTTATATGAAATGTCGTTGCCGTATGGCCTCGACCTCAATAATCAGATCAATGTCGCCAAGTCCGCGCTCAAGGTAGGTGTCGGCATGAACACCCTGTCGAGCCAAGCCGCCATTGCTTTCAATGAACGCGCGGAGGCTTGGCTGCAGACAAACGCCACCCATGTCGCCTCAGGCACCGGCTCCGGCACGGCCCTGATGTTCTCCCATCTAGGATTGCGCAATATCAAGTCGATGCTGACGGGATCGGTGATCGCGCTGGTGCTGATTTCGGCGGTACTATTGTTCATGTTGCGCTCGTTCAAACTGGGCGTGCTCAGCTTGATCCCGAACCTGTTACCTCTCGCGGCGGGTTTCGGCCTGTGGGGCTTGTGCGTCGGTCAGGTGGGACTCTCGCTGTCCGTCGTCGCGAGCATGTCGCTCGGAATCATTATCGATGATACGGTCCACTTTCTCGTGAAGTATCAACGTGGTCGCCGTGAGCAGGGACTTCTGCCTGAGGACGCCGTGCGCTACGCCTTTAGAGTGACTGGTCGGGCCATGCTGGTGACCTCGATTGTCTTGGTGGTCGGGTTTCTGACGTTGGCATTGTCTAAATTCGAGCTTAACGCCGGCATGGGCCTACTGACCGCCGGGGTCATCGCATTGGCGGTGCTCGCCGATCTCTTCCTTTTGGCGCCGTTGCTGTTGATGATCGAAGGCCGCAAACATGCTTGAATTGATCCTCGCCTGCGTGCTCGGCCTGCTGCCAGGTTTCGCGCTGGCCGCAGCCGCGGAGGACCACGGCCTTGCCATCGCAGAAGAGGTCGACCGGCGCGATTCCGGCTGGCAGGATGCGAGCGCGACACTCGAAATGATCCTGCGCAACAAGCATGGTCAGGAAAGCCGCCGCAAACTTCGCATCAAATCGCTGGAGGTCACCGGAGACGGCGACCAGAGCCTCACGATTTTTGATTCCCCGCGCGATGTCGCCGGCACTGCCTTTCTGAGCTATACCCATGCGCTGACACCGGACGATCAATGGCTGTATCTGCCCGCCTTGAAACGCGTGAAGCGCATTGCCTCCGCGAATAAATCAGGACCCTTCGTCGGTAGCGAATTTGCCTATGAGGATCTCTCGTCTGCGGAAGTGCAGAAATATCACTACCAGTGGCTGCGCGACGAGACCCTCGCCGGACACCACACCCATGTACTCGAGGAAGTTCCGGCTTATGCGCATTCGGGCTATACCCGGCGCGTAGTATGGATCGATCAGACGATGTTTGCGCCGCTCAAGGTCGAGTTCTACGATCGCAAGAATGCGCTGCTGAAAACGCTCGATTTTGAAGACTATGCGTCATACCTGGATCAGTACTGGCGGCCCGGCCGCATGCACATGCAGAACCATCAAACAGGTAAAAGCACCCAGCTAAACTGGGCGAATTATAGATTCCGGAATGGGTTAACGACGCGCGACTTCGACCAGAATACGTTGAAGCGCGCGCGGTGATAAATCCCCCATTGACTCGCGACTACGCCGCTTCCGACTTCACGCCCGCGAGGTTGCGCCACTCCTTGCGGTTCGCACAACGGAGCTGCGCGGCCTCGATCACCATGCGTAGAAAATCCGCGTAACGATAACCGCCGAAACCCGCCATCAGGTTCATCTTGCCGTCCCAGCACCAGCCCGGGTTTGGATTGACTTCGAGCAATTTGATCTGGCCGTTCGCATCGGTGCGAAAATCCATGCGGGCGTAATCCCTGCAACCCAGCCGTTCGAACAACGTAATTGACCAGTCCACCATCTTGCGCCGTAACTCGTCGTCGAGTTCGGCCTGGCGGTACTCGATATCGTTCCAATACGGTGAATCAGGACACCATTTGGATTCGTAACTCAGGATTTTCGGCAACTCGGGGGGCAGCCCGCTGAAATCAATTTCCAGCAACGGAAACACCGTATAGCCAAACCCCGGGTTGCCGATCAGCGCGACCGTGTATTCGCGACCGGGCAGAAATTCCTGCACCAGTAACGGACGTCCTGGCAACAGCGTGCGCAGTTCGGTGAGGTAGGCGACCGCCTGCTCGGTGTTGTGGACCACCGCATGCTGTGTAATGCCGAGACTGCTGTCGCCCAGACACGGTTTGATCAGCGCCGGGAAAATGGATGGCAAAGTGGCGCCTTGATCGTCCGGATCAAACAGCGACTCCAGCGGCACCGGGATATCGAAGGATTCTGCCGCTGCCCGCACCAGCGCCTTGTTGTAGCACAGGCCGAGCGCCGCCGGGCCGGCGCCGGTATAGGGGATCCCGAGCATCTCGAGCAGCGCCGGCACGTGCAGCTCCTTCAAGGCGTCGTTGTTATAACCTTCATCGCAAAGATTCAATACGAATGTGGAATGACGGTTGCGCAAATCATTCAAAAACGTACTGTGGTTGTCGAGATAAGAGAAGCTGTAACCCGGAAGTTCGTTCAACGCGGTCTTCAGCCGGTTGACGATCTCGATGTCCTCGGCGTTGAACACCCCATTGCGCTTGATGTCGTCGGGCAGGCGCGGATCCCCCAACAGCACTGTGACATCGGGATACAGCACCTCGCGGCGTTTCCGGTTTGCCAGCTTCTGTGGCGCCACCGCAGATATGAAATTGCGATGCGCCATCATGCCGAGATCCGCATTCCGGGTAGACAACGCTTCGAGCGCGCCATGGAAGCGGATGTCGGTAAACCCCGCAGTCTCGAGCAGCTTGGTGATCAATTCCCGCGAATAAAGCCGCTCGGCATAGAACTGATCGGCGATCACGCCTTTGTCGGCGTGCACCACCACTTCACGCGAGATCATGCGTGCCTGGTCGCCCGATAAGGATCGTTCGCGGCACACAAACTGGTTCTCGTCTATCCACTCCCAGGAGCGGCGCTCGAAGTTCTGGCGCATCCAGTCACCATCCATCAGGTCAAGCACCAGTTTGCCGTTCGAACGCAGCGCGCGTTTGACTGATGCAAGCACGTCCAAGTCGTCTTCTTCACGATCGAAATAGCCGAACGAATTCCCCAGGATCAACACATAATCGAAACTGGATTCCGGCACCGAGAATTTGCGCGCATCGCCTTCCTTGAAGCGCACATCGAGTGCCCCGGCGCGCGCCCGGCGGCGCGCCAAGCTCACCAGGTAACGCGAGCGATCAATACCGAGTACGCTTTTGAATCCGCGCCGCGCAAGTTCCAACGCATGGCGCCCCTGGCCACAGCACAGGTCAAGCACGCGATCGTTGGGTTCCAGGCCGGCCGCAGTCAGCAGCGCGTCGATTTCGCGGAGCGTGTTCTCGTCGTTTTCGACGACGTCGCCATCGGTTTTCAGGTACAACGAATTGAAGAGATTACGCCACCACTCGTTCGGCAAGTGATGTTCGAGATCGTGAACAGGTCCCAGGGTACGGTTGGTACTAGGCTTCGACTTGGCGTCCATCGGGGATTAGTGCTTTCCTGTGTGTTGCGTAAGGTTGAATCCGGCGCACGCTAACGCATGCCCTCGAACTGTTCAAGGCACCTGTTACGGTACTGGCATTCGAGTACACTCCGGGGGTGTCGCCAACATCCGTCCAGCTCGCAAATTTCAACGCCCACCGCGCGCCACAATGGACCGGATCCTAAGCACCGTGCCGATTCAACATATCCTGATTGCGAACCGCGGTGAGATCGCCTGCCGGATTCAACGTACCGCCCGCGCCCTCGGTCTGAAGACCACGGCCGTCTACCACTTCGCCGATCGCCAAGCGCCGCATGTGGCCGCCGCCGACGCTGCGGTCGAATTGCACGCCGAGGTACCGACTGCGGCCTATCTTGATGTCACCCAATTGCTCGCGGCCGCGCAGCAGACTGACGCAGATGCGGTGCATCCGGGATACGGATTTCTGGCGGAGAATGCCCGCTTCGCCGCCGCGGTGGAAGGCGCGGGTCTGCGCTTCATCGGCCCGCAACCGAACGTGATCGAACTCATGGGCGACAAGTTGCGCGCGCGGGAATTCGCCATCGCGCACGGCATTCCGGTGGCGCCGAGCTGCGCGCAGGAAGGCAGTATGGAGGCCTTCGTGGCCGACGCCAGCGCGCTTGGTTTTCCGCTGCTGATCAAAGCGGCTGCCGGTGGCGGCGGTAAGGGCATGAGCATCGTGCACCATGCCGATGAGTTCGCCGAGCGCGCCGAACTTGCCGCCAGCGAAGCGCTGCGCTACTTCGCTGATGGTCGCATTTACGCCGAGCGGTATATCGAACGGCCCCGGCACATCGAGGTCCAGGTGCTGGGCGATGGGCGCGGTAAGGTCGTCCATCTATACGAGCGCGAGTGTTCGATTCAGCGCCGCTTCCAGAAAATCATCGAGGAAAGTCCGGCCCCGAACCTGCCGCCCGCGTTGCGCGACGAGATCTGTGAGGCCGCAGTCAAACTCGCCAGTGCTGCGCAGTATCGCAATGCGGGCACGGTCGAATTTATCCTGGCCCCCGACGGCACATTTTACTTCCTGGAAATGAACACCCGCCTGCAGGTGGAGCACCCCGTGACCGAGTTCGTGACCGGGATCGACCTGGTCGAGGCACAGGTCAGAATCGCCAATGGCGAGCCACTATGGATCGCGCAAAGCGAGGTCACACAATCGGGCCATGCCATGGAATGCCGCGTGTGTGCGGAACAACCGGCGCACGATTTTCGCCCGGCGACCGGCACCGTGCGACTGCTGCGCGTGCCAGAGGCACCGGACTTGCGCTTCGACAGCGGGATTCGGGAGGGGCTTGCGGTCAGCGCGGCATTTGATTCGATGCTGGCGAAGCTCGTGTGCCACGGCCCCGATCGGGAGGCGGCGATCACGCGCATGCGCGATGCTCTCGCGGCGATCGTGTTGTTGGGCGTCGATTCCAATCTGGACTATCTCGCCCAGATATTTGCGCATCCTGAATTTATCGCGGCTCGTCTGCATACCGGCTTCGTGGTGGAACACGCGGCGAGCCTCTTACCCAAGGCGCTGAGTCCAGGTGACCGTGCCGTCGTGTTGTTGGCCGCGGCACTTGCTGATGACGGATTCCGGCGCATGGCCTATGCGATCCCCGAGCCTTACGCCTCGATCGGTCACTGGCGGAACTGAAACGATGCCTGTCACATTGCACTTCGAGGGTGAAGATCACGAACTCGACATTCTGGCGCGCCAACCCCAGCTACGCTGTCGGGTCGGGACGGCGAGCCACGCGATCAGCGAAGCCGCCGCGCCAGATGATGATTGTTGGCTACTGACAGTCGACGGCCGGCAGTATCGAGTCTGGCGCGTATGCGAAGGCGAGCGCGTGCACCTCAAGATCGGCGAGCGGACGTATTCCGTGGGCGTGGTAGATGCGCTCGATGCGAGCCAGCAGGGCATCAGTAGTGATGAGCTACGTGCCGATATGCCCGGCGTGGTGGTTGCCTTGCGCTGTCAGCCAGGCGACCAGGTGCGTGCGTTCGATGCCTTGCTGACCATCGAGTCAATGAAAATACAGATCACCCTGAACGCGCCTCGCGATGGCGTGATCGCGGCCGTGCATATCGCGGTCAATCAGCCATTCCAGAAGGGCGCGCTGTTGATCGCGCTGCAGAAGCACCCCGAGACCGATCCCGCATGAGCCGAATACGATCTAATCTGAACACAGGCTCTACCGAGTTCCGACAGAACTTTGCCGCGAATCTCGCGCGAGTCGCAGAGTTCCGCGCCCGCCAGGAGGAGGCGCGACACGTGCGCCCCGCGCGCGATGTCGCTCGCCTGCACAAACAGGGCAAGCTGCTGCCGCGCGAACGGCTGGAACGCCTGCTCGATCCAGGCACGCCATTTCTGGAACTCTCATCCCTGGCCGCCAATCAGGCTTATGGGGGGGAAGCACCGGGCGCGAGCTGCATCACGGGGATCGGGATGGTGAGCGGTCGCGAAGTCATGATTCACGCGGATGATTCCAGCATCAAAGGTGGCGCCTGGTATCCGTTGACTGTCAAAAAAATCGTGCGCTGCCTCGATATCGCCATCGAGAACCACCTGCCGGTCGTCCATCTATGCGATAGCGCGGGCGGCTTCTTGCCGCTGCAATCAGCACTTTTTCCAGATAAGCAAATGGCCGGTCGGATATTTCGTAACCAGTCAATCCTGAGCAAACTGAATATCAAGCAGCTCTCGTTGGTGTTCGGACACTGCACAGCCGGCGGCGCCTACATTCCGGCGCTCTCGGATTATGCCGTGATCGTGCGCGGTACCGGGGCGGTGTTTCTCGCTGGCCCACCGCTCGTGAAAGCCGCCACCGGCGAAATCGTGACGGTGGATGATCTGGGCGGCTGCGATCTGCATACCCAGATCAGTGGCACCTGCGACTACCCGGCCGATTCCGAGACGCACGCGATCGCGTTGGGCCGCGAGATCGTCGCGCAATGGGACCTCGCGACCAAATGGCCGCTGCAGCGCGACGCGGTCGAGTCGCCCTACTACCCGGCCGATGAGCTCTACGGGATTATTCCAGATGAAATAAAGCGCGGCTTCGACATGCGCGAAGTCATCGCGCGGCTGGTCGATGGTAGCCGCTTTCATGAGTATCAACCCGCCTACGGCACCACGCTGATCTGCGGTTACGCGAACCTGTGGGGATACAAAATCGGTATCCTCGCCAACAATGGTGTGTTGTTTAACGACAGCGCGCTCAAGGGTGCGCACTTCATCGAATTATGCAATCAGAACGCAACACCGCTCGTGTTCCTGCAGAACATCACCGGCTACATGGTCGGCAAGGAATACGAAGCGCGCGGGATCACCAAGGATGGGGCGAAGATGATCATGGCGCAGTCCTGTAGCCGCGTGCCCAAGTTTACCGTGATGTGCCACGGCTCTTTCGGCGCCGGCAACTATGGCATGTGCGGGCGTGCCTATGACGCGCGCTTTCTGTTCGCCTGGCCGAACCATCAAATTGGCGTGATGGGTGGCGAGCAAGCCGCGCGTACCTTGGCCGAGGTGAAAAAGACACAACTCGAACGCGATGGGCATGCACAGGATGCCGCCGTCATTGAAGGCGTCTATCAGGAGACCCTGAAGGCGTATCAGGAACAACTGTCCGCGTATTACTCCACTTCCAATCTGTGGGATGACGGCATTCTCGATCCGCTCGATACCCGCAACGCCTTAGGCATCGCCCTCAGCGTGTCTTTGAACGCGCCGCTGGCGGCGCCTGGTTATGGCGTGTTCCGTTTCTGAGCCCAACCAGGCGCCGGGCCCGCGTGGCCGAGTGCGGACTCGGCCTTTATAACCTTACGCTCTGAGGCCACTAACGTTTGCGGATGTTGAGCGACACAACCGCCGTTGCAATGCCGCCTTTGCCATCTGAAATGGCGTAGGAAAAGCTGTCGAAGCCAGACGTCCCAAGGCTCTGGTAGCGCACGGTGTCGCCGAGGATCGTCACGCTCCCGCGCGTCCCTTGGGTGACTTGGATCACGGTGATAGGATCGCGGTCTGGATCGGAGTCGTTCGCGAGAACCGAGAGGGTAATCAACTTGCGGGGCGCTAACGAAGCCGAATCCGCCACCGCCAACGGCGGGCGATTCGCCAGCACCGGGACTTGCGGCGTGGTGACCGACAGATCCGCAGACGGCGCCGTTTCATTCCCGGAGGCGTCCCGCGCGCTTACCCGATAGCGGTAGAGGGTGCTCGCGGCGAGCCCCGTCGGCGCAAAATCGCGACCAGTCTGCCAGCCGCTGGTGACACACCCTACCCCGCCTACCACACACTCAAACCGATACTGCACCGCGCTGCCGGCGTCATCGATAGCGGTTGCCGCACGCATGGCGAGCGCCGTCGGACCGGTCGCGGTCGGCGCGCTTTCAAAGCTCATCGGATTAGGCGTAGGGGGTATGGTGTTCGGTACGGCGATCGGGATCGTACCGCTTAGCGTGTACTGTCCAAGACTGCCGTAATCGGAGTAGGGGACGGTCGGATCGCCGACGCCCGAGACGTGCAGGAACAGGCGTCCCGCGGGCACATTCACCAGGAGATTGGCGCTCGTGCCGCCATTCGGGCTCGCCGTGCCTAGCAGCGCGCCACCCTGACTGTACAACGCAAGTTGCAAGTCGAGATTACCGCCCGCAGTGTCGACGGGCATCCGATGGGGCATGGCCGTCAGATTCACTGTGCCGGGGGACGCGTCGAAATAAAACACGTCGATGTCCGTCTGGTTCTCGATAAGGCCTTTGTTCTGCGGCTGGAGGTTGCTCCAGTCATTGTCTACAGTGGTCGAGATCACCGTTCCCGTCGGATTCGCGATCAATGGTGACGCGCTGGCATTCGTATTCCCGTAGTCGTCGTCGCGCAGGCTGAGCTTGCCCGTCACGAGCGCGACATCGTCTTCAAAATTGTTGGCCCCTGCATACTCGCCGCGGCTCCATTGACTGACCGCACGGTTGTACCCCGTCCCCATGATCGGCCCCCACGAGGTGACGCCGGCGCCGTGACCGCCGTAATAGCTGCTGGTCGCCGTCGCGTCATGCGAGAGCCCGAGGTTGTGTCCCATCTCATGCGCGGCCGCTTCCGCGACATAATCTTCGCGTCCGTTGCCTAAGCGGTTGTAGTACACGAGTGCTGGCTGGTAGTAAGGGTAATTACTGGCCCCAAACACATTGATGTAAGCCACGCCGCCGGCGCCCTGCCATGGCATTGCGAGCCCACTGCTATCACTATCGCTAGTGATGAGCACGCGCGCGATGCGGGGCCCGAAGGCTGCAGGTAACTGCGTGGTGACATCGACATTAAAAGGCGCGAAATCTTCGCTCATACGGCGCCAGATATTGATGATGTTGTTCAGCTCGGCGGTACTGAATGTGCCGGGCACGCCATCCGTATCGTAGGCCACCGCGTTCAGTGTTGCGCGGCCGGTGGTGGCGTTCCAGGCGGTGCCGGTGAGCACATGCCCATCAACGTCGAGATAGATCACATTCGATGCACCGGCGCGGCTGTGCAGGGTGAACGCGGAGGCCGTGGGAATCGTGGCGACAATAGTGACTGCACCCACGGGCGTAGTAGCACCTTCGACGGTCACCGGCGCGGGATCGACATACAACACACCGCCTTCTATATCGGCCCGGAGTTGTGGCACATCCGCGCCCGGAAAGTTGAATTGATGCAACCAAGTCATCGCGCGCAGGCGCTTTTCGAGAGGCAATTGCTCGATACCGGTCCGCAGCTTACCGATCGGAAGCTCGCTCAGATCGAAAGGTTGATCTCTGCCGAAGGTCCGGCGCGCCGAGGCGTCTGTGCTCGTCCCGATCAGGACGATGATTGCAAGGAAGGTAGAGGCCAAACGTTCGATCGTGAAAGTCATATTGCTACTCCGTTGGTATGATGCAAGCGACACCTGGG
>JAYTEX010000286.1:0-1693 GCA_043734785.1 Pseudomonadota bacterium | reverse complement strand
TGTCCCTCACCCTCGGTCCCTCTCCGGGGGGGAGAGGGATGTGTCTTGCTCCCTTCTCCCTCCGGGAGAAGGGCCGGGGATGAGGGAAATCCGAGCGTTGATGGCACGGTTGCGTTGTTATGGGCCAGTCTTGTGGCTATTTCGGTCATCTGGAAGTGTAGTGGCTGAACTTCATCGCGAATCAGGATCAGCTATGAAGCTCGCGCAGCGTCATGGGGCGAACCCTCTGTCGAAGGAAGCTTCACCGCTCGCTCGCGTCCAGTCGATCGAACCTGAAATCCGCCGGAAGACGGCCGCGATACTTGCGCAACCTGGCCAGAAGTTCACGGGCGCTTGGGGCCTTCTCAACCGCGAACGAACGGTCGCCGCCGACGTGAATCTCGATGTCGTCTCCGGGCTTGAGATCGAGCGCCTCGATTACGGCGGCTGGCAGCCGGATGGCAAGGCTGTTACCCCACTTTTCTACCAGCATTTCTCACCTCGATGAGCCACGTTCAACGACGTAGATCGTACCCGCTTTCGCCCAGACGTCCGTTGGCCGGCTTCATCACTGTCCATACTCCCCGACCAACTCGATCGCCGTCGCCGCCGGCACGATGCCGATCCTCAGGTAGCTACCCATGGACAACAGATCTGAATCGCCCGAGACGATCAAGTCGGCGTATGCCGCAACTGCGGCAGCGATGACGTGATCGTCATCTGCGTCGTTCGGGACTACTCGCGGTACCTCGACGGGCTCGACCAGTTCTACCGCCGCAACGTAGTCGACGAGGACCTCGCGGGCATCTCTTCCGATCATCGCCAGTCGTTTGGTCGCTGTCGGTCGAGTAAGAACATCGGCCAGTTCGGCGATCAGGACGGGGCTACTGTAAATCTGGACATTGCTGCGCGATTGAACAAGTTTCAGAAGCCGATAGGGCGGCCCCCGCGATAGCAGTGCCGAAAACACCACATTGGTATCGAGAACGAGCCTCACCCGGCGCCGCTAACCTTTGCGAGTGCGGCGTTCCGTTCTGGCGGCGGATACCTCGGCGGCAACCTCCTCCTCCTCGCTCATCGGTTCCACACCCGCCGCTTCGAGCGCCGGAACGATCGCCAGCAACCGCTCCATGGCTGCGCGCCTCTTGGATTTCGAGGCCAGAAACTCTACAAAATTCTCCACATCGGTCACCTCCTGCGGTGACAGCGCTCTGATCTTTGCGATAAGACTCTGTTCGACGATCGCGTTCATCACGTCATCCTTGAAAGCGTTCAGACGAGTAAGGTACCACCATGAGATTTCCCGCGCCAAGGCGATTCACGGCCCCGGCGCTCAATCCAAGTTGGCGCCGGGCAAGAGCAGGCTGCTCCGGCTCACCGACTGGCGGAGCCAAGCTGGCGATCACAGCCCCAAGGTCTTGCGGTAGGCGGCAGCGGCTTTGCGCAAGCGCGCATTCGGTGCTGGCGGGTCAAGCAACGCGCTCACGAACACGACTTGTTCGGCACAGCTCAGACGAATCGTCTCGTGTTCCTGAATGACGCGGTCCGCAGCTTCTTGTGCGCTGGCCACAACGAACCCGCTCAGAGTGCGCCCCGAGAGGGTGGCAGCGCGTTGTAGCATTGCCTTCTGTTCGGCAGAGACACGGGCCTGCAGACGGGCGGCGCGTGCCTTGTCGGAAGTGGCTGGAGTGTTTGGTTGTATGGCGTTGATCCG
>JAYTEX010000285.1:0-20346 GCA_043734785.1 Pseudomonadota bacterium | reverse complement strand
CGGATGGCAACGACGGCGGCATCGAGGCTTGGCTGCAACTCGGGACGGCGGTCGGCCTATCGCGCGCAGAAGTCGCCAGCGGCCAGCACGTGTTGCCGGGGGTGCGCTTCGCGGTGGACGCGTATCTTAATTTCGCCCGCAGCGCGAGCTTCGAAGAAGCCGCGTGTTCCTCGTTGACTGAATTGTTTGCGCCAACCATCCACCAGAAGCGGCTCGACAACTGGCCGGTCATTTATCCCTGGATCGATGCCCAGGGCTATCGGTATTTTCGCCAACGTCTGGGCGAAGCGCGCCGCGATGTCGAGCACGGATTAACGGTCACCCTGGAGCACTTCCAAACGCGCGCAGAGCAGGAATACGCGCTCAACATCCTGCAGTTCAAACTCAATGTGCTGTGGAGCATGCTGGATGCCATGTGGATGGCCTATATTGAAATGAAACCTCCGTTCTATAGCTGTCCAACGGCTCATGACTAGCGAACTCAATCCCGCGCAGATCCCGAAAATCGCGCCGCTCTACCGCATGCAATGGGAAGAGGCGCAGCAGTGCCATGTGCTGCTGTACCCAGAAGGCATGGTCAAATTGGGCGGCAGTGCAGGCGAAATCATGAAGCGCGTGGATGGCAAAACCTCAGTAAGCGCGCTGGTCGACGCTTTGAAAGCGCAGTTCCCGGGCGTACCGCTCGAGCAGGACGTCTATCAATTTCTGGAGGTTGCTTATGGCAACGGATGGCTGCGCACCGTCGAACTTAAGTAAGCCGCTCTGGCTGCTGGCCGAACTTACGTACCGCTGCCCGCTGCAGTGCCCGTATTGTTCGAACCCACTCGACTTCGCACGTTATAAGGACGAACTGAACACCGAGGGCTGGATCCGGGTCCTGCGCGAGGCGCGCAAGATGGGTGCGGCACAACTCGGCTTCTCCGGCGGCGAACCGCTGGTCCGGCCGGATCTGGAAGAATTGATCGCAGAGGCGCGGACGCTTGGCTACTACACCAATCTCATCACCTCAGGCGTGGGCATGGACGAGGCGCGAATAGCGGCCTTCAAAGACGCTGGCCTCGACCACATTCAGATCAGTTTTCAGGCCAGCAACGAGGAGCTGAACAATTACTTAGGCGGTACCGCCACTTTCCAGCACAAATACGACATGGCGCGGCTGGTGAAGAAGTACGAATATCCGATGGTGCTCAACATCGTGATCCATCGCCAGAACATCGATCAGATCGAAGACATTATCAAGATGACGATCGATCTCGAGGCTGACTATGTCGAGCTTGCCAGCACGCAATACTACGGCTGGTCGAAGGTCAATGAGGCCGTGCTCCTCCCCACCCGCGAACAGTTAGTGCGCGCAGAGCGCATCGCGCATGAGTACCAGGACCGCATGAAAGGCAGGATGCGAATCCTCTATGTGGTGCCCGATTATTACGAGACGCGGCCAAAAGCCTGCATGAACGGTTGGGGCTCAGTGTTCTTGACTATCGCGCCCGATGGCACCGCGCTGCCGTGTCACGCAGCGCGCCAGTTGCCGGGACTTAACTTCCCCAACGTGCGTGACCACAGCATCGAGTGGATCTGGAATGAGTCGCCGGTGTTCAACCATTTTCGGGGCGATGAATGGATGCAGGAGCCCTGTCGCAGTTGCCCAGAAAAAACCAAGGACTTTGGCGGTTGTCGTTGTCAGGCCTATATGCTGACCGGCGATGCCACGAATGCCGATCCGGTATGCGATAAATCGGCGCATCACCTGGCCTTAGTCGCCAAGGTGGATGAAATAACCTCGCAACCACTACCGGATCGGAGCACGCAACCGCTGGTGTTTCGCAACACGCGCAATTCGAAGGCGTTAGCGACCCTCACATAACGCAGCGTTCAAGGTAGGTTGGGGTGAGCTTGCGAACCCCAACATCCATTATCCGCCGAGTGACCGCCCGAGCTGGTACTCACTGTTGGGCTTCGCTGCGCTCACCCCGACCTACTCGTTCGGGTTCTTTATTTCCACCGCGCAGGGTGTTTTTCTCAGGGGCGGCTAGCCAGATTGCCTGATCGCCCACGCCACTTCCATCGCTTGCCGATTGACCTTCACGTCGTGCACGCGAAATACCTTCACCCCTGCCGAAACACCAAGTGCGGTGGTCGCGCAGGTCGCGCCGATCAATTCAGAGGCAATGGACTCGCGACAAATCGCGCCCATGAAGCGTTTACGACTCGTCCCCAACAGCATCGGATAATTGGTCGCGACGAAACGCGGGAGCGCATATAGCAATGCGAGATTGTGCAGGCGGGTTTTGCCAAATCCGATCCCGGGATCGAGCAGAATTCGCGAACGCCTGATCCCTGCGCTTTCCGCGAGCATCGCGCGTTGCAGGAGATAATCGAGCACCTCGCCCACCACGTCGTGGTAGTGCGGTTGCTGCTGCATGGTGTCTGGTGTGCCCTGCATGTGCATCAACACTATCCCCACCTCGTGGGCTGCCGCGAGCGCCAACATTCCAGGCGCTACGCCGCCCGAAATATCGTTGATGATCGAGGCACCCGCCGCGATCGCCTGCGCCGCAACCGGCGTCGCACGGGTGTCGATACTGAGCGCAATGTGAGCCGGCAACTCATCGCGCAACGCGCGAACCACCGGCAGGATGCGCGCCAATTGTTCATGCTCCGACACTGCCGCGGCACCCGGCCGGGACGACTCGCCGCCGACATCGATGATGGACGCCCCTTCCTCCACCATCAGTTTCGCATGCTGGACTGCGGACGCGACCGAGGAGGCATACTGACCCCCGTCCGAAAAACTATCCGGCGTCACGTTCAAGATGCCCATCAGCACCGGCGTGCGGTGGCGGTCTTCAAGACCTAGCCCCGAGAACGCCGCGATCGCAGGGATCATGAGGACTTGGGAACGAGTTCGAGCACCATCGCATCCGCCGCGCGAACCAGTGCGTCCTGTATCGCCGCTTCAGCTGACAGATGACCCGCCGCGCGCAGGATCTCGATGGTGGACCAGGGCAAGGCCTGGTGCACGGCCCAGGCTGCTTCTGGCGCGCAGGTGATATCCCGCTGGCCATGAATCAAATGAATCGGGACCCGTGGCACCCGGCCAATATCTTCCAGCAATTGGTTCGCCCGCAGGAAATACTGCGCGTGCGCGTAGTGGAGTTCGAGGCGCATCTTGCCGAAGAGCTCCGCGTTGGGCTCATCGTCGGGCGCAGGCGGCTCCTGCGGCGCGCTCTCGAAGCCATACATGACGACCGAGGTCGACCACCTCGACCAGGCCTGCACCGCGCGCTGCGCCCGTTCGAGATCTGGTCCGAACATCGCCGCGTGCAGTGCCGGGATGTCGTGTCCGAAGTCCTGCGTCGCGGTCAAGAACTCATGCCAGGCCTGCGGCAGGAGCCTAGCCGCGCCGGCCGCCATGAACCATTCAAGGTCGCGCTGGCGTGCCAAAAAGGTGCCGCGTAAGACCATCCCCAAGACCCGCTCTGGGTGCGTCTCGGCATAGGCCAGCGCAAGTGCACCGCCCCAGGATCCGCCGAACAAGACCCAGCGTTCAACCTCGGCCCACTGGCGCAAGGTTTCCAGATCGGCAATCAAGGCTTGGGTGGTGTTGGCATCAGTCCCGCCGAAGGGCGTTGATCGGCCGGCACCTCGCTGGTCGATCAAGAAACTGCGATATCGAGGCTCGAAGAACTGGCGGTGGCTCGGCTTACAACCTCCGCCGGGCCCGCCGTGCAGAAACACCACCGGCAGTCCCTCGGGGCTGCCGCCTTCCTCCACATACACCGCATGCCCGTCGCCAACCGCCAGCCATTGCGCGCGGCGCGGTTCACTCGCAGGATATAGGGTTCGCATCGCCGGCGGTCTATATGTCTTTCAGGATCTCGTCGCGGCGCTGGTGATACTCCTCATCCGTGATGAGCTTCTTGTCGCGCAATGCCTGCAAGGTCGCAAGCCTGTCTTCGAGCGATTTAGCGCCCACCGATGGGCCGCCGTGCAATTCCTTGATCTGTTGGCGTAGGCGCGCCATCTCTTCGCGCATCTGGCGGCGTTCGATAGTGAGCTTGGCGGCCTCCTGCTTATTCTTCTCGGAGGTCTGCTGCTGCTCTTCGGGGATCTGGCCCTCACGATAGGCGAGTGCCGCAGCAGCGATATCGATCACGACCCAGTCGGGGCGCGCATCGTCGTCTTTACCGCCGCGGTAGCTGATGCCGGCGCTGGCGACAATACGCCCAGGCATCTTGCCTGTGCGCTTGTCGCGACTGCCCGGATCGAAATACAAATCGGCGTAGTTCTCCATCACGCCGTGAGCGGCTTCGGCATTACGCACGCCGCGATCCTTCTGGAGCTTGAAGGTGCCGATGATCAAGTTGAGCTTGCCATCCGTATAAAACACACGTCCGCTCGTCCACTCGCGATCCTTGAAGGTATCGAACGCGACCGAACCATAGCCACGAATCGTGAAGATGGCGTCCTCGTTGGGTTTGGCTTTGAGCAGGGCTTCGGAGAGAAATCGACCCAGCATTTCGGCTTGGGCTGGGGTAAAGACGGGGTGAGAATCCTCGTTGCGAAAAAACCCCCCTTTGTCCCATAGTTCGAGCGATTTCAGTGCGTCCTGGATATCGTCGCTTTCGAGTGTGACCGGGTGCGAATTTGCAGGATAAATCGCTGCCTTCGCGCCTTGCGTCGTCAGCGCCACATATTGCTCCTGAAGATTCCAGATGGCTTTGATGATCTTCGGTTTCTGAAAAATATCGGGTATGAGATCGAGCGCATGGACCCCGCTTGAACTCGATATCACGATGGCGGTCGACACCACCAGACAGGTTCGACGAAAAAAGTGCTTCAGCGTTATCAGCATCGGGTGTATCGACTTGAGAATTCGTAGAGGATAGATTCCGGAAGTATACCGAAGTTCAATCCAGAACAGCATTGCTGCCGGGGCTCACAGCCCCGTGGTTGCGAGCGCAGCGGCGACGATGGCGAGCGGGCGTTCTCGAGATCAATCATGACCACGGCAGAGATCCCTAATCAGACTGAGGCGGTACTGCGTCAACGTCTCAAGCTTGCCAGACACGACCGCCATGCCTTGAGCCAACTCGTCGCCGTGCTGAGCGCGCGCGGAGAACCCCATCAGGCTGCCAAAGTGCTGACCCAACTCTGCGAACTCAGTCCAGAAGCCCCTCACCTGTGGCTCGAACTGGCCAAGTTATGGTTGAGCGCAGGTGCGCCGAAGGCGGCGGCTACCGCCGCGCGCGCCGGGCTTGCCGGGGGTGCCGACATTTACGAGGCCCAGTGCCTGCTCGCGGAAGCGCATGAGCGGGCCGGCAATGGCGTCCTTGCCATCGCGGCCTACCGCGCGGGCCTAGGCGCACGTCCCGCGGCATCGGCGCTCCACAACAATCTGGGTCTGTTGCTGCGCCGGCGCGGTGATCTACAAGCCGCACTCGATGAATTCGATCTCGCGATTGCGCAGGCACCGAACAAGTTGTCGGGTTTCAACAATCGTGGCAATGCGCTGCGCGACATGGGGCGCTTCGAGGATTCGCTGCTGGCCTACGATCATGCTTTAGAAATCGCCCCAACCCACGCTGAAAGCCTTTTCAATCGTGGCCTGGTGCTCCTGCAGCTGAATCGTGGCGACCAAGCCGCCGATGAATTCTCGCGCGTCCTGGCCTCGACCCCGGGCTATCTCGAGGCCGAACTGCAGCTGATCGAAGCGTTGATTGCGAGTGGACGGTTTCGGGAAGCCGACGAGCAGGCGAACCGGGTCTTGGTGCGCCACCCCGATCTTTCACGCGCCTGGTACTTGAAAGCCCTAATTGCACCAACCAAGGCCGATGCTGAAAAATTAATTCATTCGCTTAAACCCCTGTGCGCAAAGCGCCTGGCGGCTGAGGCCACGAGTGATCTGGACTATGCGCTAGGCAAATTGCTCGATGAGATTGGGGCCTACGACGAAGCATTCGGCCACTATCGGAGGGCTAATCGACACGAACGTGACAAGCGCTCGAAAGAACGACGCGGGCAATCCGCGCAATTGATCGAGTCGATTCGGAGCTTGCCGTTCGCCCGCTGGAGTGCTCGCGCGCCGGTAAACCTGCCAGTGGGTGGGCTCCAGAGGCAACTAATCTTCATCGTCGGCATGCCGCGCTCGGGCACCACCCTCGTGGAGCAGATTTTGGGCGCGCATCCCACGATTGAAGCGGCAGGCGAAGTCGATTTCTTTGGCCCGGCGCTGACTTGGGCGGCGTCTGCCACGTATCCGAATGTGAGAATCGAAACGGCCTTAGCCGAGCAAACCGAGGCACAGAAGGAGGCACTTCGAGACGGCTATCTGCGCCGCCTGCACACCCTCGCTACCCACGACTCATTGTGGGTCACGGACAAGACGCCGTTCAATTTTTTATACCTCGGGTTGCTTCAGCAATTGTTCCCGCGGTGCCGAGTTATCCATTGCCGGCGTCACCCCCTCGACACCTGTCTGTCGATTTACTTCCAGCAGTTCGGGGGACTCGATTTCGCCTGCGATCTGGACGAAATTGCGGCGGTTTATCTGAAACACGAGGCGTTGATGCAACACTGGGAATCCTTGCCAAACCTCAAATTATTCGAAGTCCGTTACGAATCATTGGTGGCGAATCCGGAAAATGAGGTGCGGGCACTCTTGAATTTCCTGGATCTGCCGTGGGATGAGGCCTGCCGGACGCCTCACACCCAGACCCGCACGATCAACACTGCCAGTCGCTGGCAGGCGCGCCAACCGATTTACCACCACGCCACGGCGCGTTGGCGGCGATACGAGAAGTACTTGACAGCGCTCAAGGCAAAGCTCGGGGCGTGTTGGGAGCGTTATTGAAGAAGTGCGCTTGAAGACCTCCCGAAACTACAGGCCGCTCCGCGCGAATGCACGATTGCATCGAGCGAAACGCGGGCATAAAAAAAGCGCATCCCGAAGGATGCGCTTTTTATGCCCTCAGGCAGAACGTTCTTACCAGAAGAAGAACGAGCCAACGCTGAAGGTATCAGCCTGAGTATCCGTACCGTTTGAAAGGTTAATCACGTTGGCGCCGAAGTCATTCTGAGAATGACTGTATTCGGCGATCACCTTCAGCCATGAACTCACGTCGTGGTAAACACCGACGGTCCACATGCTGAGTTGCGCATCGCGCGCCTGCAGGTCGTTGAGGCCCGATGCGCGAATGATCGCGTTGTTATAGGCATCTTCTGTCGATTCGCCGTAGCTCGCACCGAGCTTCGTCTTGCCACTGAAGGTGTAAGTCCCTTGCAAGTAGTAGCCGTCGTTGTTGGTCGCTTCGCAACTCGTGCCGGGAGCAAACGTGGTGCCGCCGATCGATACCTGAGTATTGCAGGCAGTCCCGCCCACGAACTGCAGGGATCGGCCGAGACCAGAACCACCGTAGTAGTAACCGGTCATGGCGAAGCCCATCATCTTGGCTTCGGCGCCGACGCCCCAGCCCTGGACTGAAGCATTGCCCGCAGCGCCTGCCGCAGTGTTCTCGATGTCCTGCCACAGGCCATCGGCCCAGAACTGCGCGCTGCCACCGCTGAACGCGGCGGTATAGCTCAGTTCGCCTTCGAAGCGCGGGGTATCGGTTTGATCGAGGATACCCGCAGCGTTGCTACCGTTTAGTTGCTCAGCGGACGGATCGTATAAGCCGATTTCGCCTTGCAGACCGCTCAGGTTCGGCGTTTTGTATGAGAAACGCGCGTTGAAGTTCGGATAGGTGTACCCGCGGCCAGCTCGGCCTGCTGCTACAGCGCCACTCCGCATGTTCGCCTGACCGACCCCGAACAAGGTCATGTCTTTCAAAATCGCCTGACGACCGAAAATCGACAGGGTACGGCCGTAACTGACAGTACCGAAGCCGCCTTCCAGGTTCACCAGGACTTCACGAGTATCGATGCTTGAACCCTGGATGCCCTGGGAGTTTCCGGGGTTAAGTCCCCCAGCGCCGTATAGCTGGTTTTTGGTGTTTGCATTCGTGATTTGCGGCGCAAAGCTGAAGCGCGCGCTACCCGTCATGCCGTTCACGGTGGGACTCTTTACATTGAAGCTGAAAAAGGCCGGGAGGAAGCCTGAGGTCACACGCGCAGCATTAAGCTTCGTGGCACCCACAAACGCACTGGGGCCGCCTACGCCCGCGGTAACCTGGGTTGGCGCGGTGAGACCTAAATTATCGTACCCTGCATCGTAGTTCCCCTGGGTGTAGAACGCATTGATGTTGCCATCAAAGCTCACTTCCCAACCATTGTCCCCACCGACTACCACCACGGCGTTGGCGGCTGCACTAAGACCCAGTCCAACCGCGACGGTGGCCACCGCAGCAGCTAACTTTGTCTTCTTAAATTGAATTGCCATTACTTCCTCCTAAATCAAGGATTCTTAAAGCTTAAGCTTTCTCTCTAATCCGCCGCACTCGCCGCCATCTGCATTAGTCGTGGCCGGTGTGCCTGCAGTTAAAGAAACTTGGATTTCTTGGTCACTTGCAAGCGTGAACGTAGCAAACACTAGACGATCAGCGCAGTACACGCAAGCATTTCGAGCACATAAACGAGACAAACATTCCGTTCTGGACCACAACGGTAGTATTCCTACCACAAATGAGCGGCCGGTCCAGACGATTCTTTAGGCCTATGCTTTGTCCCACCTCGGGTTAGCCGCCGCCCTTCTGGAAACTGCGGTCGAAACGCACCCGAAAGTCCCTACGTTGTGTTTCATCCAAGCCCGCAAAATCGAATTTCAAATCGACGAATGGGATCCGCAAAAGTCCTAACCGTCGTACCTGTTCGGGACCCAACGTGATAGACACCGATTGCCCCTCGGCCAGCTTGAAATGGTAGGCGTACCCGATGCTGGTCGGTGTCGTCCCTGGTAGAAAGCGTGGCAGGATGCGCGCCAAATCGGCGTGACTTAAGCCGTACTGGCGGGTTTCGGTAAATGTGGCGTCCGTGGCGTTCCGCACTCGCACTTCTTCAACCACCGGCCACCGGGGGCCAGATGGCGAGCGCGTCGCCCTCCTTGAGGAGCGCATCATCTCGTTGCGCGGGCGGGATGTAGATACCGTTCACCAGAACTAGGTGCGCGCGCGCGCGCGGCACGCGGTGTAGGTCCAGCACTTGATTAGGGGTTGCCGTCACCGGCACTTCAATTTCGGCCACGTTGGATACCGCGCCTGGTGGCAGGTACTCAGCGAGCGTGGCGTAAAGTTTGAGGCGGAGTTTCATACTTGAGGTCGCGTGGATGACTTCGCCGCCCGCCGCTCCAACGGCGGGGGAGTAGCACCTGGCACCGCCGGGGCCACCTAGAGCGTGTGCCCCGCCAGCGGCGCCTGCCGAGGGATTATTTCATCAATGCCGCGTTAAAGCCGACGGCTTGCGTATTGGCCAAATAGGCTTCCATCAGCCGAGTCGGATCCTCAAGGAGTTTATCCTTCCATTTACCGAGCCGTGTCTTGGTCTGGATGAGCCCACGGACCACGCCGATATGCTGGGTCATGCCGAGGCTCGTCGCCCCCACCAGCACCTCGCCATCAAACTGCAGGTTCAGGTACTTGAACCGCTCGCGATTCAGCAGTTCAGCCGAATCTCCGCCCGCTTTACCCATCCACAGGCCGAAGGAGCTAGAGATCAATCCTAGCGTATCCAGCACATTCATATTGACGCTGCCGCGATGGATGGCCCCAAGCTGGCCCGCCATGTTGCGCGCGGCGAGTTGGCCGTGTTCGGTCGCCGTCGTTTGAATCGCTTGTACCGAGTATTCGCCAGTCGAGAAGTCCCTGCCCTGGGCCACATCTCCCGCCGCGAAGATATCCGGGTCATTGGTCTGCATGTGCTGATTGATCAGAATCCCGTGCTCCGTTTCAATGCCGCTACCGGCCAGGAAATCGATATTCGATTCGACCCCTGTCGCGGATACGATTAGGTCTACGTCGAGCGATTTACCCGTGCTCAACTCCACTGTAAAAGGATGGGCGGTGCCCTTTTTGATCGCCGTCACCCGGGTCGACGTATGGACCTTCACCCCTTCCTTTTCGCACCAGGCCTTGATCAAGTTGCCGGCGACGTCATTCATCATGCGCGGGACCATGCGGTCGGCCATCTCGACGACCGTGAGATCCGCCCCGCTCTGCGCCAGGGCTTCGAGAATGATACAACCGATAAACCCGGCCCCCATTAACAGGACTTTGGCGCCCGGTTTGGCGCGCGCCGCGATGTTACGGCTATCGGCCAGGGTCCAGCAGCTGAAAATACCGGGAAGGTCGATGCCGGGAATCGGCGGCGACATCGGTCTTGACCCGGTCGCGATTAACAATTTGTCGTAGGCGAGGCTGCCGCCACTCGCGAGTCGGGCCTGCTTTTGAGTGCGCTCGAGTCCTGCGACCCGATCCCGCAGCACTTTGATGTTCTGTTTGGCGAAGTGATCCGGCGCCTTGCGCAGATGGGTGCCCTCTTCCTTGATTTGTTTGATCAGGAAATACGGCAGCGCCATGCGTGAATAGGGAGGCTCGGGTTCATCGCCGACCAAGGTGATGTCCGCATTCGGTTGCAGCTTGCGCAACGCCTCTGCCGCAACGACGCCGGAAGGTCCCGCGCCTATGATGACGTGTTTCATGCCCAGTGCTCCTAAAGCGCCAGCCGTTTGAGGGTTTCAGCGGTGGGCGCGCCGTCGGCGTTCCATCCACGGAGGTCATAGTAATGAGGCAGCATTTTATGTAACTCGTTGACTTTGCCCTTTGCAGGTCCGGTCTTCGCGGCCTCCTGCAGCAGACGTTTTGGCAAGGTGTCATCCGCCTTGGTCAAGCCGGCGTCCAGATTGAACTGGCGTTCCAGGTTCCAGATCCTCTCGCCCGCTTCCAGCAGCTTTTCCGGGGTCCAGCCGCCGTCGCAGGCCGCATCGATTTGCGGCGCAATGTCTTCCAGGGTCCAGGCAAAAGTCGTGAACACACACAGCCCGGCCGAATCGACCGCCGCGGTGGCATCCTGAAAGGCTTTAACCAATTCCGGTTTGCCCTCAGTCGCCAGCGGATCGGTCTTGATGGGAACGCCGAGGATTTCTGAAGACACCGTGTAGCCGCGCAAATGGCAGGCCCCGCGATTTGAAGTGGCATAGGCCAACCCCATGCCCTGGATACCGCGCGGATCATAGGCCGGGAACTCCTGCCCTTTGACGGTCATTGAGAACTCCGGATGACCGTACTTCTCGCACAACCGTTTGGAGCCTAGCCCGAGATCGCGCCCAAAACCCTCGCCCGTGGCGACCAGTTCAGCGGCGCGAGTCAGAGCCTCGGCCGAGCCAAACCGCATTTCGAGGCCCCCGGTGTGTTCCTTGGTCAGCGCGCCAATTTCGAAGAGTTCCATCGCGGCCGCCACGGTCGAGCCGAACGAGATTGGGTCGTAGCCATCTTCGTTGCACAGAAAATTCGCATAGGTCAGTGCATCGAGGTCATCGACGCCGGTATCCGACCCCAGCGCCCAGGCTGCCTCAAATTCCAGTCCGCCGCTCGCGCCCATGTACTCAGGCTTGTTGACGATCGTGTAGTGCTTGGGATCGATGGTCGAAATGCGGCCGCAGGCGATGGTGCATGCGAAGCAGGCCGCGTTCGTCGTGAGGTTCGGCTTGCCGTCACTCTCACGTGGAATGTGCATGGCTTCGGCGGAAATCCGGTTGGCCCCCTCGAACTGCACCTCGCGCATGTTGCGGGTTGGCATCGCGCCGACTTCGTTAATGACATTCATCAGCACCTGCGTGCCCATTTTCGGCAGGCCTTCGCCGGTCACCGGATTGCCGGCCAGCACGCGTTTACCGGCCTGGGTCGCTTTCATGAACTGTTTAGGATCGCGGATATTGCCCACGCCCTTAGTGCCGCGCACGGCGACGGCTTTGAGATTCTTGGAGGCCATGACGGTCCCCACTCCTGAGCGCCCGGCGGCACGGTGGAGATCGTTCACCACCCCCGCATACAGACAACCTTGTTCTGCCGAACGCCCCACACAGGCAATCCTGAGCAAGGGGTCCTGGTGAATATTGTGCAGTAAGCGGTCGGTCTCCCACACGGACTTGCCCCACAGCTCGGCGGCCGGCAGCAGTTCGGCCTGGTCGTTCTCCAGGTACAGGTAAACCGGCTGCGGCGCTTTCCCTTCGAAGATGATCATGTCGAAACCGGCATTCTTGATTTCATTGCCGATAAACCCCCCTGAGTTCGAGCACGCAATGGCGCCTGTGAGCGGGCTTTTGGTAATCACCGAATAGCGTCCGCCCGTGGCCGCCATGGTCCCCGTCAATGGACCCGTGGCCATGATCAGCTTGTTGCCGGGGGCCAAGGCATCGACTTTGGCGTCGATCTCGCTCGCCAGATACTTGGAGGCAAGGCCACGCTGGCCCAGATATTTCAAGGCCCAATCCATGTTCAAAGGCTCGGCTTTGCAGGTGCCCGTGGTTAAATTCACCCGCAGAATTTGTTTCGTCCAGCCCATGGCGTTGGCTCCGGTTAGGTCTTGGGGATCGACTGACTGGCGTGCGCCTGCATCCGCGCGAGCCCCGTGTGATCGGCATCCACATAGGTGATAGCACCCGTCGGGCAGGCTTCGGCACAGGCGGGCTCGCCACCACAGAGGTCGCACTTGATGACCTTGCCGGAGTCCGAGTTGTAGTTAACGGTGCCGAAGGGGCAGGCGATAGTGCAAACTTTGCAGCCCACGCAGATGTCGTCGATCACTTCCTTCGCGCCGGTCCGCTGGTTGATTACGATCGCTTCCACCGGGCAGGCATGCAGGCACCACGCTTCCGAGCACTGGGAGCAGGTATAGGGCGCGAAGCGGCCTTCATCATGGAAGGTGAACACTTTAATGCGGGATTTGCTGGGGTTGAAGATCTGCTCCTTCTCGTAGGAACAGGCCATTTCGCACTGCAAACACCCTGTGCATTTTTCGGGCTCGAGCTGCAAAGCTTTGTGCATCGACGTCTCCCATGGAGTTGGTGAAATCTAGTGGTCTTAACGCGTGGGGCCAGCCTAGCGAGATCGACCTCAAATAACCAGTCCGGTCCGCGTCCGTGCGCGTCGAGCGTGCCGCCGCTTGTACGCTTAAGTTCCGTGCGGGGCAGCACCCGAACTTCGCTACGATGTACAGTCAAAGCAACGGACATCCCGTTTGCCAGGAGTAAAGGGTTTGAGCAGCACACATGTTTTTTGGGGGCCGCATTGGCTGCCCGGGGGCCTACTCCTCATGTGCCTGGCGTGCACTGCGGCGGGGCAAACCACTGAGGTGACTCTGGTTTTTGTCGGGGAGAAAGACTCCTCCGCCTACCGCGGCGCGCAACAAGGTCTAGCAGAGGCCCAGGCGCAAGGCGAGTTTTTAGGACAGCGCTATGTGCTGACTGTGCAACCCGCGCCGACGTCTACCCCTATCTCGGCCGCAGCCGTCATCGCCGCCGTGGACCACGCCGGTCTGCTGACCCTGGTCGAAGCCAATCCCGGCATCCCTGTCTTGAATGCGTTGCTGACAGATGATTCACTGCGCCGCGATTGTCGCGCGAATCTGCTGCATGTTTTGCCAAGCGCGGGCATGGGCAAGGACGCCCTTGCACAGTGGGCAACCGCGAACCCCGGCATGTCCGGCGTCACGGCTCAGGCATGGCATCCGGATTTCGAAAAATACGCGGCAGCCCAGCTCAACAAACGCTATCGGGAAACTTTCGCGCGCCCGATGGATGATCCGGCTTGGGCCGGTTGGGCGTCCGTTAAGCTGCTCTCCGATACGGTGGCGCGTGAACAGACCGCTGATCCAGCCGTACTTCTGGATGCGCTTCGCACGCGACTTGCGTTCGATGGCCAGAAAGGCGTCGACATGCGCTTTCGGGCCGATGGACAGCTGGAACAACCCATGCTGTTGATTGCGCACGACAAGATTCTGGGTGAGGCCCCAGTACGCGGTGTCGCGGAGCCCGAGGATCTGGACAGTCTCGGGGACGTCGAATGCGCGAAATGAACCCCTTTTTTCGAGGCCCATCGCGGCCCATACCCAGGATTGAAAAACCCATGAAAAAACTCCTGTACTTGGCTCTTCTGGCCGGTCTTCAGTCGGCTCAGGCCACCCCACGAATATTCGTGACCAATGAAGTGGGCGATACCGTCACGGTAATCGATGCGCTAAGCAACCAAGTCACCGCCACCCTCAACATCGGTAAACGACCGCGCGGGATCGGCATCGCACCCGATGGCAGCGAGATTTATGTGGCCGTCAGCGGCGACAACGTCATCGCCGTGATCGATCCGGAATCCCTCAAAATCCTGCGCACCTTCCCGAGTGGCGAAGACCCCGAGACCTTCGCGGTACATCCCAACGGCAACCTTTACATCTCTAACGAAGAGAACGCCAAGGCCTCGGTCTTCAATCCGAAAACCGGCGCACTCATTGCCGAAATTAAAGTCGGGATCGAACCCGAAGGTGTGGCCATCTCCCCGGATGGGACGCGTGCCATCGTGACCAGCGAATCTACCAATATGCTGCACGTGATTGCGATCCCCGAGCATAAAATCGTCGCCAACATTCTGGTCGGCGCGCGGCCGCGCGCAGCCAGTTTCAGCGCCGATGGCAAACTGGCGTACGCCACTTCGGAGATCAGCGGCGAGGTGAAGAAAATTGATGTCGCCTCAGGCAAGATCATCGGCAGGATGCCGTTGGCCGACGACAAGGCGAAGCCCAAAGACGTGCTCCCCAGCCGAGATGGCAAGCACCTCTACGTCGCGGGTGGACGTGCCAATCGGGTGTTCGTGCTGGACGAGAAAACGCTAGAAATCGAGACCGAGATTCCGGTCGGCAACCGCGTCTGGGGCTTGGCGCTCTCCAAGGATGGCACGCGTCTGTACACGACCGATGGCGCCAGTGACCAGATCTCAGTGATTGACACCACCGCGAACAAAGTCAGTGCCACCATCCCAGTCGGCAAAATGCCGTGGGGGATCGTGATCCACGAGTAATGAATCAACAGAAGCGCGACTGAAGCGGCTCAAAACCGGACCCGCACCCCCATCCAACCGCCACGCGGCGCGCCCGCGCCGAGAAAAATCGGTGTCGCGTCGGTCAAGGCGGGGATCACCGCCGCTGGATCCTCGCCCAGCAGGCCGAAGTTTTCGTAATCCGTATCAAACAGATTGGTGACCCGCGCGAACATCTCGATTTGCGGCGTAATGCGATAGACGGCGCGGAGATTCACCAGCGCATAACCGTCCACAGTATCGAGCAAATTCGCCTCGTCGCCACGCAGGACTTGATCGGAGTTGTACAGCAATTCAAAGCCAAACCTGAACCCCCGGGCGAAAGCGTAGTCGCCGCCGAGTTTCAATTGATGGCGCGGAATTCCCGGGATGCGATCACCGGCTTCTACCCCGACCTCGCCGTCGGGGTCCGCGGCTGGATGATTTGGGCTCAACACGGCGAAGGCGCTCCCGAAGATCGCGTCCACATAACTATAGGCAGTAAACCATTCGAACCCGTGAAAATCCCCCGCCAGGCCAAGTTCCAGGCCATCACGCCGGGTTTCGTCCACCTGAGCGAACAAGCCGGTATTGCGCCCGGTGGATTGAAAGATGATGTCGTCGTTGTTGACGGTATGAAAATAGCCGATGCGATAGTCGATCTCGGCGATCACGCCGCGCAAACCGCCCTCCACGCTTTCCGCCACGACTTGCGCCAGCGGCGGATCGGCCAGAAACGCATTTGGCAGGCGGCATTCAAACTCGATGTTATTGGGGTCTTCACCGTCCTCGATCGCGATCGCGCGCGCCACTTCGAACACCCCTTCGTTGCACGCAAGTTCGATCGGGGTCGGCGCGCGCGAGGATTGACTGTAGCTCGCATACAGATTGACTGCCTCGGCTGGCGTGAAGGTGGCGCCGAAGGTTGGGTTGAAACGATTGAAGCGGTGATCGCCATTCAACTCGCGGCGTTCACCCGAGCGATCGCGAAGACGGATGTCGGTGTCGTTGTAACGCCCACCATAAGTGAATGTGAGTTTGTCTGTGATCGCAAAATTGTCGAGAAAATAGAAACTCCAGGTTGAGGTGTCCGTGCGGACACTGGTGCCGAGTGGGTCGACGAAAGTCCCCACCCCGAGGCCTGTGGTACTGCGCGTGTTCGGGTCCAGCGCCGACAATTCGGCTGCCGCATCGAAATCCACCGCGCCACGGTAAACACTGAACCCCGCCACGAAATAGTTTTCGCGTGCGAATAGCGTTTGCGTGAAGATCGCTTGCGCATCTGTGCCATAGGCCTCCTGCTCGCGCGTGCTGCGATTGTTGAGAGCGTCGTCCTCCAGCGCCAAGGTGCCCGAGAGTGCCGGCGTTAGATCCTCAATATTGAACGCCTCGGGATCGCGGGCCCGAGCATTCAGGTCATCTTCGAGGTCTCCCGGATCATCTGACCCGAGCACATTATCTGTGCAGAGGTCGTGAACGTCGAAACCGAGATCGCTGAGACCGTCTTTATCCAGCGCTTCGAGCAGGAAGCTGCCGTTGTTGAGTGCGCATTCGGCGAAATCCGATGCATCGCCGTTGAGTGAAGCGGATTTCACGTTGCGATAGAAAGCGTTCCCGGCAAGCGTCACCTGCGCCGTGAGCTCATGCGAAGCGTCGATCGTCACCGCCTGCATTTCATTGTCGGTGATATCCGGTGCCGTGAAGACCTGGTCGCGATCTAACGCGAGTAGTCCAACCGGTGCGGGACCGTTGCCAGTCAGGTGCGTATTTGCATGCTGAAAGCTCAAGTTTGCCGCGCTGTGTGCCCCGCGCCAACTCACCGCGCCATAGAAATTGAGTGCGTCGGATCCCGACAAATCCCGCCAGCCAGCCTCGTCGAAGTAGTTCACGTTAGCGTAGTAACCGAAGGTCTGGTTGTTGCCGCCGCTCTCCATACTGGTGGTAACCCGCCCCCAACTCCCACCCGCCACCTCGCCTGCATGTCCGTTAAAATTGAAGCCATCCTTCATTTTTACAGACAACGCGCCGCCGAGGGTATTGAGCCCAAACAAGGGATTGGCCCCACCCACCAAGGTGAGACTGTGAATGGCCGACTCGGGCACGAGATCCCAGTTGACCGCATCACCCAGCGGCTCGTTGATACGGACCCCATTTTGATAAACCGAGATGCCCATGGGCAGCCCCAGCAGCGGTGACGCCGAAAAGCCTCGATACTGTACATCGGGTTGCAGCGGGTTGTTTTGGGCTGAATTGATCGAAACGCTGCCGAGGCTGCTGTTGAGGTAGTCAGTCAGGTCCAGGCTCTGCGCGCGCTCCAGGGCATCACTGTCCCCCGATTGCGTTGTAAAGGGCAGACGCTCCGGCCTGATGCCAAGCCCCACGCCAGCCGGCGTCGGCGCGACAACCAAGATTTCTTCATCAAACCCCGCGCCTTCGGCACGCGCGAGCGGACTATGCTGACCAAGGCCGCCAGTCAAACAGCAAAGCGCCACAATTCGATTGTGCAAAATATAATTTTTTGACGGCATGAGGTCCTCCCAGCCACTCAGAAAATGCGCTGCCTGAACGCCCGGCGAGGGCACCGCCACTCAGGCACTCACGAAGCCGTTACGAATCGCGATACGCGCCATCTCCGCGACCGTATTGATGCCCAATTTCGCCTTGATCTGCGTCGCGTAATTGGCGACGGTCTTGTTACTGAGGGATAGGCGCTTGGCAATAGCCGCCACTGTTCCACCTTCAGCCAGCAAACAAAAAATCTCGAACTCACGCGTCGAAAGCCCGGCAATCGGCGAGTTTGTTCCACGGGTTTTCTGGAAAGCCAGGCGCTGCGCAATGTCTGGATCGAGAAAAATATTGCCGGACGCTACCGCTTTGACCGCCTCGACCAGCACCTCGGGTGCACTGCTTTTGCCAACATAGCCGCGCGCGCCGGCCTGCAAGGCTTGCTCCACGAAAATCGTGTCTTCGTGCATGCTAAATGCCAGGATGCGCGCGTCGTGTTTGCGCTGAATAATCCGCCGGATGGCTTCGAGCCCGCCGATTCCAGGCATACTCAAATCCATGATGACGATATCGGGTGCGAGATCGCTAAACAATCTGACCGCCGTTTCACCATTATCCGCTTCGCTGACGATCTGGAGCATCGGTGAATCTTCGAGCAGCGCGCGGTAACCGGCACGCACCACGGCGTGATCATCTACCAGCAGGATTCGAATTTGATTCATGCAGCGTGCTCGAAAGGTGGTGACTCAGTGGGATATTAATCACAAATTGAGTGCCGTTCCCAGGCGCGGTCACCAGGGTGATTCTCCCGTCCACGCCCTGACCCTCTCAATGACCAGCAACCGCCTGCCGGGCAGGCTCTACCACAGACCTAGTCGCACCCGCCAGGGTGGCAAGTACCAGCATGCCAAGCAGGATGTGCCGGGGCAGGCTCAGACTCATCGTCTGGTGATCGCCGCCACCGAGCGCCTGTGATAGAAGGTGACTGGTTTGTAAATCTTCATTAAGTCACGGCTCAGGTCGCCGATATTCAGAGTCGGCTCGGCCAAACTTTTCCCACTGCGCCCGTTCGCAAGCGCCACCTAAAGACTGAAGCGCGTTGCGCAATGTCCGAGTTGATCATGTCCGACCGCAGTCCTACCGAATCGACCAGCATCGCGCCGACGACCGACGCCGCCTTGGTCAATCTACTCGAACGCCGCCTCCAGAATACGGCGGTTCGCGAGTCGATTGCAGCTGCGCCGTCCCCGAACCTGCCCGATCTGCTCCAGATCAGGGAACTGGAGCGCCGCCTCGATTCCCTTGTTGAGGCCACCCAGAAGGCGCAGGGACTTCTCTCACTGGACCTGATGCTGACCCGTCTGATGGCCTTGGTCAGCGAAGCGTTCAATGCTGACCGCAGTACATTGTTCCTCTACGACGCCGAGAATAATCAACTTTTCTCGCGTCTCGCCCAAGGCGAATTGTTTCAGGAGATCCGCTTTGCTGCCGGACTCGGTATTGCTGGCGGGGTCTTTAAAAGCGGGGAACCTGCGATCGTTGACGATGCCTACACGGATGCGCGCTTCAATCGCACCATCGACCAGGACACCGGCTATCGCACCCGCACTATCTTGTGCGTCCCGGTGCGGACCCGCCGAGGTGACATCATCGGGGTCACTGAGGTGCTTAACAAGGATGAAGGTCTGTTCACTGCAATGGACGTCATCTTCCTGCGCGCCTTTACCACCCACATGGCGACCGCCATCGAGAACGCCCAGCTCAACGAGCGCGCGCGCGATGCCTCGCGCGAAGAGGCGCACCTGATGGAGATCACGCGCGCAATTTCCTCCGAGCTGGACATCGACAAGCTGCTGCGCAAAATCATGGGGATCGCGACCGATCTGCTGGACGCTGAACGCAGCACTTTATTTGTGCACGACCCCGTGCGTGATGAATTGTGCTCGCGGGTGGCTGAAGGGTTAACCGCGCGCGAGATCCGGATCCCCTCTAATGTGGGAATCGCCGGGGAAGTGTTCACCCACCGCCAGGCGGTCAATATTCTGGATGCCTACAGCGATCCCCGCTTCAATTCGGAAATCGATCGCAAGACCGGCTTTCGCACCCGATCGATTCTGGGGGTGCCCGTGATCAACAAGCATGGCGTACCGATCGGGGTCGTGCAGGTACTGAATCGCCATGGGGGGCCTTTCTCGAACCGGGATCAACGCAGGCTGGAGATGCTGGCGGCGCAAAGCGCCATCGCGCTCGAGAATGCTCAACTGTTCAGAGACGTGGTCCAGGAACGCAACTACACCGAAAACGTGCTGCGCCGGCTGACGGACGGGGTGGTCACCGTTGATTGCGCGCTCAATGTCGTGCGGATCAACGATGTTGCCGCGCGCCTGCTCGGGGTCCGGCCCGACCGAATCTTGGGTGGCACCGCACAGCGCCTGTTTCGCAACGGTAACAGCTGGGTTCGCCGGTCGCTGCGTAAAGTGATGCGTTCGCTGAAGCCCGATGTCACCGTCGATGTGTCGCTCGAGTCGACCGACAATTCTCACACGGCGGTCAATCTGAATGTGAGCCCGTTGCTCGACCCGTATGAAGAACTCCAGGGCTATGTCTTGGTATTCGAGGACATCACCAACGAAAAGCGCGTGCGCAGCGCCATGGCTCGCTATATGACGCGCGAAGTCGCCGAACAGGTCCTCGCTCAGCGCGATGCTGTGCTCGGGGGAAGCGCGCAACTGGCAACCGTGCTGTTCGCCGATATTGCCAACTTCACAAGTCTAACCGAAGAACTCGGTGCGACCGACACAGTGGCCTTGCTAAACGAGTACTTCACCGACATGGTGGAAGTCATCTT
>JAYTEX010000284.1:0-6154 GCA_043734785.1 Pseudomonadota bacterium | reverse complement strand
GTTTTTCGCCGTGCCCGACGGACAGCTATTCGCTGGTCCCCTCGCTTACGCATCAAGCACTCTCGGCCTCGTCTGGCTGGCGCTAACCAGAATCCTCTGTAAATTCTCTGAATTAAGAATTAATCGCTGCAGATCAGAGGGTTAAAGTTTATTCTTAATTTTTCGATCAATTTCAGGATATACACGAAGTACAAGGTTAACCCCATGAGTTACAAATCAAATCTAAACCCCGTTCAGCTAGTCATCGGCCTCGTCTGAGACTGGTATTACAGTAAAATCACCGTTAGACTTTAATTGTAACTAATTACATAGAGTTAGCGCGGTTAATTTGAGTAATTTAAGGAACAAGGCTCTTGTATGACTCAGGCCATTAGACGCTCCCCCGCACTCACCGATTCAAGCTTTTCGCTGCACATCTGGCATCGCGTGCGAGAGGGTTTGTTCATTGCTTTCGGTGGCGCCGCGTTGTTCGTGCTGATTGCGCTTTTCTCCTATCACCAAGCCGATCCCGGTTGGTCCCATACCGGTGATGGCGGTGACCTGATTCGCAACAGCGGAGGGCTGGTTGGCGCCTGGTTGGCGGATGTCATGTTCGCTATCGGCGGGCGAGTCGCCTACTTATTCCCGTTCATGATCAGTTACATCGGCTGGGTTCTGTATTTAGGGCGTAATCAAGGTGAGTCCATCGATTACCCGGCCTTGGCAATCCGGGCAACTGGATTTCTGATGGTGGTGCTGGCCGCCTGCGGACTGCTGTGGGCCCGCATCCCGTCGCATCTCGTCGTGAGTGCGACGCCAAGCGGTGGCATTATTGGTGCACTTTTCGGGCACGCAGTGCTCGGCAGCTGTGGGAGGCTTGGTGGCGTGCTGGTGATGCTGGCGGCGTTTTTCGCCGGCCTCACCCTTTTCACAGGGATTTCCTGGTTACGGATCATGGATTTCGTCGGCTACTGGGCGCTCCGTTTTCACGATCATGCACAGATCTGGGGTGAATGGGCGCTCGATTACTGGCAGGGGTTGCAGGCGCGACGGGGACGGGCGCAATCGCTCGTGGAAGATAACCTTCGGCAAGAAACCCGCACGCCGATCAGAATAGAACCCAAGATCACTGAGATTACGCTTAGCGAGCGACCGGAAAAAGAAAAGCAGACGATCCTGTTCAAAGAACCCACAGAAAACACCCTGCCGACCTTAGCCCTGCTCGATACGCCTAAACCAAGCGGCGCTGGATATTCGCCCGAGGCCTTGGAAGCGATGTCGCGTCTGGTCGAACTCAAGCTGAAAGACTTTGGCATCGAGGCGGCAGTCGTCGCAGTGCTACCTGGGCCGGTGATTACCCGTTTTGAGCTGATGCCCGCGCCCGGCATCAAGGCGAGCCGAATCACGAGTCTGACCAAAGATCTCGCGCGTTCACTCTCGACGGTAAGCGTGCGCGTGGTCGAAGTCATTCCGGGCAAGTCAGTCGTCGGACTCGAGATTCCAAACGAGCGGCGAGAGATTGTGAGCCTCAGTGAAGTGCTCAAGGCGCGCGAATACGAAGACTGCGAATCTCCGCTGACTTTGGCGCTGGGCAAGGATATCGCGGGCAAGCCTGTGGTGGTCGATCTGGCGCGTATGCCGCATCTGTTGGTCGCCGGGACGACGGGTTCCGGCAAATCCGTGGCACTCAACGCGATGATCTTAAGTCTGCTCTATAAGGCGACCGCCGCAGAAGTGCGCTTGATCATGATTGATCCGAAGATGCTGGAATTATCCGTTTATGAAGGGATCCCGAGCCTCCTCGCGCCGGTGGTGACGGACATGAAAGAAGCCGCCAACGCGTTGCGTTGGTGTGTGGCTGAAATGGAGCGACGCTATCGCCTGATGTCGGCGCTAGGCGTGCGCAATCTGGGCGGCTACAACCGCAAGGTAATGGAAGCTCAGGCGGCAGGGACGCCATTGCTGGATCCTTTATTCGATGACCTAGAAGATTCAGCTGGACCGCCTGCACTGGCGAACTTGCCCCATATCGTTGTTATCATCGATGAGCTGGCGGATATGATGATGACCGTCGGCAAGAAGGTCGAAGAACTCATCGCGCGCCTGGCGCAGAAAGCGCGTGCGGCCGGTATCCATTTGATACTCGCCACGCAACGGCCGTCGGTCGATGTGATCACCGGTTTGATCAAGGCGAATATACCGACCCGCATCGCGTTCCAGGTGTCATCGCGCGTGGATTCGCGGACCATTCTCGATCAGATGGGCGCGGAGAATCTGCTCGGTCATGGCGATATGCTCTATCTACCGCCGGGTACTGCCACGCCACAACGAATTCACGGCGCGTTTGTCTCAGACCAGGAAGTGCATAAAGTGGTAGAGGAATTGAAAGCCCTGGGTGCGCCTGAGTACGTTTCCGATATCCTGTTCGCGAGTCCAGAATTCAGCGCGAGCGGGGGTTACGGCGAGGAGGAAACCGTTGAGAAAGGCAGCGAAATGGACGAACTCTATGACCAGTCGGTACGGATCGTGACCGAGTCGCGTCGCGCTTCGGTATCCGGCATTCAGAGACGGTTGAAGATCGGCTACAACCGCGCGGCGCGCATGATGGAAGAAATGGAGCGTGCGGGCGTGGTGGGTCAGCTGCAGTCGAATGGGACGCGCGAAGTGCTCGCGCCGCCACCACCACCGCGAGATTAAGTGTGAAACGAATATGCGTCTGAGGTGCCTGCTGATACTCATTGCATCGATGTTGGCTTCAGTCGCCGCGCCGGCCGCCAAGGAAGCGGAGGGCCGCCGTCGCCTGGACAGTTTCCTGGCAGGGTTGCTTACACTCTCTGCTCAATTCGAACAACGCGTCTATGACGAGGTGGGTGTCGAGCTGGAGACGTCTTCAGGGAATCTGATGATTGCCCGGCCTGGCAAATTTTCCTGGATCTACCTTTCCCCTTATCGTCAGACGATTACCTCGGATGGTCATTCCCTGTGGCTCTACGATGAAGAACTGGCACAGGTCACCGTTAACGCAATGGACACTCACGCCGCGGGTTCGGCTGCCTACATACTCGGTGAAAATGTCGATCTCGATGCGCAGTACGAAATCTCGGAGGTTGGCACGCGCGACCGTGCGCGGTGGGTCAAATTGATCCCGAAAGCGGACGGCCAACAATACACATCAGTGGAAATCGGCCTCGGGCCGGACACCCTATCGGCGATGCGCCTGACCGATAATCTCGGCCAGGTGACCGAATTGCGATTCTCGGGACTACAGCGAAATCTGGCACTCGATGACCAGCTGTTCGTGTTCGAAATCCCGCCTGGGATCGATGTCGTCACGGGTAACGGGACGGCGCCGGAGTAGTCAAGGATTCCCCCGGTCGACATCACTCGCGCGTGACTAATCCTCTCAATTCGCAACCGCTGGCAGAGCGCCAGCGACCGCAAACGCTGGAAGATATCGTCGGCCAGGCGCACCTGCTTGATCCCGGCAAACCCTTGCGGTATGCCTTGGAAACCGGGGCCGTGCATTCGCTCGTTCTGTGGGGGCCGCCGGGTACCGGCAAAACGACGATTGCCAAATTGATAGCACGCATGGCTACTGCTGAATTCATTGAAGTGTCGGCGGTATTGAGCGGCGTAAAGGAAATCCGTGCGGCAGTGGAAAAGGCGGAACTTGTCACCCGCTCAAGCGGACGCCGAACGGTGGTTTTTGTGGACGAAGTCCATCGCTTTAACAAGGCGCAGCAGGACGCATTTCTACCGCACATCGAATCGGGGACCATCATTTTTGTCGGCGCGACCACCGAGAACCCGGCATTCGCGCTAAACAACGCCTTGCTCTCCCGGCTCCGCGTGTACGTCTTGAAAGCGTTAGAGCCTGCGGCATTGGTGCAATTACTGGAACGCGCGAGCGCCGCAAGAACGGACGCTGGCGGCCAAACCGCGCATGCGGATGCGTTGACTAAACTTGCGCATGCCGCGGATGGCGATGCACGCCGCGCATTGAATCTGCTGGAACTCGCAAGCGAACTCGCAAACGGCGCCCCTATCGACGATGCGCTGGTCGCGACCGTGATTGTGGGCGCAGGCGTGCGACGCTTCGATCGCGGGGGGGATGAGTTCTATGATCAGATTTCTGCCCTGCATAAGGCGGTGCGCGGTTCCGATCCGGACGGGGCGCTTTACTGGTTAGCGCGCATGCTCGATGGCGGATGCGATCCGGAATATATCGCGCGCCGAATCGTTCGGATCGCCACTGAAGATGTCGGTAATGCCGATCCCCGTGCGTTGCGGCTCGCACTAGACGCGTGGGAAACTTTCGAGCGTCTGGGCGCGCCGGAAGGCGAACTGGCGATCGCCCAGGCGCTTATCTATTGCGCTTGCGCGGCTAAAAGCAACGCCGTTTACAAAGCGCTCGCTGCTGCCCGCAGCGATGTTGAAAGCGGCGGCTCACTGCCGGTCCCCGCGCACCTGCGTAACGCGCCAACAACGCTCGCGCGCCAGATGGGGCACGGCGACGGTTATCGCTACGATCACGATGAGGCTGGCGGCCACGCCCGCGGGCAAGGGTATTTCCCGGATGAAATGACCCCAAGCGTTTATTACGCGCCGGTAGAGCGTGGTTTGGAGATTCAGATCGCGGAAAAATTACGCCGATTGCGCCAACCTAGACGCGCGGACTAGCAGTTTTTGACGAGCCCTTCGCAATGAACCTAGCGGGACAATGGGGCTTGGTGGCGCTGGGCGGCGCGCTGGGCGCAATGGCACGCCATGGCGTGAATCTTTGGATAGCGCTTGCCAGCCGCACCAATTTTCCCTACGCCACGTTGTCCGTTAACGCTGCGGGATCGTTGGTGGCGGGAATTCTTTTCGTCCTTTATACGCAGGCCTATCCGGACAATGCGGGGCTGCGTCTTTTCGGTGCCGTGGGCTTTCTCGGCGCTTTCACCACGTTCTCCGCATTTTCGGTGGATACGATGCTGTTGCTGGGCGCGGGCAACTGGCGAGATGCCTGCGTCAACATCGTGCTGAACCTGACCTTGAGCCTAGTGCTGTGTGGGTTCGGCATTGCAGTGGCGAGAGCAACTTTTATTTGAACGCCCCCCTGTTTTTCGCAGAACCGTGAGGTCAAAGAGCCCACTTCGCGGCAGAGATCTCGGGTGAAAGTAGCTATGATTCGCGCACTCGCTCGCCGATTTCCTAACCTAAGTTAAGCACCATGCTCGACCCCCACTTATTGCGCGCCACGCCCGAAGCTGTCGAACATGCCCTGGCGGCGCGCGGATTCGCACTCGATGTTGCGGCTTGCGGAGAATTCGAAGCACACCGCAAGCGGCTCCAAATTGAAACCCAAGACTTGCAGACGCAACGCAATCAGCGCAGCAAGGAAATTGGTGCTGCCAAAGCGCGCGGTGAAGATATCACCCCTGCTAAAGCGGAAGTCGCAGTGCTTGGCGAGCGCCTCAAGGTAGCCGAACAGGCGCTGGAGGCACTGCAGGCCGAGATTGAGACTTTCGCGCTCGGTCTACCTAATATTCCGCATGCCTCGGTGCCAGTCGGGAGCACTGAAGCGAGCAATGTAGAAGTGCTCAAATGGGGAGTCCCGCGCGTCTTTGGGTTCGAGGTTCAGGACCACGTGGATCTCGGCGCGCACCACCAGGCGATGGATTTCGAAACGGCAACGGTCATCGCCAGCAGCCGATTTGTGGTGCTCTCGGGTTCGCTGGCGCGCCTCCAGCGCGCGTTGATTCAATTTATGCTGGATACCCACGGGATCTCGCATGGGTATCGCGAAGTTTATGTCCCCTTCCTGGTCAATGCGCAAAGCATGCGCGGGACCGGACAGCTCCCGAAATTCAAAGAAGATCTGTTCGAGATCCCACAGCAGGGCCTGTACTTGATTCCGACGGCGGAAGTGCCCGTCACCAATCTCGCACGGGATCGCATTTTCAACGCAGAAGCGCTCCCGCAGCGGTTTGTGTGTCATACGCCTTGTTTTCGCAGCGAAGCTGGGTCGTATGGCCGTGATACCCGCGGCATGATTCGGCAGCATCAATTTGAGAAGGTTGAGCTAGTCCAGTTGGTTGCGCCCCAGGATTCCTATGTGCAGCTGGAAGAGCTCACGGGACATGCAGAGACTATTCTGCAGAAACTCGAACTGCCCTATCGGAAGATTATC
>JAYTEX010000283.1:0-11291 GCA_043734785.1 Pseudomonadota bacterium | reverse complement strand
ACAATCTCATCGATTGGCGCAACGATTGCGGTGGGCACGCTTGCCACAAACCGCGTGTCGCCAGGATTACTCGGTGCGGTACTTCCAGGTACCGCGACTGACCGACGAACTCTTGCACGCTGGGGCACAACAAAAGAAGAGCGCTTTCTTCAAATTACTCGCCAAGGCAGATCTACTGGTGCTCGACGACTTCGGGCTGACACCACTTGCTGATCCGTTTAAACGCGATTTACTTGAAATCGTCGATGACCGCTTCGACAAGAAGAGCACCTTGATCACGAGTCAGATGCCGGTCGAGGCTTGGCATGCGCACCTCGATGATCCGACCTTGGCCGATGCCATCCTCGATCGCCTCGTTCACAACGCCTATCAAATCGAATTGAAAGGAGAATCCATGCGGAAACGAAAACCGTTAGAACGTGCTGCTAAGGCTTGACCAACGCAGCCTCGAAAGACACAGTAGCAACGCCCGTTCACCGTACCGACATGCTTCGGAATCACGTACCGGCATCAATCGGAATCGAGTACCGACATCGTCGGAATACGCAATCGTAAGCTGAAGTACCTGCAGATGACTCGCACCTGGACGTGGAAGTAGCAGGCTTTAGAGGCCGCGTCGGTCCCTATAGCTTGCGGCATGGAGATTGCTTCGTGATACCAATTAACAGACTGCGCCTAAGCGCCACGGGAAGGATTTAATGAAGTTCATGCTCTTTATGCTGCCGACGATCCCGGCGACCTACGAAGAACGCGAGCGCCTACGGCCGATCGGGCGCAACAACGAAAAAATGCAGGAGATGCTTGCCCAAGTGCGCAGCATCGCTGAATACGCCGACCGCGCCGGCTTTGACGCCTTGGCACTGACCGAACACCACTTTCACTCCGAAGGACTGGAAGTCTCGGTGGCCCCGATTCCCTTTCTTGCCGATCTGGCGGCCCGCACCCAGCGCATTAAACTCGCCACCCTGATCCTGGCACTCCCCGGGTGGGATCCCATCCGCCTGGCCGAAGAGATCGCGATGCTCGATCACCTGACCCAGGGACGCTTCATCGCCGGCATCGGCCGCGGCTACCAGAATCGCTGGATCAAAGTGCTCGGCCAGCACTACGGCGTGGCTGGCGCATCCTCCGACGGCTCGGCCGACGACCGCCAAAACCGTGAAGTGTTCGAGGAAATGTATAAGATCATGAAGATGGCCTGGACACAGGACGCCATCGCCTACAAGGGCAAGTACTACCAGGTGCCTGCACCGTTTGACGAAGGCATCCGCGATTGGCCGGTAGCGAAAACCTGGACTGCGCGCTACGGCGCACCAGGCGAAGTCGACGCGGACGGCGTGGTGCGCAAGATCTGCGTCGTGCCCAAGCCTTATACGCAACCACACCCGCCGCTGTGGCAGGCCTTCTCGGGGAGCGCCGAGACCATCGAGTGGTGTGCGCAGGAGGACATCATGACTTGGAGCCTGGCCGGCCCCAGCATCTTCCGTGACGTATGCAAAGCCTACCAGGAAGCCTCGGCTAGGCACGGGCGCCCGCGTGCACTGGGCGAGAATTTAGGCGCCTTTCGCATGGTCTATCTCGGGGATACCTACGAGGAGGCGTTCAAGCTCGGTGCCGCCGCCCTCGGCGATGCCTTCGTGCGCTATTTCTCTGGCTTCGGTTTCTTCGAGGGCTTTCGTCGTCCTGGCGAAACCGGCCCCGTGCCGTTTTCATTCGAGCGCATGGTGGAAGCGCGCTTTGCCATCGTCGGCACTGTCGATGACGTCAAACGCCAGATCGCGGAGCTGCGCGATGACGTCAATCCCGAATGGTTCGGCTGGTACCTCGATCAAGGCCTGATGCCGCCGGATAAGCTGCAGCGCCAGCTCGATCTGTTCACCACTGAAATCATGCCGGCGTTTCGGTAATGATTCCCGGATCTTCGATGCCATTATATTTCAAGTACGTATCAAACCACTGCACTGCATGCGCCGCCGATTCTTCGAACCAGTGCCCTACGTATATCTCGTAGTGTGAGATGGGCAAGATGATCAATTTTTTTGGATCACCCGCACATTCATACAGTTTCTGGTAGCCGGCAGGTGGACAAACCGTGTCGTGCTCGCCGGCAATCAGCAACAATGCCCGCGGCGTAATTTTGTCCACGACGTCGAGGGGTCGGTATTCGAGCGTTTTTTCCCAGGTCTGCCAGGAGAGCAAGCACCGCATATGCGGATAGGACTGCAGTGCGTTGCCGATAAAACCACTCGCCTGAGGGTTGCTTAACGCGCGCTCGAAGGGATCGATGAAACGACCTTGTCCCTCTACCACTCTCAGCCGCCGATCGTCGTCGAGTTGTCGCCGCAATTCGGCTTGCTCACTGTCGTTGCGCACGCTGAGCAAAAAGCGCTCGCCAGTATCAAATCCAACCTGTGCGACTGCTGCCTTCACCCGTGTGTCGACTCCGGCGACGTAAGGAACGTGAGCACCGCCAAAGCTGGTCCCCCACAAACCCATTCTCTGTGTATCGACCTCGGGCTGCGTCGACAGCCACGTAAGCGCGTTGCGGATGTCGTCGACTTGCTCCATTGGAAGCAGGCGCCACTTGGGTCCTTCGCTCTCGCCGAAACCACGGTAATCGAAGATCAGTGCAATGTAGCCGGCCTCCGCGAACCGTCGGGCGTAATCCCGCAACATCAGCTCCCGGATTCCGGTGAAGCCGTGACACAGCACAATACCAGGGCGCTTTTCTCCGGCCTGAATGCCCGAGGGCATAAAAAGATTGCCAATGAGACGTGATCCTTCACTGAAAAAGGTTATCCATCGCTCTTCCATCGTCTCGCGCTCTCCTTGTTCCACCAGCTTACTCACGAGTTGCCGCAGTTTTGGCAATACAGCCAACCTGCAGCGTGAAATTTTGCAAAAATCCGCGTTGATTATTCCGCTTACCCACGATAAGGGTCAGGCTCCAAGCGTGATCGGCGGATTCTGGGGGTAGCGCTCTACATTATCCGGAACCGGGGCCCACGGTTGTGCGCTGTCAAGCCAGATAGCAATCGCTGGCCGGATGTCGCGAGCGTCGTCCAAGCTGCCGATCGTCAGCACGAATACCTTACCGTTACTCGCAAAAAGAGGCGTTCCGCACTCGGCACAAAACTCGCGCTGTACTGTGTTACCACTGTCCGCATGGACGACGTAACTTTTAGTTTGACCTTTTGTGATCTTGACCGCTTCCGCCGGCACAACCGCGTAATTGCAGAACGGACCTCCCGAGGCCTTCTGACAATCACGACAGTAGCAGAACGAAACGGTCAACGGTTCAGAATGACATTCGTAGCGGATCGTTCCGCATCTACACCCGCCACCGAGCTTGGTCATAGGTCTTCCTCCGGAGTGCTTTCCCCATAAACTTCAACATCTCACCATCGGTCGCGAAATTCTGGCGCGGCTTTCCTCGTCGCCTGAAGCCGCAGGTGGTACCGATTCGGTTTTCCGCTATGCAGACGCTGAATCCGGCCGAATGGGAACCGCGCACGCTTGATGTCGACAGTGCTCATTGCGGCAATCAGCAACAGCGCATCGCGATGCGGGTGTATCGATTCATAAGAACGCGATCGTGCGCACTTCGATACTTTCACGCGGTGGCGCAGTAGGCGACGCCGTCGGATCGCGAAAGGCAGTGTGTGGAACGACCCTTTTGTCGTGCGAATCGAAATTCTTAAACACGAGGACTTCACTAGCCTCCAAATGACGAAAATAATACCAGCGGTGGTTCGGGTTGAACGTGACGTTGTAAAATTCACCCGTCCGATCAGCATAGATTAAATCAGTGGCCACCAGATCGTTTGGGGCCACGGTTTGCGCGTCGCAAAGGGAAAGCGCGTCATTCTCAACCGGCCCTTTGATCGGCCGCCAGACATTGATGAAGACATACCGCTGCAGAAGTCGCTCCTGGGCCTCACCCTCGGACAGCAAGTCTCGCACTCGCTGCGGAGCCGACTTCTGCGTGTAGTCGGCGTGCGCGAATCGAGCGGGAGGAAACGCCCTGGTCGTGTCGCGATCTCCCTTCGAACTGATCCGGAGGTTGTAGTCGAAGACCAGCACTTTCTGCGCCCCTGTCAAGTCTCTGACGAGACTCTCCACTTCTGGATAATAGGTCTCCGTGACCTGTGTGTCGTCGTAAAAGTCCGTTACCGCAGTGTCGACTCGCCGCAACGTAAAGCCTTGCTTCTCTAATGACAACAAAGTCAGCAGAGGACGGCCGTTGTGTATCTGTACCGATTCTGGTGCGAGCTGCCAATTCAACTCGGGAACGCCCGGCGGAGGGGTGCAGAGGTAGCGCGCCGGCTTTTGTGCCATCGTGGTCATGTAACTGATGGACGAACTCACGTTCCCGCTGGCATCGTCTTGTTCCGCATGAACATCATTTTTCATCGTCATTCCTTCTGAATCGTCCGCGGTGATGCATGAGGCCTTGCTATGCTCCAGCGGACAGGGGTGGATTTCTGGGAAAGCGCGCTATGTTGTCGGGGATCAAGACCCAGGGCTGTGCGCTATCGAGCCAGATGGCCATCGTCGGCTTGAATGGACCCGGATCATCAAAGCTCGCAACGGTGATCGCGAGCAGGCGAGGGGTCTGGGCGAACAGCGGTGACCCGCACACACCACAAAACTCCCGACGCACGGATCGCTCACTTTCGGCCTGCACGCTATAACCCGTTGTTTGGCCCGTCACTGTCACTGCTGAAGCAGGCATAATCACGTAGTTCCCGCACGAGCCTCCTGATGAACTCTGGCAATCGCGACAGTAGCAGAGCGTCACTGCGATTGGGTCGGCTATGCACTCATAGCGCACGAGTCTACATCTACAACCGCCCTGTACTTGAAGTGCCATAACGGCCTCCCACTTTCATGTCATTGCTTGGTTCACCAGCTGTTTCACACTGTACGCAGCAGGGGATGTCTCACGTGACTCCAAATACTTGCTCCACCGCGTCACGGATGGGCGCGAATGCTTCGCTCGGGGCATGGGTCATCCGGTTGTGACAGATCGCGACCGCGAGGCGCGCATCCGGGTCTGCCCAGCCAATCGAGCCACCCGCACCGGGATGATGCAGCGTGCGGGGATTACGACCCACGAGACGGTACGGGTACTCGGCGCTGACTTCTCCCCCCAACCAATACCCGGCGGTCCCAATCCGCACCGGAAAGCCAAGAATGGTGTCCGAACGTTCAGTATTTGGGCGAGGGACGCTGAAGGTGCGCACACGCGCGGGCGACAGTAAGCGAACGCCATCGAGTTCCCCGCCATTAGCGAGCATGGCGAATATCCGCGCCGCGCTACGCGCGTTCATGATCCCGTTCGCACCCGGATGACACGAGCGCCGCACGTCAGCACGCCCAAATACTTCTTCGACTGTCGCGACCTGCGGTGGGATCGCAGCGAAAATCGGTAGATCAGGTGGCAATGGCCGCGGGACAGAATTTTTTAGCCTCGCCACGCGCGGTTCCACTTGGTCAGGGATGCCGATCCACAGATCCGTAATTCCGAGCGGGACACAGATTTCTTCTTGCACGAAGGCACCAAACGGCCGGTGTTGCGGATCGGTGCGTCGGACGCATTCCGCGATCACCCACCCGAACGTGTAACACATGTAACCGTTGTCGGTTCCAGGCTCGAAGCGTGGCTTCATCCGCGCCAACTGGTCAACCATCCAGTCATAGTCACTCATCAGTTCCGGCGTGACACCGTCTGGCATTTGTGGAATACCCAGCCGGTGGCTCAATGCATCTCGTACCGTTGCTCGCTCTTTTCCCTGCGCCGCGAACTCAGGCCAGTAGCGGGCGATGGGCTGGTCATATTCGATTAGTCCGCGCTCCGCCTGGATATGCAGCGCCGTAGCCGTGACCGCCTTGACGAGGGAGAAGACCGGGAACAGGGTGTCGCCATCGACTTTGCGCCCAGTGGTCTCATCTGCAATCCCGCCCCAGGCATCCACGACAAGCTCGCCATGGTGATAGACCGCGACTTGCAGACCAACCTCGCCTCGCTCTCGGATCGCAGTTTCAATAGCCTGTTGAAACAGGCTATTAACCTCTGGTCTTAATGATGCGACTACTGCCATCAATCACCCTCTCTTGGTATCCATCTTCTGCGCAGGCCTCTCCGATGCTCGGTGCAGAAGATCTGGTCAGCCTCTCGTCATCGCGTTCGCGAGGGCTGAGCAGCAGCGCTATTCGGCGTTAGCGCCCGTCAGAGTTAAGAACCGGATCGCCATTGACATCGAGCGTTACTTGAATCAGAAGGATAAGCGTTCTTTCCCGCGGAATCGAGCGTCGCAGAACCCGCATCCGGACAACCTCGGCAGGATTGATTAAGGTGCGCAGCAGCATTACGCGTGGCTTCTTTCTACGCTGGATCTGTGTGCGCCGGAGGAGTGAGCGGCCAATCGCTTCATGACTGTTGAAGGTGCCGCATTCGCTCATCTTTCGATAGGGGCACGATGTGCGCCTCGCGCATTTTCAATACGCTCCCCGGGTATTATGCCGACCGCGGCCCGTCGCTCTGCCACGCCGCTATGGTCTGCGGAATCGTCATGCTCCGGCGATCTTCGCCATGAACGCCGGCTCGAACACGAAGCCGGGATACCCCTGCGCGGCCACCTCCCCGAGCTTGGCGAAATACTGCGGCCCGGCTACGTGGACTGCGAACTGCCGGTGCTTGCCCGCGATGTTGGCGCCCGTGTACCAGGATTCGGTTTGCTCGAATAGCGTCTGGTGCGCATGGGCTGCAACCTCCTCGCCCCACGCTATGTCCACGCCCGGCGCCGGCTCTACCGCACCCTGGCCCTGTGCGCGCACATGGAGGATGCAGTCGCGGATCCAATCGTTCTCCATCTCGGCGCCTAGCGGCATATTGAAGAGCACACCCGGGGACTCGGGGCCATGGACCATGAAAAGATTGGGGAAACCCGGGATTGTGATGCCAAGGTAGGAATTGAAGCGGGACTTCCAGCGCTCGTTCAAGGTCACACCGCCGCGGCCACGCGGATTGAGTCGCTGCAACGAGCCCGTGATGGCATCGAAGCCGGTTGCCAGCACCAGCGTGTCCAGCCGATGGTCACCCGTCTTCGTGCGCACGCCCCCGGGATAAAACTCGACGATCGGATCCTCGCGCAGATCCACCAGCGTTACGTTGTCGCGGTTGAAAGTATCGTAGTAACCATCATCCAGTATCTGCCGCTTGGTTCCCAACAGGTAGTTCGGCAGCAGTTTTTGCGCCGTGTCAGGATTGTTCACGATGCCGCGGATCTTCTCGCGTACGAACTCACTCAAGGTGTCGTTGGCCGCCTTGTCGGTGAACAGATCGCAGTAAGTGTCGATTACGATGTTGAAACCGCCCTCTTGCCAGAAGCGCTCGTAGACCTCGCGGCGCTGCTCCGGGGTGTGTTCCATGGCCCGGATGGTGGACGCTATGAAGGGCGATCCGAATGGCGTGACGCGCATGCGCCGTTTGATATCAGGCCAGGTGGCGCGGGCGTTGGCGACGAACGCTGGATCGACCGGCCGATTGCCGGCCGGCACGGTGTATTGCGGCGTTCGCTGCAGCACGGTAAGGTGCTTGCACTCGCGCGCGATGAGCGGGATGGACTGCACTCCCGACGAACCCGTCCCCAGCACCGCAACCCGCTTGCCGGTGAAGTCTACCTTGGGGTTTTGCGGCCAGCGCCCGGTGTGGTAGCAGTCGCCGGCAAAAGTCTTGATGCCCGGGATGTTCGGTGAGTTCGCCGCAGACAACGCGCCACTCGCACAAATCAGGAACTGCGCTTCCACCTGCGCTCCCGTGCTGGTATCCACCCGCCAGCGCTGACTGGCCTCGTCGTAAGTTGCACCGGTGATACGCGTACCGAGTTCAATGTCGCGCCGCAAGTCCATGCGGTCGGCCACGAAGTTTAGGTACTTCAACACCGTGGCCTGGTCCGGCTGTCGCTCAGGCCAGTCGAATTCATTCATGAGCTCATCGCTGAACGTGTAGCAGTAATAGGGCGCGACGGGAAAGTCGACGCGCGCGCCGGGATAACGATTCCAGTTCCACGTGCCGCCCACATGATGCCCTTCGTCGTAGACGCGGACTTTCAGTCCGTGCGCCCGCAGGCTGTACAGCGCGTGCATGCCGCTGAATCCCGCGCCGATGACGATGACGTCGAGGCACGTGGCTGATTGGGGGGCCGTGGTAGCGTGCGCCATTGCAGTGCTGGACATCTCTGCTCCTCCGTCATTGCGGATAGTGGTTGCAAAATCGTATCGCTTACTCGCGACATGCGTTAAGAGTGCATGTTCGCATCTAACTCTACCGTAATATTGGTCATTGGACGCAGGACAATCTCTAAACGTCGTTCAAGGTGCTCGAGGATCTGTCTGATCACGGCTGGATCTTCGATGCTCGCGATCACCTTCACCGTGCCGCCGCAGTGTTCACAAGTTTCGATATCGATCTTGAATGCGCGCTTCAAGATCCGCCTCGACTTCAGCCTCGAACACGCGCGAGCAGACGGGGTCGATGTCTCAAGTTCATCGCCAGTAACAACATCGCTACCAGCGAGGCCGGCCTGACAAGCAATGATCGGCCAGGGATCTTGGGCATCACACCGCATTCGCGGAAGCGATCTGTAGCGGCGGGCTCGATTTTCGTTCGGATCACAGCAAACCACTTTGCATCACCCTTCGGTTAATGACTAGGGCAGAGATGCACTCAATCGCGCTAAATGATCCTGAAAATCTCCGGTACTGCTGTCGCGCGAGGGCTACAATGGTGCATCGGCCCGCAACCGATGCACCGCCGAACCGCTGGCGAGTTGAGTCATCAGCTAAGGCGGACCGCTTCGAAATTTAAGGATCAAAAAATGCCAAAAATGAAAGCAGCCATCTTCGTCGAACCCGGCAGGATCGTGCTGGATGAAAAGCCGATTCCTGATGTCGGGCCGCTGGACGCGCTTATTCGAATCACCACCACCACCATCTGCGGCACGGACGTCCACATCCTGAAGGGTGAGTATCCGGTTGAGAAGGGCCTGACGATTGGCCACGAGCCTGTCGGCATCATCGAGAAGCTCGGCTCTGCCGTTAAAGGTTTCAGCGAGGGGCAACGGGTCATCGCAGGCGCTATCACGCCAAGCAGCTACAGCAATGCCTGTCAGTGCGGTCAATCCTCGCAAGACGGACCGGGCACCCGCCACGGCTGGAAAGCGATAGGCGGCTGGAAGTTCGGAAACACGATCGATGGGTGCCAAGCTGAGTATGTGCTTGTTCCCGACGCGATCGGAAATCTAGCAGCGGTCCCCGACAGCCTCACCGACGAGCAGGTCTTGATGTGTCCGGATATCATGTCGACCGGGTTCAGCGGCGCGGAGCGCGGTGGCATCAAGATAGGCGACATGGTCGCGGTCTTCGCGCAGGGGCCAATTGGGCTGTGCGCCACGGCCGGCGCAAAGCTCTTGGGCGCCTCGAAGATCATCGCCATCGATAAACTGCCCGAACGGCTCGATATGGCGCGGCGGCTCGGCGCCGATCATGTCATCGACTTCAGCCGCACCGATCCTGTCGAAGAAATCCTACGGCTCACCGATGGACGTGGCGTTGATGTCGCCATCGAGGCACTCGGCACCCAGTCGACATTCGAGGCCTGCCTGCGTGTGCTCAGACCTGGCGGCACGTTGTCGAGCCTTGGCGTCTATTCGTCCGACCTCAGCATCCCGCTCGGTGCCTTCGCAGCAGGTCTCGGCAACCACACGATCGTGACCACGCTCTGTCCGGGCGGCAAGGAAAGGATGCGCCGGCTTATGGCAGTGATTGAATCGGGCCGAGTGGACCTCGGCGCGATGGTCACGCACCGCTTTAAGCTGGACGACATCGAAGCGGCCTATGACCTCTTCTCCAACCAGCGTGACGGTGTGTTCAAAGTCGCCATCACGCCTTGACCGCCAGAAAGCAATGCCAAGCGAACGCGGTGTGAATCCCACGCTTTAATGGGAGAACCTCAATGAAGATATCTACGCGGCGATTACTTCGCGCCGGTGCATTTCTGCTCGGCTTAGGCGCGGCGACTGCGGCCTCGAGTGCGAAGTTATTCGAGGGAGAGGGCGCGGGATTTCCGCCACCCACGGGCGAAGCCAGCATTCTCTCAGCCGGCGCAAAACTCATGCGGCTGTTCGACGGCGGCTGCGTCATCACCGAAGGCGTGGCGGCCGGGCTTGATGGTTTTCTCTATTTCTCCGATGTGACTTTTACGTCGCTGTGCAAGGACCCTTCCGGTAAATTTCCGCAGGCCGGCAATCTCTTCAGGTTCGATCCCAGAACTGGAGACACCACCGTATGGCGCAGTCCGTCCGGCATGTCCAATGGCCTTAAATTTGATCAGGACGGCAATATGATCGCGGCCCTTGGCGCCGACTTTGGAGGCCGCATGCTGATCAAAACGGATATGCACACGGGTAGAAGCTACATTCTGACCGGCCGTTACGAGGGCCAGCCTTATAACGCGCCCAATGACATCACGATCGATGAAGCGGGCCGGATTTATTTTTCCGACCCGCGCTATATCGGTCACGAGCCTATCTACCAGCCCGGATATGCGGTTTATCGGCTGGACCCCGACGCCACGGTCACGCGAGTCCTAATCGATGGCGGAAAAGCCAATGGCGTCTTGGTATCTCCCGATCAGAAAACGCTTTATGTGGTTTCAAACGACAACGGCTGGTTCGATTTTTTGCGTGTCAGGAAGGATGAAACGCCCCCCGTTCAAGGTCATCACTTGCTCCAGGCCTACGATCTCGCCCCGGATGGTTCAGTATCGAAGCGGCGAACGCTCGTCGATTATCATCCCTTTAGCGGTCCAGATGGCCTCGCCGCAGACGTCGATGGAAACCTGTATGCAGCAGTGCGGGCCGAAAATCGGCCAGGGATCGCGGTGTACAACCCGCAGGGCAAGGAAATCGCATTCATTTCAACCGGCAAAGAACTTCCGACCAATGTTGGCTTTGGCCGCGGTGAAGAACTGAATGTCTTATACGTCACCTCCGGTCATAGCCTGTACAAAATCAAACTGGCCAAGAACGGTTATCATCTGCCAAGCAGGCATTGAACGACGGAGATTACTCAGCTCGGCGAGATGCCTCTCGAACAACGCATCTTCTCGCAGATGTTCAGCATCGTTTGCAATGAAGGGATGGCAACGCGCCAAGCGGGATTTTCGGTAGGCGGGAATCATCGTGTTGCCACCCGCGGCGTGCGTATTTCCGACGCCTGAGCGCGTG
>JAYTEX010000282.1:0-3584 GCA_043734785.1 Pseudomonadota bacterium | reverse complement strand
GCGCTCCGCACTGAACTTGCGGCGCAATCGCCGCTTGGCGCGATTGCCGGCGAGATTTGGTGCGAACTGCCTGGTCACCAACCCCCTTGGCAGCCCACTGGTCTACACGTGACGCCTGGCCAGCAGTTCAGCCTTTTCGCAGCAGGCCGCGTCCATTGGTCAACCACCCATCCCGCGCGTTATGGCGGGCCCCGCTTTCACCTTTGGGCGCGGGTCACGCCTGGCGGGGGCATCGTCAATCTGAGCGCGGAGAGTGGGACATTCACGGCCGATGTCGCGGGCGAAATCGAGCTCGGGATCTACATGGGCAGATGGCAGGACCGCTATGGCGCGCTCGCGACTTCGCCCGATCTCTACACTCGACTCTCGGGCGCCCTAGGCTGCTGGGTGATCGCGTGGCAGGGTCCAGCGACTACCGGTCTTGATGCCTTACTGGGATCGCCTGCGGGCAGTTTTCTCCGCGCGGAACGCGCGCGCCTCGCGCAACCCGTGTACCCGCCAGTCGGATGGCATTACCTGCTCGAAACGGGGACTTCGGAGATCTACCGTGAAGCGGTCGTGGACGGTCGCCGAGTGATCGCGCTTGAGGCAACAGACGACCAAGGCATCCTCACGACCGCAGTCGATGTGCCACTGACGCAGGCGACGACTTTGCGCTGGTCCTGGCGTGCCGAACAATTGCCGAGCACCGTCGCCGAGGACCGCACCCACACCCACGATTATTTTTCGATTGCGACCGAATTCGATAATGGGCGCGACCTCACGTGGATCTGGAGTGCGGCCCTACCACCGGAAACTCACTTTCACTGTCCGGTCCCCGCGTGGACGCGGCGCGAGACCCATTACGTCGTGCGCCAAGGCACGGCCAATTTGGGTGTTTGGCAAACGGAACAACGCGCGGTGTATGCCGATGTGGCCACCGCGATGGGACCGCCGCCAGGCCGCATCGTGCGCGTGTGGCTGATCGCGGTGACAAGTTTTCAGCATGGTCGCGCGTGTGCGCAGTTCGCGGACATTTGGTTGGAGGATGCAGAGCGCCGCGTCAAAGTGCTCTAAACGCGTTACTGCGCGCGCATCCGAGGCCGTCATTGGAGCCGCAAACTGCCTTTGATTCGGTATAGTGTGCGACCTTTCCAACGCAATCCTGAAGCCCACATGAACGCCTATACCAACAAGCCCTGGCTCAGTCAGTATCGCCCCGGGACACCGGCCGAGATCGTGCCGGAATTTCCGCATGCGCTGGCGATGTTCAAAGCGGCCGTGCAGCGCGCGCCGACCCAAACCCTCATTTACTACTTCGATCAGGCGCTCACGGCCGGCGAGATCGACCGCCTGAGCGATGCATTTGCCTGCGCGCTCGTGGCGCGTGGCTTGCACAAGGGTGATCGGGTCGCGGTCTATCTGCAGAACGTACCGCAGTTCGTGATCGCGATGCTCGGCACCTGGAAAGCCGGCGGCATCCTGGTCTCGGTGAATCCGATGCTGCGGCATAAAGAAGTCGCCCTGCTCCTGAATGACTCCGGCGCGCGGATGTTGGTGACCTTGGAGTCGCTCTATCACGAAATCGCCCAGGGCGTGGTGCCGCAATCCAAGGTCGAGCAGGTGTTTACGACCTCCGAACTCGAATTTCTGGGCGCCTCGCGGCCTGCCTTGTTGAAAGATTCCAGGCGCATGCCCTGCGTAGGCACCAGCGATCTACTGAGCACGCTGGAGCAATTTATGGGCCAGCAACCAGCGCCCATCGAAATCGATGGTAGCGATACCGCGCTGCTGACCTACACTTCCGGCACCACTGGCCCGCCGAAGGGCGCGATGAATACGCACGCGAACATCGTCTACAACAGTCAGAACTTTCGCGCCTGGATGAACCTAAGCTCACAAGACGTGATTCTCGGCGTAGCGCCGCTGTTTCATATCACGGGCCTAATCGCGCAGATCACCACGTCTTTCCTGGTGCCCTGTCCGCTGATCCTCTACTACCGTTTCGATCCGGCGACCACGGCTAAACTGATCGAGCTGCATGGCGCGACTTTCGTCGTGGCGTCGATCACGGTCTACATCGCGCTGATGAACAGCGAAGACGCCAAGGGCTACGATTTTTCAACGCTGACGAAAGTCTACAGCGGCGGTGCGCCTGTCGCACCCGCGACTGTTGCTGCTTTCAAGCAGCAGTTTGGCGCCTACATCCACAATATTTATGGCATGACCGAAACGACCAGTCCCACCCATGCGGTGCCCTTAGGCGGCGATGCGCCGGTGGATCCCAATACCGGCGCGCTCGCAGTCGGTGTGCCGGTGTGTGGCGCGATGGTGCATATCGTGGATGAGGAGGGCAATACGCTGCCGGTGGGTGAAGTCGGAGAACTCGTCAGCGGTGGCCCGATGGTCGTGCCCGGTTACTGGCAGAAGCCCGAAGAAACCGCCAAGGCCTTCGAAGCACGCGGGATCCATACCGGCGACGTTGGGTTCATGGATGAAAACGGTTGGTTCTATATTGTCGACCGCAAAAAAGATCTCATCATCGCCTCCGGCTACAAAGTGTGGCCGCGAGAAGTAGAGGATGTGCTGTATACACACCCCGCAGTGCGCGAAGCCGCAGTGGTCGGCGTGGTGGATGCGTATCGCGGTGAGAGCGTCAAAGCCTTCGTAAGCCTGAAAGCGGGCATGACGACAACACCAGCCGAGATCATCGAGTTCTGCAAGGATCTAATGGCCGCCTACAAGCGGCCGCGTGAAATCGAGATTGTCGAGGAATTGCCCAAGACCGCGAGCGGCAAGATCATGCGGCGCGAATTGCGCAAGTAAACCGCTGCGGCACATCGAAGCCGCACGAGGGCCCGCGTTATTTCTACCTCTCCTTCGCACTGGCAGCTGCTCGCGCTCGCGATCGTGGCGCAGATCACGGTCTCAATCGTGACCCAGGGCGTGCCGACCTTGGCGCCCTTTCTACAGGCCGATCTCGCCCTCACGCGGGGTGAGGTCGGCCTGTTCAATTCCGCGCTCATGGGCGGCTCGTTCGTGTCGCTCTTCTTCGCCGGTTGGCTGGTCGATATGAAGGGTGAGCGCGCGGCGCTCGTGTGGGGCAATCTGATAGTCGGCGTGAGCTGTATTGCGATTATTGTGACGCACCGATTTTTCGCCGCACTCGCGATGTTCTTTATCACCGGGATCGGCGCATCGTTTGCGACTCCAGCGGGTAGCCGAACAGTGATGCGGTGGTTTCCGCTCGCGCACCGTGGGAGCGCGATGGGACTGCGCCAGACCGGTATCCCGATTGGCGGCGCACTGGCGGCCGCGATCCTGCCGCTGATTGCGCTGGCGCATGGCTGGCGGTGGGCCATCGTGGCGAGCGGAGGTTTGAGCATCCTCGCCGCGCTCCTCTGCTGGCATCGCTATCCACCTCCCGCGCGAGGCGAACACGCCGCCGCCAGAGCCGCGCCGGCCTATGGCTTCCGCGCCTTGTTGACCCGCGATATTGTGCTGCTCGGACTCTCAGGGGCGCTGCTCCCGCTTGGCCAGTTCGCACTCGTGACCTACCTCGCCTTGTATCTCAAGGAAACGCAGGGCACTGCAATTACGACTTC
>JAYTEX010000281.1:0-6416 GCA_043734785.1 Pseudomonadota bacterium | reverse complement strand
GCTTCGCAAGCTCACCCCAACCTACCCGATCTGAAAAAGTCGCTTCTATCGCCGCCAAAGCGCATGCGGGCAGCGTGTTCGAGGTAGGTTGGGGTGAGTGCCGCGAACCCCAACATCCATGATCCGCCGAGTGACCCCGTAGCCGCGAATCCGAGTAGCCGCGCGAGCGGGTGTACCCACTGTTGGGCTTCGCAAGCTCACCCCAACCTACCCAGCTCACCCCAATAACCCGATCGGGTTTCGTGTTTCAGGGACGACTATTTAGCGCGCGTAAGGTCTCCCGCGTGCAGCTCTAAGGTGCCGCCAGCACAGAACAGTTGCGGCTAGGGTATTCAATCGCGTAGTGTCGATCCCTAACGGCGGCCAGCCGGAGTCGCCTCACCAGACCAGTGGCCTTATCGCTATGCTTGAGGGTTGCAGACCATGACCCATTCAATGCCTACTGCGCTTTATCTGGCCGCGCTGCTACTCGCGCTGACGGGGTGTGGCGGCAGCGACGATAGCCCCGACGCTACCAGCCCGGACACCGCCACCGCCGCACCCGCAACGCCCGCTGCCGGTGCGGATCAAGTCCTCAATATCTATAACTGGTCCGATTACATCGCCGAAGACACCATCGCCAATTTCGAAAAAGAAACTGGCATCAAGGTCCAGTACGACGTACTCGATTCGAATGAAGTGCTCGAAGCGAAATTGCTGGCCGGCAACACCGGTTACGACATCGTCGTGCCGTCCGCATCTTTTGTGGCGCGCCAGATCCAAGCCGGTGTATTTCAGCCCTTGGACCGGACCAAACTGCCGAATTACAAGAATCTCGATCCCGACATCATGAAAGTCCTGGCCGGCTACGATCCGGACAACCAACATGTGTTGCCGTGGCTGTGGGGTACGACGGGTGTGGGGTACAACGTAGCGATGATCAAGGAACGCATGCCGAATGCCCCGCTCGACAGCCTGGATATCCTCTTCAAGCCAGAGATTGTCGCCAAGTTCAAGGACTGCGGCGTCGCCACGTTGGACGCTCCATCAGAAACCTTCCCCACCGCACTGCGTTATCTTGGCTTGCCGACCGGCAGTCAAACGGAAGAAAACCTGGCGCTGGTTGAAAAACTGGTGATGGGCCTACGGCCGTCGATCAAATACTTTCATTCCTCGCAGTACATCAACGATCTCGCCAACGGCGAGCTCTGCCTCGTGCTGGGTTGGAGCGGTGATGTTTTTATCGCGCGCGACCGCGCCGCAGAAGCGAAAAACGGCAATGAAATCGCCTACTTCATTCCGAAGGAAGGCGCGTTGATGTGGATCGATACAATGGCGATCCCCAAGGATGCCCCCCATGCCGCGAACGCCTATAAATTCCTCGATTACGTGCTACGCCCAGAGGTGATCGCGGCAGTCAGCAACTACGTGAACTACGCCAATGGAAACCTCGCCTCCATGTCCATGATCAAGGAAGAAGTGCGCAACGACAAAGCGATCTACCCGGATGCGGCGACGAAGGAAAAGCTCTTTCCGAACGTGGTGAATACCCCGGAGTACGATCGCTTGACCACCCGCGCCTGGACGCGAGTGAAGACGAATCAATAAGCAGTAACCGCGATCAGGGCCGTAGTCGCCCGCCGAGGGAGATGCGCATGCTGGAGGGGAAAAAGCCGGAAGTACTGGCCGCGGAACCGTGGAAGGATCCCACGGCCACACCCTATATCCGGATTCAGAACGTCACCAAGAAGTTTAACGATTTCGTCGCAGTCAATAATGTTTCGCTGAATATCTACAAGCAGGAACTCTTCTGCTTGCTCGGCGGCTCGGGTTGCGGCAAGAGCACCCTGCTGCGCATGCTGGCTGGCTTTGAGGAGCCGGACGCCGGTCAGATTTTCCTTGACGGGCAGGACATGGCCGGCATTGCGCCCTATAAGCGTCCCATCAACATGATGTTCCAGTCCTATGCACTGTTCCCGCATATGACGGTGGAAGACAACATCGCCTTCGGCCTCAAACAGGATCACACCCCCAAGAAAGAGCTCTGGGAGCGCGTGAAAGGCATTTTGGATCTCGTGAAGCTGGCACCGTTTGCGAGTCGCAAACCGCATCAACTTTCCGGCGGACAACGCCAGCGCGTGGCGCTGGCGAGATCGCTGATTAAGCAGCCTAAGCTCCTGCTGCTCGACGAACCCCTCGGTGCGCTCGACAAGAAGCTCCGCGAGTCCACTCAGTTCGAACTCATGAACATCCAGGAAAAACTTGGCGTCACGTTCGTCGTGGTCACTCACGATCAAGAAGAAGCCATGACGCTCTCGTCCCGCATCGGCGTGATGAACGCGGGGCAAATCATACAGGTGGGAACCCCACCCGAGATCTACGAATTCCCAACCAGCCGCTTCGTGGCGGATTTCGTGGGTTCCGTGAATATGTTTGAAGGCAGGATCACCGATGAAGACAATGATTACGTCCGCATCCGCTCAGACGAAGCGGATTGCACGATCTTCATCAATCACGGTGTCGCCGCGCCGCCCAACGCCGCTATCGCCGTGGCGCTGCGCCCCGAGAAAATCAGCATCGCGCATGAAGCACCCGAGAATCCCGCGGAGAATTGCCTCGCAGGTGTGGTCGAAAGCATCGCCTACATGGGAGATGTGTCGGTGTTCAATGTCCGCTTGAAAACCGGCAAGCTGGTCAAGGTTACCCAGACCAATCTTATTCGACATGCCGGTGATGTCATCAATTGGGATGACCATGTGTACCTGAACTGGCACGCCGCGAGCGGTGTGGTGCTCACGACATGAGTCGCTACGGGCATCTCCCGCTCGGCGATGAGCTGGCGGTCTCGGGGGAACCGCTGCTGCGCACCTTGGCCAGGATCACCCCGATCCGGGTGCTGCTCAATGGGGTTGGGTGGCTAGGCTTGAGCGGGCGAGGGTTGGTGATCGCGGTGCCTTACGCTTGGCTGGCGATATTCTTTCTGATCCCTTTCGTCATCGTGCTCAAGATTTCTTTTGCAGATCAACTCATCGCGCAGCCGCCCTACAGTTCGCTGCTTGAAATGACCGAGAAGGGCTACCTCACGCTCAAACTCAATCTGAATAATTACAAATTCCTGATCGAAGATGCCCTGTATTGGAAGGCTTATCTAAACTCAGTGAAGATTGCGTTCGTTTCCGCTTGCCTGTGCCTCCTGATCGGCTATCCCATGGCCTATGGCATGGCGCGGGCCGAACCGACGTCGCGCAATATGCTCTTAATGCTGGTGATTCTGCCGTTCTGGACGTCTTTCTTGTTGCGCGTGTACGCCTGGATCGGATTGCTCAACAACAACGGTATCATCAACAATATTTTGATGGGGCTCGGCATTACCGAGCATCCGATCGTGATGATGAAAACCGATTTCGCGGTGTACATCGGAATGGTTTACTCCTACCTGCCGTTCATGATCCTGCCGCTCTACACCACGCTCGAGAAGATGGACCTGACCCTGCTCGAAGCCGCGGCGGATCTCGGTTGTCGACCCCTCAAGGCTTTTGTCGCGATCACCTTGCCGCTATCGCTGCCCGGCATCATCGCGGGGTTTTCACTGGTGTTCATTCCCGCGTTGGGGGAATTCGTTATCCCGGATTTGTTGGGTGGCGCCGACACCCTGATGATTGGGCCTGTATTGTGGAGTGAATTCTTCTCGAACCGCGCCTGGCCGGTCGCCTCGGCGGTCGCGATCGTGATGCTGCTGATGGTGTTGGTGATCATGTTCGTGCAGCACCGACTCGAACGTAGCGCGTCGCGCACACGATGAGCGCACGACGTTCATCGTTCGTGACGGTGTGGATGTGGGCCGGCTTTGCGTTTCTTTATATCCCCATCCTGTCCCTGGTCATTTTTTCATTCAATTCCAATAAACTTGTGACCGTGTGGGCCGGCTTCTCCACCAAGTGGTACACCGCGCTGATGCGCAATCAGCAAATTCTCGAGGCTGCCTTTTTGAGCCTAAAGATTGCGCTGATTACCGCGACGATTGCGGTGGTGCTCGGCACCTTGGTCGCACTTTGCCTGACGCGCTTCGGCGTGTTCCGGGGACGTGCGCTGTTATCTGGCCTCGCGAGCGCCCCGCTGGTCATGCCGGAAGTCATCACGGGGCTTTCACTGCTGCTGCTCTTCGTGGCGATGGAACAGGCAATCGGCTGGCCGGCGGGGCGCGGGGTCATCACCATCATCATCGCGCATGCCACCTTCGCGATGGCCTATGTCGCGGTCGTCGTGCAATCGCGCCTGGTCGGGATGGATCCCTCGATCGAGGAAGCGGCACTGGATCTGGGTGCAAAGCCCGCCAAGGTCTTCTTCGTGATCACGCTGCCCATCATCGCGCCCGCGCTGATCTCCGGCTGGTTGCTGGCATTTACGCTTTCTCTTGACGATCTGGTGATATCAAGCTTCGTCTCCGGCCCCGGCGCGAGTACCCTGCCGATGGTCATCTACTCGAAAGTCCGCCTCGGCCTCTCGCCCGAAATCAACGCGCTTGCCACTCTCATGGTTCTGGTAGTCGCACTCGGCGTGATCCTCGCCAGCTGGCTCCTGGCGCGCCAGGAAAAGGCCCGACAACGTGATGCGCAGATGGCGCTTGGCAACCCCAAATAACGTCAACCATCGCGAGATAAAGCCCGACCTCAAAACAATTGCTGGGTATACGGCGCTGGCGTACGGACCAAGGCGTACGTCCTGACCCCTCAGCGGTAGCGAAAGCACTTCGCTGTTCCCCACCGTTTATCTAAACGCACTTCTGATGTGGCGTCGTTGGTCTCCCAATGCTGCAATCCAAGGCGCGTCGGTGTTTGTCTGACTTGTGGCCAACCCACCTACCTACAGCGCGCCTCTGCTTCGACTCCTAAACTTGCGTTCAGTTGAAAACGTTTGAAAAAAGGGACCTTAAACCCCCTGCGTAACATCCAGCACATTCGAACCTTTGCTGGATTGAGCGCGCTGACTGATGACTGTCTGTGCGAACAACGATTGTGGATGCAGCAAGTCGGGCGGTTTTAACAACTGATTGGTGGAGAAATGAACTGGTTGCGGCGTTTTCGCAACGTGGCGCGCAGGCATGCAGACCCCGGCATCGTGCGCATCGAGATTAACCTTGGGGCGGAGTGACTAAGATGAATCGTTTACTCATTGTATTTCCTTTGGTGGCGTTGAGCGCTACCGCGCAGGCCCAGGATTTGGGAGATATGCCGCCTTACACCTATGATCCGGGTCCGCACGCGGGCAACTGGGAATCCACTCTGACCGGGACCGGTCAATCGGACGATGATTTCGATAATTCAAATTTTGGCCTGACGGGTTCGCTCGGATACTACTTCACCAAGAATTTCATCGTCACGTTCAAGCAGGGCGTGCAGGCTAACGAAACCGGCAACAGTACCCTGGTGAACGGCAGATCAGTCTTACAGGCCGCTTATCAGTGGGACTTGGCCAAATGGCAGCCGTATCTGGGCATCAATGTCGGCGGCATCTATGGTGCCGGTATCAAGGATGACGCGGTCGTCGGTCCCGAAGGCGGTCTCAAGTATTTCGTCAACGAGAGCACCTTTATCTTCGGCAGTATCGCCTATGAAGTCCCCATCGACGAGTGCTGTAAAGATGGAATAGTGCCCTATTCAATCGGCATCGGTTTCGACTTCTAGTCCGATACATGAAATTTAGCGGCATCGTCGCGACGCTGCGGCCTATGCATCTTCCGTAGCCAATCGATCGTCCGCCAGGAGCGTATTTCCAATGATGTTTACTTTAAAACGCACGAGCGCCATGGCCGCAGCCATAGTCCTCGCCGTCTATGCCTCGCAGGGGCAGGCGCAGGCCAGTGATTCGCCACCGGGCACGGGTGACTTTAATCAGTCGCTGGCGCGTGACTATCAGGCGCTGGCGCAAATCGAGGGCAGGCTCGGGGATCATCGTGATGCCCAGACCTATGCTAAGCGGGCCGCGGCGGCCGCCGCCGGTGAGCCGAGCGCACCAGATCAGGTCGAACTTCGGCGCGCATTTCTCAAAGAGAAGTATGTCCCCGAGCTGTCTGAGGCGCGCCAACGTTTAGTGGCAGCGCTTGGAACCTCCGGGCGAGACACTGTGCCTGCTACTGCGGCGCGTGCCCAGACGTCGTACGACTGCTGGTTGGAGCAGGCCTCCGAAGACCTCGAGCCTGGCGACATCGAAGCGTGCAAACAGGCATTCCTGGGCGCGATCGCCCAAGTCGAAAGCGCAGGTGCACAGGCGGTAGAACCGCCGCCATCGCTGCCGGCACCAGTACCGGGACCAGAGGCGGGCACTAAGATCGAGAGTCTCGATGGCACCAACTTCGACTTTGATAAGGCGACGTTGCGTCCCGCCGCGATTGGCAAACTCGACCATGCAGTGCGGATCATGAACGATAATCCAAAGAT